>NZ_DASZTJ010000049.1:0-3683 GCF_035548235.1 Rhodopila sp.
AGATCTCGGCGGAAATCGGGGCGATCATGGACGCCGCGATGAACGACCCGACGGTGACCGCCGATGTCGAGGCGATCACCGCCTATGCCGAGGCCAAGGGGCTGAGTTGGAACGACGCGTTCCTGCAGTTCCTGCGGGACCCCAACGCCGCCGAACGGGCGGGCGGACAGGCCGGGGCCTAGCGGCGGCCCGGTCTGCGCGCGGATCCCGGCGCGACGGATTCCCCGGCGCAAAAAAAGACCGGCGCAAAAAAGACCGGCGCAAAAACCCGTGCGAACACCAGGCACGCCGCCACGGAACGTGCCGTCACGACATGTGTCTGACCAGACGCGCCGCCCGACAGTCCGGCCATACAGCGGTAATCCCCAGACCGCCGTTGACCAAAAGATATGCGCACTGCCTGCCCAACAATCTCATTGTGCAGTGCAGATATGCATCGTTCGATGACACCTATCCACAGATATGCGGAGCGAGCATGGAAGCTGCCGGTTTTTGGGGATGGTCGTCGCCCCACCAGAGGTCTACCAACGCCTCACGAGTTACGGCGGTGCGTTGAAAAGTCAAGGCGCCGTCAGAGTTCCAGCGCTTGTCGCTGGAAAGGGGCCTGAGGGTCCCTGCGTCTCCCAGACGTGAAGCCTCCCTGTATACTTGCCCCCGGCCTTTGACCGGGGGCTTTCTTTTTCTGCCCCCTTCCTTCGCATCTGCGGCCCGAAACCCCGCTATCCGCGGTTCGGCTCGAACCGATAGGGACTGGCCCCCGTCGTCAGCGGATCCAGGCTCAGCCGATGCTCCAGCGGCGGGAACGCGCGGCTGCCGCAATCCGGGCGGTCGCACAGCCGGCAGGACAGGCCGATCCCGACCCGAGCGCGCTCCAGGTCCAGCCCGTCGGCATAGACGACCTCGGACGCGTTGCCCAACGCGCAGCCCATGGCCACGACATAGGTCGGCCGAGGCTCCCCCCAGCGCACCACCGGCTGCGTCAGCGCCTGCGCGAAGCACAGGAACGCCGCCCCGTCCGGCAGTTCCGCCACCTGCACCTGCACCGTCCCCGGCTGGGCGAACGCCGTGTGCACCACCCAGCGCGGGCACGACCCGCCGAAGCGGGCGAACGGAAACCCCGCCGCGCTGAACCGCTTGGAGACGTTCCCCGCCGGATCGACCCGCACGAAGAAGAACGGGACCCCCCGAGCGCCGATGCGCTGCAGGGTGGAGACGCGGTGACAGGCCTGCTCGAAAGAGACGCCGAAGCGCGCGGCGAGCGCCTCGATGTCATAGCGCAGGCCGGCGGCCGCCTGCAGGAACGGGCCATAGGGCATGACCAGCGCGCCGGCGACGTAGTTCAGCAGCCCGATCCGGAGCAGCATCGCCGCTTCCGGGGTCGAGGCATTGGCCTGGGCCAGCACCCCTTCGACCGCGTCCCGCGCCTCCAGCATCGCCAGTTGGAAGGCCATGTGGAAGCCTCGGCTCTCCCGCGGCAGCGACTCCGACAGGGCCAGGCTGCGGGTCGCCGGGTCATAGCGGCGCAGCGCGGCCTCCAGCGGCTGCACCGTGACCCGCACGCCGTGGCGGCTGCGCAGGCGTTCGGCGATCGCGTGGTTCATCTCGGCCGGCGCACCGGGGGCGAGGTCGGCCGCCAGCGATTCGGCCGCGTCCTCCAGGGCGGGGAAATGGTTGGCGTGGTTGTCGAAGAAGTCGCGGACCTCCTCGTTCGGCAGCAGGATGCGCCGGCCGGACGGCAGGGCGATGCCGGTCGCGTCCTCCCGCGCCACCCGCCAGGCGCGGTACATCGCCAGCACCGCGCGGGCGGCATTGGGGCTGCCGGCGGCCAGCGCCTCGACCTCGGCGTCCGGGACGGCGTCCTCGCCCAGCAGCGGATCGCCGAACGCCTCGCGCAGGCCGACGGCGACCTGGCGTTCATGGGTGCCGGACAGTTCCGCCAGGTCGACCCGCAGCGTTTCGGCCAGCTTGATCAGCAGGGAGGCGGTGACGGCGCGCTGGTCGTGTTCGATCAGGTTCAGGTAGCTGGCGGAGATGCCCAGCCGCGCGGCGAGGGATTGCTGGGAGAGGTCGCGTTCGGTCCGCAGGCGGCGGACGGTGCGACCGATCAGCGTCCGGCTCATGTTTACACCCTTTACAAAATCAGCCGCCATTCAGTGAAGTCAGCGACAGGATTGCACGTCTTCACAAGCGTTTAGACTTTTTTGCAGCGCAGCGCATGTCAATAATTCACTCACCACCGGGACCGATCCCGGTGCGCCCCTTACAGCAAAGGACGAGATCATGCGCACTTCGCCCCTCTATGCCCCCGATGGCCTGTCGTCCGTCGGCGATCCGGAACGGTTTGCCGGGATTCGCCGCGATTACACCCCGGCGGATGTCGAGCGCCTGTCCGGCAGCTTTCGCGTGCGTCACACGCTCGCCGAGATGGGTGCCGCTCGGTTGTGGCACCTGCTGAAGACGGAGCCCTTCGTGCCGACGCTGGGCGCGCTGACCGGCAACCAGGCGGTGCAGCAGGTCAAGGCCGGGCTGAAGGCGATCTACCTGTCGGGCTGGCAGGTGGCCGGCGACGCCAACTCGGCGGGGCAGATGTATCCGGACCAGTCGCTGTACCCGGTCGACTCCGTTCCCACCGTGGTCCGCCGCATCAACAACGCCCTGCGCCGCTGCGACCAGATCGCCCGGCAAGAGGGCGGACGCGACGATACCTATTGGATGGCGCCCATCATCGCCGACGCGGAAGCCGGCTTCGGCGGGCCGCTGAACGCGTTCGAGCTGATGAAGGCGATGATCGAGGCCGGCGCCGCCGGCGTGCATTTCGAGGACCAGCTCGCCTCGGAAAAGAAGTGCGGCCACCTGGGCGGCAAGGTCCTGGTGCCCATCAGCCAGCACATCCGCACCCTGAACGCCGCCCGCATGGCGGCCGACACCGAGGGCGTGAACACCGTCCTGCTGTGCCGCACCGACGCCCAGTCGGCGCAGTTGCTGACCTCGGACGTCGATGAGCGCGACCGGCCGTTCCTGTCCGGGGAGCGCACGGCGGAAGGCTTCTTCCGCATCAGGCCCGGCGTCGGCAACGACTACGCGATCGCCCGCGGCCTGGCCTATGCGCCCTACTCCGACCTGCTGTGGTGGGAGACGAGCGAGCCGGACCTGAAGGAAGCCGAACGGTTCGCCGACGCGATCCACCGCGAATTCCCCGGCAAGATGCTGGCATACAACTGCTCGCCCAGCTTCAACTGGCGCAAGAAGCTGGCGCCCGCGAAGATCGCCGCCTTCCAGCGGGAGATCGGGCGGATGGGCTACCGCTTCCAGTTCGTGACGCTGGCCGGCTTCCACAGCCTGAACCTGTCGATGTTCAACCTCGCCCGCGGCTACCGGGAGCATGGGATGGCGGCCTACTCCGAACTGCAGCAGGCCGAGTTCGCGGCCGAGGCCGAAGGCTACACCGCGACCCGCCACCAGCGGGAGGTCGGGGTCGGCTATTTCGACGCCGTCGCGATGGCGGTCTCGGGCGGCAAGTCCTCGACCACGGCGTTCGCCGGCTCGACCGAGGCGGCGCAGTTCCACGGCGACGGGCCGGCCGAGGTGAACGGCCAGGCGCACGCGCACGGCCAGGCCGTGGCGGCGAAGTAAGGGCCTCCGGCCCGACAAGATGGGGGCGTCCGGGAGGGGCCGGCCGCGGC
>NZ_DASZTJ010000050.1:0-23294 GCF_035548235.1 Rhodopila sp.
GGTGTGGCATTTCCGGGGCGAGAAAGTGACGCCCCGGACCGCCAATTCTGCCCGGGATTGGGTCAGGATTTAGACGAATCTCCAGTCTCTGCCGCCGGACGGCTTTCCACGACCTCGTCTACCAGACCGAAATCGCGACTCTCCTCCGCCGACATGTAAGTGTCGCGCTCCAGCTTCCGCTCGATCGCCTCGATCGGTTGGCCGGTGTGACGCACGTAGATCTCGTTCAGCCGCTTGCGCAGCGTCAGGATCTCGCGGGCCTGGATCTCGATGTCCGTCGCCTGGCCCTGCGCGCCGCCCGACGGCTGATGGACCATGATGCGGGAGTTGGGCAGGGCGAAGCGCTTGCCCTTGGCGCCGGCCGTCAGCAGCAGGCTGCCCATCGACGCCGCCTGGCCGATGCACACCGTGCTGACCGGGCTGCGGATGTACTGCATCGTGTCGTAGATCGCGAGGCCGGCCGACACCACGCCGCCCGGGCTGTTGATGTAGAAGGAAATGTCCTTGTTCGGGTTCTCCGACTCCAGGAACAGCAACTGCGCGCAGATCAGGGCGCTGACCTGGTCGTAGACCGCGCCCGTCAGGAAGATGATCCGTTCTTTCAGCAGGCGGGAGTAGATGTCGAAGGCACGTTCCCCGCGGGCGGTCTGCTCGACCACCATGGGAACGAGGTTGTTGGCGTAGATTTCGACCGGATCGCGGTCTCGCATGGTCATCACCCTTGGTTGTTCAGCCCGCTCAGCCCCAATTGGCCAATCCAATTTAACGCCCGATCCAAACTGAGCGCCCGATCCAGGCGGGCGCTCGATCTAAGTAAGCGCTCCGGCCCCATCTTTCAGCCACCCGGCCAAACGCCCGGCTGCCCGCTCGGCCGACGAATTGCACACTCCGCGCGAGTATGCAACTTCAGGTTGAAAACCTTGGACCGCGATCCGGCGCGTCAGGCCGCCGCCTTCGTCTCCTCGGGATCGGCCATCAGCTCGTCCGGGGTCACCGTTTCCTCGGTCACCTTGGCCAGCTCCAGCACGAAATCGACGACCTTGTCCTCCAGCAGCGGACCGCGGACGGAGTCGGTAAGCTGCGGGTGCTTGCGGAACAGCTCCAGCATCTGCGCCTCCTGGCCGGTGAACTGCATCGCCCGCCGGTAGAGCGCCTGGTTCAGCTCCTGCTCCGTCACGGCGATGCCGTTGACGCGGCCGATCTCGGCCAGCAGTAGGCCGGTGCGGACCCGGCGTTCGGCGATCGCGCCGTAATCCGCGCGCAGCGTCGCCTCATCCTTGCCCTTGTCCTCGGCGTCCTCGGTCCCGGCTTCGCGCGCCTGTTCCAACTGGCGCCAGATCTGGTCGAACTCCTGCGACAGGATCGAAGGCGGCACCGGGAAGTCGGCGAGCTTGCTCAGCACGTCGAGCAGGTCCTTCTTGATCCGCATGCGGGAGACGTCGTCGAACTCCGATTGCTGCCGCGACCGGACCGCCTCGCGCAGGTCATCCAGCGTCTCGAACGCAAGCTTCTTGGCGAACTCGTCGTCCACCGCCGGGACGATGGAGGTGTTCACCTGCTTGACCGTCACCTCGAACACCGCCGGCTTCCCCGCGAGGTCCTTGCTGCCGTAGGTCTCGGGGAAGGTCACGTTCAGCGTCCGGACCTCGCCGGGCTTGGCGCCTTCCAGGCCCTCGGCGAAGCCGGGGATGAAGTCCTTGCCGCCGATCTCGACCACCGCATCCGTGGCGGTGCCGCCCTCGAACGCGACGCCGTCGATCTTGCCGACGAAATCGACGGTCAGGACCTCGCCGTTCACGGCCCCATGGCCGCGGGCCTCGATCGTCTCGGCGGGGATCGGCTCAAGCGTCGCGTAGCGCTTGGCGATCTCGCTCAACGCCTGCTCGATCTTGTCCGCCGGGACCTCGGCCTTGACCCGCTTCAGCTCGATCGTGCCGAAATCCGGCAGCGTGATGTCGGGCAGCAATTCAAGCTCGACCTTGAACTCCAGGTCGGCCGCCAGCGCCGTGGGGTTTTCGGTGACCAGGTCGATCTTGGGCTGCAGCGCCGGGCGCAGGCCGCGGTCGGTCAGCACCTTCTGCGTGGCCTCGGAGACCGACTCTTCCAACACCTCGGCCGAGACGGCGGTGCCGTAGCGCTGCTTGACGATCGGGAACGGGACCTTGCCCGGCCGGAAGCCCGGCAGGCGGAGAGTCTTGCCCAAGGTCGTCAGCCGTTCATTGCGACGCGCGTCGAGGTCCGCGAGCGGAAGAACCACCGTGTAGCCACGCTTCAGCCCCTCTGAAAGCGTCTCGGTAACCTGCATTGTCCCAGCCAATCCTTACAAAACCCAGTGATCCAAACACGTCCGATCCAAACGCATCGCGCCCGCGGTGCCAATGGTGCGGGCGAAGGGACTTGAACCCCCACGGCTTGCGCCACCAGAACCTAAATCTGGCGTGTCTACCAGTTTCACCACGCCCGCCCGAAGGCACTTGAAGACTGTTCAGCCGGCACGGCACGCCCCGCCGCGGCGGATAGGCCGCCGGGCGTCGGCCGCCGCGCATTGAACGCGGCGCTTTAGCCCACCCGCCTGCCCAGGACAAGCGAGAAGGCGCCAAACCGGCAAGCACCGCGCCGAACGACGCAAATGGGACGAAGCGGATCCCAGATTGCACACAACTTAGCCAAAACCTAGGAAATTGCATAGCTCCCATGCAATCTCAGCTTTGACGGGAACTTCCTGGGATGCAACTCTACTCGAAAGTAAAGTCAGCAACGGACCGGGGCTGGCAGGCGGGGCTTGCATCCGCCGCCATGTCACCGTCGCGAGGGGTCAGATAATGGGAACATCCAAACCGGCAGGTGCCACCCCTAAATCGAAGACCAAACCTCCGATCGACGAGGCCGCCGCCCTTGGTGCCGCCGGTCTCGGGACCGCCGCCCCGCAACGGGACTACAGCATCGCCGCCGTCGACCGCACCCTCGACCTTCTGGAAGCCCTTTCGCGGCTTGGCCCCGCTTCGCTGGCGGCGTTGGCCGAGGCGGCGGGGTGTACGCGGACGGCCGCGTTCCGCCTGCTGCGTACGTTGCAGGCACGCGGCTTCGCCATCCAGGACGAAGCACGGGGTCTCTGGCGTCTTGGCGCGCGCTGGAACGCGCTGAGCCGAGCGGCGTCCGAACAAGGGGCGCTGGCGGCGACGGCGATGCCGATCCTGGCCGCGCTCGGCAAGGCCACCGGCGAGAACGTCTATCTGCGCGTCCGCGACGGGATGGAAAGCGAGACGGTCGCGATCTACCAGACCGACCCGTCGATCCGTGTCTACTCCGAGATGGGCAAGCGCGGCCCGTTGCATGCCGGCAGCAGCCGGATCCTGCTGGCGTTCGCGCCCGAGGCCGTGCAGACCCAGTTGCTGGCGCAGCGGCTGAACCGCTTCACCCCTGCGACCCGCATCGATCCGACCTGGATCGCCGCCGACCTGCAGCGCATCCGGGGACGCGGCTACCTGATCACCTCCGATGAAGTCACCGCCGGCGCGGTCGGCATCGCCGCCCCGGTGCGCGACGCGACCGGGGCCGTGATCGCGGTGATGCATATCAGCGCGCCGTCGATGCGGATGCGTCCTCCGCGGCCACGCAACCTGCTGCCGCAGGTCATCGACGGCGCCAACCGCTTGTCCGAGGCGCTGGGCGCACTGGGCAAGCCGACCCAGGTCACGCCGCTGGGCGTCGCCCCGTCACCGAACGCCTGGATGAACCCGGCGCTGCTCGCACGCGCACGGCCGCATACGATCTTCCGGTAGGTCGCGTTTCTCCGTGCCGTGGCCGGGCTTGTCCCGGCCGACCGTGTATTGCCGCCCAAACGAAGATGGCCGGGACAAGCCCGGCCATGACGAAAAACCCGGTCCCAGGCGCAATCAGCCCGGATGATAGGCCGCCGGGATGACCAGCATGCGATAGGCGGGCTGGCCGGCGGGATGCACGTCCTTCGCCTCGATCGTCGGGACCTTCGGCCGCGGCGCCACGGTCTCGGGCAGGGCCGTGGGTGCGCTGACCGCCGGGGCGGCCGGGCCGCAATCGCCCGCGGTCTTCCGCACCACGTGCGGGTTCTGCCCGTTGCCCGTGAACGTCACCGAGATGCTGCGCATGCAGACGCCAGGCCCGGCCGGCAGCGCGCCGAACGCGGCCTGGACGGTGTTCGGACCGGCTGGCTGCGCCATCATGGCCGGGAAGTCCTGCATCATCATCGCCATCTGCCGGTCCATCTCGGCCGAGATGCGGTCCAGCATCGCGAACGGAGATTCCATCGCCTGCATCTGCGTGACCGGCGCCTGCATCTGCGTGACCGGAACGAATACCACCCGAGGCGCCACGTCACCCGTGTAGCGGATCTGCTCCAGCGTGCCGTCCGGCGTCCGTACCGTCATCACGTGGACATTCGGGGAGGAGGAGGCGGTCTGCGCCTGAGCGAGGCTGGCCGCCCCACCCAAGGTGACGATCGCCACGCCGGCCAGAAGGGCATTACGCAGATGCGACATCGAAGGCCTCCGCTGTCTGACTGAACCACGCGGCCAACTATAGGAACCTCGGGTTTCAACCAGCAAACGCTCGGATGAAATCCTGTCCATCAACGCGCGTAATCCGGCTCCTCGCGGTCGAGGACGCGGTGCCAGGCGTCGAGGTGCAGCCGTGCGTCGATCTTCTCGCTCCAGGGGCCGCGATGGCGGCGGCGGTGATGCGCCGGCAGCTCGCGCAGCGGGCGTCCGGTCGACATCGCGGTCACCTGGTACATCGCCGTCCGCTCGGCGATGAAGCATTCGTCGAAGGCGTCATGCACGGTCGGACCGACGACGGTCACGCCGTGCCCGCCCATCAGCAGGATCGACTTGTCGCCCAAGGCGGCGGCGAGGCGGTCGCCCTCGGCATGGCTGTCGGCCGGCGCGCTGCCGAAATTGTCGATCGCGACCCGGTCGTTCAGCAGCAGGTTGTTGTGGTGGGACAGCGTCATCTCCGGCTCCGCCAGCATCGACAGCGCCGTCAGGTATTGCGGATGCACATGCACGACGCAGGCGGCGTCCGGACGCGCGAGGTGGATACGCGTGTGGATATGGAACGCCACCTTGCGCAACTGCCCCTTCCCGCGCAGCACGTTGCCGTCCAGGTCGCAGACGATCAGCGAACTCGCCGTCAGTTCCTGGAACAGCATGCCGCGCGGGTTGATCAGGAAGGTCGGCGCCTCGTCCGGCGTGCGCTTCGGCAGCATCAGCGAATTGTGGTTGCCGATCTGCTCGTTCCAGCCCAGGCGCGCGGCGACGCGGAATACCGCCGCCATGTCGCGGCGTAGCTCCCATTCCAGCGCTTCGGCGTCGGTGGCGGACAGGGTAACGGAATCCATCGCGGGCATCCTCCTGCCCCGCAGGATACGACCCGCCCGGCGCCACGCAAAGCGCCCCGTTGGTGCATATTCCCTTGGCAAGTTGCGCCGGCATGCCCCTGGACGATGGGGCCGATTTGCCTCACGCTTCGTCCCGACATAGCCGGGAGATCGCGTGATGACCCATCGTCCGAGCGTTTACGGCACCCGCCATGCTGTTTCGGCAGGCCATTACCTGGCAGCGGCCGCGGGTTTTTCGATCCTGGAAGGCGGCGGCAACGCCATCGACGCCGGGGTCGCGGCTGGCATCTGCCTGGGGGTGCTGCAGCCCGACCTGGTGAATTTCGCAGGCGTGGCGCCGATCATCATCCGATTGGCGGACGGAACGGTTGAAAGCATCGCCGGCCTGGGCTGGTGGCCGAAGACGCTGCCCGCCGACCTGTTCATGCGCGAGCACGGCGGCAAGATCCCCGACGGCGTGCTGCGCACCGTCGTCCCCGCCGCGCCGGACGCCTGGATCACCGCGCTGCGCCGGCACGGGACGATGCGGTTCGCGGACGTGGCGGCCTCTGCGATCCGTTTCGCGGCCGAAGGGTTCTCTGTGTATCCGCTGCTGGCGCGTTCGATCGCCTCGCATGAGCACGAATACCGGCGCTGGGCCAGCAACACCGCGATCTTCCTGCCGAACGGACAGGTGCCGAAGCCGGGCGACAAATTCGTGCAGACCGACCTGGCGGCGACGATCCAATACATGGCCGACCAGGACCGGGCGGCGGGGCCGGACCGGATGAAAGGCCTGGATGCCGCGCACCACGCCTTCTATCGCGGCGACATCGCCCGGAAGATCATTGCCTACCAGGAACAGGAAGGCGGTTACCTGTCGCTGGAGGACATGGCCGAATACCATTCGGCCATCGAACCGGTCGTCCGCCGCCCCTGGCGCGGGCATGAGCTGATCACCTGCGGCCCGTGGTGCCAGGGCCCTGCCCTGCAGCAAGCGCTGGCGCTGGTGGAGCAGGTCGGCATCGACGGGCTCGCGCATAACTCGGCCGATTACCTGCACCGCATCGTCGAATGCCTGAACCTGTCGCTCGCGGACCGGGAATATCACTTCGGCGATCCGAAATTCGTCGACGTCCCGATCGACCACCTTCTCGATCCCGCCACCATCGCCCGGCGTGCCGCCGGCGTGCGGGACGACCGCGCCTTCGGGCAGATGCCGGCGCCGCTGGACCTGCCGAACCGGATGTTCGGCGCAACGGACGCCGACCTGCCGAAGGTCGAGGCGGACACGTCCTATTGCTGCGCCGTCGACCGCTGGGGCAATGCGTTCAGCGCCACGCCGTCGGACGGATCGGGCAACGTGCCGGTGGTGCCGGGCCTGGGGATCACGCCGTCGGGCCGCGGCTCGCAAAGCCGGCCGGACCCGCGGCACCCGGCGGGCGTGGCCCCCGGCAAGCGGCCGAGGCTGACCCCGAACCCGGCGATCCTGGTGACCGACAAGGGCGGCGTGATGCCGTTCGGCACGCCGGGCGGCGACGTGCAGACGCAGGCGATGCTGCAGGTGCTGCTGAACGTCATGCATTTCGGCATGGACCCGCAGGCGGCGATCGAGGCGCCTCGGGTGGCGTCCTACAACTTCCCCTCCTCGTTCGCGCCGTTCGAGTATTTCCCCGGCCGGCTGGCGGTCGAGGGCCGGATCGACAAATCCGTGCGCGACGAGTTGGCCGCGCGCGGGCACACGATCCAGGAATGGCCGGAGTGGACATGGCTGGCCGGGTCGGTGGAGGCGATCGTGACGGACCCCGAGACCGGCATGATGGGCGCCGGCGCCGATCCACGGCGGCCGGCTTACGCCATCGCGATCTGAAAGGCGCCGACCCCCGCCGTCCGACGCCGAATGCGGCGTCGGTCCCGGACGGTCCCATATTGCGGATCGTCCGGGATTGACAACGTAAGGGCCGTCATTCGACGACGGAGCCCGGATCCCCATGAAACGATGCTTGCTGGCCTTGGCCACCACCCTGCTGCTGGCCGGCTGTCATGTCGAGCAGGTGCAGCTTGGCGAGGTCTTCATCGTCCACACCCCGCCCACCGGCGCCTGCCCGCGACTGCAGTGGCAATTCGTCGTCGACGCCCGGCGCGCCATCAGCGGAACCCTCACGCGCGGCTATATGCCGATCGGACGCCTGGCCGGCGTGCTCAACCCCGATGACACGTTCCGGATGGACATCGCGGCGCTGACCGGCAGCGGGACCGGGACGGTGCGCGGCGCCGTCACGTCCCAGGGCACCACGTTCCGGATCGACGGAGACGCCGCCGGCCCCGGCTGCGACGGCCGGACGCTGTATCTGCCCGGCGGCCGCTGGTTCCAGGGCAACTACAGCGGCGGCGGCGGTTAGGCCGCCTTGTCGAAGAAGCCGGTGTAGCCGAACAGGCCGACCGCACCGCCGGTGTGCAGGAACACCACCCGCTCCTTCTTCCCGATCTCGCCCTTGCGGATCAGGTCGATCATCCCGGCCATCGCCTTGCCGGAGTAGACCGGGTCGAGGAGGATCCCCTCCTCCCGCGCCAGCATCCTGACCGCTTCCGCCATGCCCTCCGTGGGGATGCCGTAGCCCTGGCCGACATAGTCGCAGTTGGCGACGACCGCTTCCCGCCGGATGGGGGTCTTCAGGCCCACATAGTCGGCGGTGGCGCAGGCGAGCTTGTAGACATTCGCCTCCTGCCGGTCTTTCGGCAGGCGGACGCCGATGCCCAGGATGGGGACGTTGGCGTTGCAGCCCTCCAACCCGACGACAAGGCCGGCATGCGTGCCGGCGCTGCCGGTCGCGGTCACCAGGCGGTCGAAGGCGATGCCCATCTCATCCGCCTGCTGCATCAGTTCCTGGGCGCAGCTCACATATCCCAGCGCGCCGACGGTGTTGGAGCCGCCGCCGGGGATGACATAGGCCGCTTCGCCGGCGGCGCGCAGTTCCTCCCCCTTCTTCTCGGCTTCCGCGTTCATGTCCAGGCCGCTTGGGCGGTATTCGATCCGGCAGTCAAACAACTTGTCGAGCAGCACGTTGCCGCTGGCCAGATAGTCGCGATCGTTGGTTTCGACCCGGTGTTCCAGCAGGGCGGTGCAGGTCATGCCGCAGATGCGTGCGACGGCGGCGGTCTGGCGGACATGGTTGGACTGGACCGCGCCCTGGGTGACGATATGCGTGGCGCCCTTGGCCTTCGCCTCACCGATCAGCCATTCCAGCTTGCGCACCTTGTTGCCGCCCGTCGCCACGACCGTGCAGTCGTCGCGCTTGATCCATATCTCGGGCCCCCCGAGCGCTCGGGTCAGGTTGTCCAGCCGGTGCAGCGGCGTGGGCGCGGGGAACAGCCGGACGCGCGGGAAACGGGCGAGGTGCATGGGCGGGTTCCTTTCGCCAGGATCGTAGGCCTGGGATGAATAGCGGCGCGATGATCGGTTCGGCAAGGTGTGCAGGCGTCGCTACCGCACCACTTCCTCCGCTCGGATCGGAGAGAACTCCGTCTCACCGGGACGCTGCATGACGATGCTGAGGCGACCGACATTTACCATCGCCCCCGCATCCCAACATCCGAACGAGTAGCCGATGCGGTAGAGTCCGGGTTTCAGGTCGAACGTCATGGGATCGAACATATGGCGACTGGCCCTGTCACTGCCGATATTGAGCGACCAGATGACCCGCTTTGCTCCGAGGACAAGGCGGACGTCGCATTGGGTTGGACGGCCGGCGGGTCGTTCCAGCCTTGCGGTTAGCCGATACGATCCGGGCTCGTGCACGACCAGTGCGCCGTTGGCCACTGCGACGAATAGGTCGGATTGTGGTCGCTCTGCTAGGATTCCCCCCATGTCGGCGACGCTGCTGTTGAGGGCGAGCGGTCCCAGCACCTGCCTGCTGATCTCGACGTTCATGACCGACGAGATCGTTACGGCATGCGCGGTAACCAACCACCCGCGTGTGTAATCCGCCGGCACGCCATCTGCATCCAAAGCAGGCAGCGGCCGCCAGGGTGACAAAGCAACGGGCCCCTGTTCCGGCTCGATCGGCGGCGGGGCGGCGGCCCATGGGACCACGGGCTCCTCGGTCCGCGTCAGGGCATGATAGCCCGACCAGAGCGCTGCCCCCAGCGCAAGACCTGCCAGCGGTGCAGGCCCAAGCAGCAGCGCAATTCTGTAGAATCCGCCCTGCTTCCACAGATGCTCGTGCGCGCAACCCAACCTGGCGAAAATCCGCCTCATGACAGCGACGAGACCGCTGCCTCGACGTCTTGCAGCGACAAGGTCGTCAAGTCGACACTGCCCGAGGACAGAAGAGGTCCGATGCGCATAGCCTGTGCCTCCCTGACCCGCTCCACCAGCGTGCGGGCCGAGCGGGCATTGGCAAAATCGCGCTTGCCGCGCGCCCGCTCGAAGTATGCCTGCATCAGCCCGTCCGCCTCCGCATCGATTCGGAACCCATCACGCTCGGCCGTTACTTTGGCGATCCGAACGAGGTCCGCGCTGCCATAACTTTCGAAATGAATTGTCTTGGTGAAGCGCGACGGAAGACCGGGATTAGCCGTCAGGAAGTGCTCCATCTCCCTGGGGTAGCCAGCAACGATGACAACCAGACGGTCGCGCTGATCCTCCATCTCCTTCAGCAGCGCGTCGATCGCCTCCGTCCCGAACGAGTCCCGCCCGTCGGAGCCGGCTTTCGTCAGGGCATAGGCTTCGTCGATGAAAAGCACGCCATCCAGGGCTTGCGCCACTATGCTTTTTGTCTTCAACGCCGTCTGACCGACATAGCCGGCCACCAGGCCCGCCCGATCCGTTTCGATCAGGTGACCTTTTTCCAGCACGCCCAGGTCGCGCAGGATCGCGCCGTAATAGCGGGCGACCACGGTCTTCCCGACGCCGGGCGGCCCGGCGAACACCATGTGCAGGGAAATCGGCGCGGCGGGCAGGCCCTGGTCTCGCCGCATGGCTTCCACCCGCAGGCGCTGGATCAGCGTGCTGAGCTCGGCCTTCACAGGTTCAAGTCCGATCATTTGATGAAGTTCATCCAGCGCCGGAATCGTCTCGTTCCCGGTGAACCGATGGCCCGCCCGTCTGTCAAAACGGTACGCACCGGTCCGGGGGTCGAAGACGATGCGCGGCCAAACGCGGATCACGGCATAGAGCCACGCCGTCACAGCGATCGCGACGACAAGGCCCAGCCCTACCTCCCCGGCGTCCGACGGGATCGATGGCTGTATCCTGAGGGCCGCCAGCAGCGACAATCCTGCCATCAGGACCATCGAAACGCCGATCACCGGGCTTGGCCCAAGCTGCGCCTTCAACCAGCGGCCGAGATCACCCATTCCGGGCATCGCAGCCGGCAACCGGCGTCCAGGTCACGTCATGGCGTTGAGGGGCAGCCGTTGCCAAGACATGCCAGGGCGGGTGCAAACCGATCGAAACCTCGCCCGCGTGCATGACCATCAGACTACCATGGCCCGTGTCGTATGGCGCCGGGTACGGGATCGCGATCCTGACTGGCTTGTCCGTGACCTTGAAGACGGGTGAGTAATAATTCGCGGAGACAACGCGCAACGTGACCGCCGGCTGACCAGCCGATGTCCACACCGACACCCAGGCCAGCGGGGTCGGACAGCGCTTTTTCTGCTTCCGGAACTGCGAGCGAAATTCACCGCTCCCGCCTAGGGTTTTCAACGCCGTATCCAGATCCTGATCCGAGACTTCAGCGATTTCACTGGTTTGACCCATCGCCGCGGGATCAGACGCGCCCGCGGCCAGCCGATACAGAGTCAAGCCGGCGAACAGCAGCACGCTGAGGGCAGCACTCAATGACCCTGACGGCATTCCGATCGATGGGCGCGTTCCGCTTTGCTCGCCTTGTACCTGCATGTTTCGAGGTCTAGCCTGCCAGGTTCTCGCAGGGTCACGGCACTACTATGCCGAAGCCCATTTGTCCCAGCGTTTTTCCGCCTGTTTCAGTTTGTTACATTGCCCATGGCTCTCCGGCGACCGAGCTACCGCATCGTATCGAACCCGGCGAACGTATGCGGAATCCGCCTGATGTCCGACACCAGCTCCTTCACCAGTCCCGCCGGCGTTCCCGTGGGAAAACTCACGTCGATCGAATCCGCCACGCCGCCGAACCGCGCCTCGATCGCGCCGGCGATCTGCGAAAACGTCCCGCAGGCGGCGAAAATCCGGACCGTGTCGTCGGATACCTCCCTCGCCATCCGGTCCCATTGGCCTTCCACCGACATGCGGTGCAGCTTCGCGGCCAGTTCCTCCAGCCCGTGCAGCGCCAGGATCGGCATATAGGTCCGTGTCGACCCATAAAAGCCGATCCGCTGCCGAGCCTTGTTCATCTCCGCCGTCACCGTCTCCTCATCGGGACCGGTGCAGACGAAACCGCCGCCATGCACGTCGAAATGCAGCCGCGACCGGCCGGAGCGGCGCATCCCCTCCATCATCTGCGGCATGCACACCTTTTCCAGATACGCTCGCGAGCACAGCGGATGCAGCCGCACGCCGTCGCCCACCTGGCCGGCGACGCGCAGCATCGCCTCTCCCACCGCGGCGATCGTGACGGGCACCATCGGCAGGCCGGTCGGTTCCGGCGAGAAATCCGGCGTCATCAGCGTCAGCTTGTAGTGCGGGCTGTCGAAGTTCAGCCGCCCCCGCGTCTCCCACGCGCGCCATACCGCGCGCAGCGCCTGGACGTAGTCGCGCATCCGGGGCGCCGGCGGGGTCCAGGCGATGCCGAAGCGGCGCTCATTGTGCCCTTTCACCTGGCTGCCGAGGCCCAGCACGAAGCGCCCGCCGGAATTGGCCTGCAGGTCCCAGGCCTGCTGCGCCAGTACCGTCGGGCTGCGCGGAAAGGCGACGGCGACGGACGGCGTCAGTTCCACCCGCGATGTCGCCATGGCGGCAACCGCCAGGGGCGCCAGCGGATCGTGGCCGAGTTCCACGGTCATCAGGGCGTCGAACCCGGCCGCCTCGGCGGCGCGGGCGGCATCGGCGGAGTCCGTCCAATGCCGCTGCGGGATGGCGGTGAAGACGCGCATGGGTCAGCCCCTCGCGAGCCGTCTTTCGACGAATTCCAGCCGGTCCTGGCCCCAGAAGATCTCGTCGCCGATGACATAGCTGGGGGCGCCGAACACGTTGCGGGCCAAGGCGGCCTGGCCGTCGGCCGCCCGCATCTCCGTCCAGCGCGGTTCGGCGCCCAGCGCCATCACCGCCTCTGCGTCCAGCCCGACATCCTTGACCAGTTCGGCCAGCGTCGCGGGGTCGGCTGGGCTGCGTTCCTCCTGCCACACCGCTTTCAGGATGCGGTGCGCCAGCTTGATCGCCGGCCAGTCGCCGATCGTTTCGCGCACGGCGATGACGCAGGGGGCGGTCAGCGCCTCGCTGGAGGGGAAATATTTCGGCTGCAGGTTGATCGGGATGCCCAGGTGATCACGCCACCGCGCCATGTCCTGGAGCCGATAGGCCTGGCGCTGCGGCGCCCGCTTGGGCAGCGGCAAGCCGCCCGAGGCGGCGAAGATCGCGCCGAAATCGACCGGAAAGATGCGCATCGTCGCACCATGCGCCATCGCCATGGCTTCGATCCGAGCGGCGCCGAGATGGGTCCAGGGCGAGTTGAGGGACACATAGTAGTCGATATGCAGCGCCATGCGCTTCCTCCGTTTCCTTGCGCCGCGATTCTGATCGACCCGGCGGATTGGCACAAGCGGCGGCCGGCGCGCTAGGATCGCAGGCAATCGGAGGAACGCGCGATGAAGTGGACGATCGGCGACGTGACGGTAACGAAGATCGTCGAGCTGGAGATGACCGGCGGGACGCGCTTCCTGTTGCCCCAGGCGTCGAAGGAGGCGGTGTTGCCGATCGCCTGGCTGCGCCCACATTTCGCCGACGCGGACGGGCGGCTGGTCATGGCGATCCAGACCTTCGTGGTGGAAACGCCGGACCGGCGCATCGTCGTCGATACCTGCCTGGGCAACGACAAGCAGCATCGCCGCATCCCGCACTGGAACGACCGGAACGGCCCGTTCCTGCAGGACCTGGCCGCCGCCGGCTTCCCGCCGGACTCGATCGACACCGTTCTGTGCACCCACCTGCACGTCGATCATGTCGGCTGGAACACGAAGCTGGAGAACGGCCGGTGGGTGCCGACCTTTCCCCGCGCACGCTACCTGATGGGGCGGGCCGAGCATGCGCACTGGACGACGGTGCGGGACCGCCCCGACATGGCGCACATCCTGGCCGATTCCGTCACGCCGATCGTCGAAGCCGGGCTGGCCACGTTCGTCGAGACGGATGCGGTGCTGACGCCGGAACTGACGCTTGTCCCGACATTGGGCCATACACCGGGCCATGTCAGCGTGATGATCCGCTCGCGCGGGGAAACCGCGCTGATCACCGGCGACTTCATGCACCACCCGTGTCAGATCGCACACCCGGACTGGAGCACCCTGGCCGACAGCGATCCCGAGCAGGGGATCGCTACACGGCGGCGCATGTTCGCGGAGTTGGCGGATACGCCGACGCTGGTGATCGGGACCCATTTCGCCGGCGCCACCGCCGGGCGGATCGTGCGCGACGGGGACGGCTACCGGTTGGAGGCCTGAACCGGACGGCTTGGCACCGCGATTGCTTGCCCGTCCGCATCAGCGCGGGAAGCGGAGGCAACCATGTTCCACCTCGGATGGTTCGTCGGCAAAGGCTACTCGGTCCACGGCTGGAACCAGCCCTATAGCGGCACGATCGCCGAGGACTGGATGCAGCCTGACCTGTATATCGACCTGGCCCGATCGCTGGAGCGTGCGTGTTTCGACTACATGCTGATCGAGGACGGGTCGTTCGTCGCCGACGCCTATAAGGGCTCGACGGAATGGTACCTGAAGAACGCCTATGCCGTACCGAAGGCCGACCCGGTGCCGCTGGTTCCGCTGATCGCCTATTTCACCAAGCGCCTCGGTATCATTCCCACCGTTACCACCGCCTTCTATCCCCCGTTCCTCGCCGCTCGGCTTGGCGCCACGCTGGATCACCTGACGCATGGGCGGGTCGGGCTGAACATCGTGACCGCTCACAACGACCGCGCGGCGCAGAATTACGGGATGGACCGCCATTACGACCATGACTCGCGATACGAGATGGCGGACGAGTGGTTGCAGATCGCAAACAAACTATGGGGGTCCTGGGAACCGGGCGCCGTCGTGGCCGACCCCGAGACGGGGACCTTCGCCGACCATACCAAGGTGCATCCGATCCATTTCGAAGGCCGATTCTACAAGTGCCGCGGCCCGCTGAACATCCCGCCCGGTCCGCAGGGCCGGCCGGTGATCGCGCAGGCCGGCGGTTCCCCGGCCGGGATCGCCTTCGCCGCCAAGCACGCGGACACGACGATCGCGAAGGTCCGCACCGTGGCGGCGGCCAAGGCCTTCCGCCAACGGATGACGGAACAGGCAATCAAGGCAGGCCGTGACCCGAAATCGATCAAAGTGCTGTTCGCGACGTCGATCATCCTGGGCGACACGGAAGACGACGCACGCGAGAAATTCGCCCGCCACGTCGCCGCGCAGCACGCGAATATCGAAACGAAACTCGGCGGCATGGCGTATCTGAGCATGGTCGATTTCTCGAAATACGACCTCGACCAGCCCTTGCCGCAGATCACCACGAACGCGTCGCGGATGTCGTTCGAGTCCTATCTGTCAGGCGACGGCACGAAGACGCTGCGGGAGATGATGCTTGACCCCGGCAGCGGCGGCCTGGACTTCATCGGCACGGCCGACGGCATCGCGGCGCAGATGGCGGAAGCGATGGAAGAGATCGGCGGCGACGGCATCCTGTTCCAGGACCTCCTGACCCGCCGCAAGATCGTCGAGGTCACCGACGGCCTGGTGCCGGCACTGAAGCGCCGGGGCCTGGTGCGCGGGGCATACCAGCACGAACACTTCCGGGACAATCTACTGGCGTTCTGAGAAGGCGCCGGAACCTTCCTCGTCATGGCCGCCCTCTCAGGCCACCACCTCTTCCTCATGCGTCATCATCCGCAGGAACCGGCGCGTGCGCTCCTGCTGCGGACGTTCCAGCACCGCATCGGGTGGCCCCTGCTCGACGATCACGCCTTCGTCCATGAACACCACCCGGTCCGCCACGTCGCGCGCGAACCGGACCTCGTGCGTGACGATGATCATCGTCATCCCGGCCTCGGCCAGCCCGCGGATCACCGTCAGCACCTCCCCCACCAGTTCGGGGTCCAGCGCCGAGGTCGGTTCGTCGAACAGCATCACCCGCGGCGACACCGCCAAGGCCCGAGCGATGGCCACACGCTGCTGCTGGCCGCCGGAGAGACGGTTGGGCCTGTGATCCACATGCCGCCCCAGACCCACCGCCGACAGCAGCCGCAGGGCGATGCCGTTCGCCTGCTCCGCCGAACGCCGATAGACGGTGACGGGCGCCTCGACGACGTTCTGCAGCGCGGTCATGTGGTCGAACAGGTTGAAGTGCTGGAACACCATGCCGATCCGCGCCTTGGCACGGGCCTGGGCGAGACCGCGCGTGGGGCGGACGCCGCCGCCGGCGAGTTTCTCATAGCCGACATAGGCGCCGTGGACGGTGATCTCACCCCAGTCCAGCGGCTCCAGATGGTTAATCAACCGCAACAATGTGCTTTTGCCCGAGCCGCTGGGTCCCATGACGACGACGACCTCGCCCGCCTGGACGGTCAGGTCGATGCTTTTCAGGACCTCACGCGGGCCATAGGATTTCTGCACGTTCCGGCACACCACCGCCGGCTCGTCGCTCGGCGTGCCGACATCCTGGCAGATGTCCGCGATCAGCGACGGCAGGCGTTCCCTCGGCAGTTCCGGACGCATCGGCCTGGCGCGCGCGGGCAGCCGCATCATGGCGCGCAGCCCGTCCAAGACCGAACGGTCGGGGTCGCGGGTGAAATCGAAGCGCCGCTCGACCGCCATCTGCACCAGGGCCACCGCGCTGGTCATCACCAGGTAGATGATCGCGGCGCCGGTGAAGACCTGGAAATACCGGAAGTTCTGCGAAACGATCTGTTCGGCGCGGAACGTCAGCTCGTTGACGAAGATCACGGATGCAACCGACGTCCCCTTGATCAGGCTGATCGTCTGGTTCGCCAGCGCCGGCAGGATCGCCCGCATCGCCTGGGGCAGGACGATGCGGCGCAATGCCAGCAGCGGCGGCATCCCCAGCGCCGAGGCGGCGGTGGTCTGGCTGCGATTGACCGAAATGATCCCGCCGCGGATTATTTCGGCCGTGAATGCAGCTTCGTTCAACGCGAACCCGATCACCGCGGTCGTGAACGTGCCGAACGTCAAGCCGACGGACGGCAGGACGTCGAAGATGAACACAAGCTGCAGCAGCAGGGGCGTGCCGCGCATGACCCAGATATAGAACCAGGCAACGGCGCTGACGGCCGGATTGCGCGACAACCGCATCAGCGCCAGACCAAGCCCCAGCACCAGCCCGCCCACCAGCGCCACGGCCGAGATTTCCAGCGCGAGCCACGCGCCTCTCAACAGGAACGAGGACAGCGCATAGCTGATGAACCCCGGCATCATCCGACGGCTGCCCGGCTAGAGGCGATGCCCGGGATGACGCACACGGTGACGCCAGGGGTGACGCATGTATAGGCAGACTCGGTCCGGTGCATGCGGCGCTGCATTGTTTTCAGGCGCGGGTCACTTCGTCAGGATTTCCGGCGGCAGGATCAGCTTCGGATCGAACTCGTATTTCACGAAGAGCTTCTTGACCTCGCCGCTCGCCTGCAGCGCCGCCATCGCGTTGGCGATCGCCTTGGCGAGT
The DNA here is from genome assembly GCF_035548235.1 of Rhodopila sp. GTDB lineage: Bacteria > Pseudomonadota > Alphaproteobacteria > Acetobacterales > Acetobacteraceae > Rhodopila. The sequence goes on from NZ_DASZTJ010000050.1 coordinate 17,211, forward strand.
TCCGGCCGGTTCTTGGCGATCGCCACGCCGACCTTGATGTCCGGCAGGAAGTCGAAGCCCGGTGCGAGATTGTGCCGAGCGGCAATGGCCGCCTTGGCCATGGCCGACGAGGAAAGCATGGCGTCCGCTCGATCGGTTTCGACCATCGGCCAGGCGGTGGAGCGATCCTGATAGGTGCTGATCTGAATCGCCGGCTTGCCGTCCTCGACGCATTTCTTCGTCAGGTTGTTGAGCATCAGGATCTCGACGGTGCCCAGGCCGGCCAAGGCGCGCGTGCCGCACAGGTCCTCCATCGAATGGATCTTCTTCGGATTGCCCTTCTGGACCACGGTGGTGTCCGAGGCTTTCATGTACATGATGTAATCGACGCGCTGCGCACGTTCCGACGTGTAGTAGAGATCATCCCACATGGCGTCGATGCGCCCCGCGGTGACCGCCGGCAGCAGGCCCGACCACGCGCCGATGTCGAACGTCACCGGCACGCCGATGCACGCGAACACCGCTCGGGCGTAATCGGTGTCGAGGCCGACGATCTTGTCCGGGTTTTCGGGGTCATGATAGCTGAAGGGCAGCGACACGCCATCCTGGCCGACGCGGATCGTCTTGCCGGCCAGGCTGGGGTAGAGCGTCGTGACCTTGTCCGGCTGGCAGGTCGGCGCGGTTTCGGCCCTCGCGGCCAGGGGTGTCAGCAACACGGGTGCCAGTAACAAGACACAGATCGCGCCCAGAACGACCAGCCGCTTCAGCATGGCGTCATCTCCCGTCACAGGGGTTGGCATCGGCGCGTCGGCGCCCGAATTGGGGGTGCAACCGCTATGCCAGGGGCGCCGCCCACGCCGCATTGCAACCCTTGGCCCGGCGGCGCACTGTAGAGGAAACGGTTGGGAACCCCGTCCATGACCTATCTGCGCAGCGGCATCTTCCTCGCCCCGTTCCACGGCCTGCGGGAAAACCCCGTGCTGGCCCTGGAACGCGATTTCGAGCTGGTCCAGCATCTCGACGCGCTGAACTACTCGGAAGCCTGGATCGGCGAGCACCATTCCGGCGGGTTCGAGATCATCGCCAGCCCCGAGGTCTTCATCGCGGCCGCCGCCGAACGCACGCGCCATATCCGGCTGGGCACGGGCGTCGTCTCCCTGCCCTATCACAACCCGTTCATGCTGGCCGACCGGCTGGTGCAGCTCGACTACCAGACGCGCGGGCGGGCCATGATGGGCGTCGGGCCGGGCAGCCTGGTGCACGATGCCAAGAAGATCGGCATCGACCCGGCGGACCAGCGGCGGCGGATGAACGAATCCCTCGACGTGATCATGGAGCTGTTCCAGGGCCGCACCGTCACCCGCAAATCCGACTGGTTCGACCTGGTGGACGCGCGGCTGCAACTGCCGCCCTATACCCGGCCGCGGATGGAGATGGCGGTCGCGGCCTCCCGCTCCCCGGCCGGCGCGCTGGCGGCGGGGCGGCATGGGATCGGCATGCTGTCGATCGGCGGCACCAGCGACGACGCGCTGGAACACCACGCGAAGAACTGGAGACTGTACGAGGAGACCGCCATCGCCAACGGCCACACCCCGGACCGGCGGGACTGGCGCCTGGTGACGCTGATGCACATCGCCGAGACGCGCGAGCAGGCGCGGGAGAACGTCAAGCACGGGCTGGACGCGTTCTGCGACTATTTCCGGGACGTCGCCACCTTCCCGATCGTTCCGGGCGATATTGCCGATCGATACCGATACATGATCGACAGCGGCTCCGCCTGCATCGGCACGCCGGACGATGCGATCGCGTTCATCGAACGGCTGTTGAAGGGATCCGGCGGCTTCGGCGTGATCATGGAACTGGCGCAGAACTGGGCGGACTGGCCGGCGACGAAACGGCACTACGAGCTGATGGCCCGCTACGTTCACCCGCACTTCCAGGCCTCGCGGGAGTGGCGCAGCGACTCCTACGCCTATGCGCGCGACCACCATGCGGAGTTCACCGCCCAGTCGGGCGCGGCGGTGCAGGCCGAGATCGACCGGTTGGCGCAGCAGAAGGCCGGGCGGAAAGCGGCGGAGTAGCCGCCGGGGCGCGGGACGGAGGATCCCGCCGGGCGGGAACCTGTGTGCAGCGGCGCGATCGCCATTAACGCCTTGTTAACCGGCCCCCGCGACAATGGAGGGATCGTAACAGGGTGCCTCCTTGAGCCAAGTTCTGCGCATCGCGCGTATCCACGCCATCACGTGGATCGACACGTTGATCTGGCGGGCGCTCGTTTTCGCGCGAAGCTGCCAGCCGCGCTGCCCGTTCCTGGCCCAGGTGCTGCGTCGATCGGTGCTGCTGCTGTGGTGGACGGCGACGTTCCAGTTGCACATCCACGCGCGCTACTGGCTGCGCGCCCGTCGCCTTCGGAAAGCCGAACCGGTACGCACGCCGTTGCTGCTGCTGCCCGCGCCGGTCGCGGTCGAGATCGATCCAGCCTCCATCGCGCTGCCGTTGTCGGACCAGCCGGTGGTCTCGATCATCATCCCGACCTATGGCCAGGTCGACTTCACCCTGCGCTGCCTGGCCTCGCTGGCGGCACAGGCGCCGGACATCCCGTTTGAAACGATCGTGGTCGACGACGCGGCGCCCGATCCGGAGACCGTGAAGCTGGAGCGTGTCGCGGGCATCCGGCTTCTGCGCAACGCGACCAACCTGGGGTTCCTGCGGACCTGCAATGCCGCCGCGCAGGCCGCGCGCGGCGCGTTCCTGTTCTTCCTGAACAACGATACCGAGGTCCAGCCCAACTGGCTGCCGCCCCTGCTCGATATCTTCCACACGCGCGCGGATGCCGGTGCGGTCGGATCGCGATTGCTGTATCCCGACGGCCGTCTGCAGGAAGCCGGCGGCATCATCTGGCGGGACGGATCGGCGTGGAATTTCGGACGTCACGAAGACCCCGAGGCGCCGGCCTATACCTACGTGCGGGAGGTCGACTACTGCTCCGGCGCCGCGCTGATGGTACGGCGGACCACGTTCCTGGACATGGGCGGCTTCGATGAGCTGTACCGACCGGCGTATTACGAGGACTCCGACCTTTGCATGCGGCTTCGCCAGGCCGGCCTGAAGACCTATTACCAGCCGGCCTCTTCCGTCGTGCATTACGAGGGGGTCTCGCACGGCGTCGACACCACCGTGGGCATCAAGTCGCACCAGGCGGTCAATCGCCGCGGCTTCGTGCGCCGTTGGGCGAAGGAGTTGGCGGCAAACCACTATCCGCACGGCCAGGCGGTGTTCCGCGCCCGTGACCGGGCGATGCATCGGGCGATCGTGCTGGTGGTGGATCATTATGTGCCGACGCCCGACCGTGACGCCGGGTCCCGGACGATGCTGGCGTTCCTGCGAACGCTGACCGAAGCCGGCGCGGTGGTGAAGTTCTGGCCGCACAATCTCGCCTACAGCCCCGGCTACACCGAAGCGCTGCGGGGCATGGGGATCGAGACGTTCCAGGGACCGATGCGGCTCGACGCCTGGATCCGCCAGCATGGCCACGAACTGGACCACGTGCTGCTCAGCCGCCCGGAGGTGGCCGAGGACGTCCTGCCGCTGTTGAGCCAGTATTGCGCCGGCACCATCGTCTATTACGGCCACGACCTGCATTTCGCCCGCATGCTGCGCCAGGCGGCGCTGACCGGCGATCCTCGTCTGCGCGTCGCGGCGGAGGCGATGCGCCAGCGGGAGATCGCGTTGTGGCGCCGCGTCGACCTGTCGCTCTACCCGTCCGAGGACGAAGCGCGGAAGGCGCGACGCCTCGAGCCTTCGGCCGCGATCGCCGGCGTGTCGCCCTATGCGTTCGACCGGTTCGGCCCGGAACGGCCGCCGTCCCCCAATGCGGAGGTCCTCTTCGTCGGCGGGTTCGGCCATGCGCCCAACGAAGACGCCGCGCTGTGGTTCGCCGACGCGGTCCTGCCCGCCATCCGCATGGCAGTGCCGTCCGCGCTGCTGCGGATCGTCGGTTCCAACCCGACAGCGCCGGTCCGGGCGCTGCATGGGGGCGGCGTTTCGGTGCATCCCAACGTGTCGGACGCGGCGCTGGCGGGGTTCTATCAGGCGGCGCGCGTCGCGGTGGTGCCGCTGCGCTGCGGGGCCGGCGTGAAGCTGAAGGTCGTGGAGGCGCTGCGCGAGGGCGTGCCGCTGGTCACCACGACGACGGGCGCGCAAGGCCTGGCCGGCATCGAGGACGTCGTCGCGGTTTGCGACGATGCCCAGGCGTTCAGCGAAGCCGTCGTCGCGCGGCTGATCGATGACGGCCTCTGGCGTCGCGCCAGCGCCGTACAGGTCGCGTATGCGCGCCGCCATTTCTCCCGCGCCGCGATGCGGGCCGGCCTGCTGCCTGCCTTCGGGCTGGGGGAATCCAAGACCGATTGCATGCCGGATCAGGCCGTGGCTGGATGAGGGGGCATCAGTGCCCGGAGCGTCTCGACATGACCGCACAGGACTCGGAGCGTAAACCGTTTCACCATCCGCGGGTCCGTCCCGACTGGCTGGCGCGGCTGCGCGAGGACATCCTCGACCCCGGCCAACCGATCATCGATCCCCACCACCACCTCTGGAAGGCTCGGCCGGACCAATACCTGCTGGACGACCTGATGGCGGACCTGCGCAGCGGCCACAACGTGCTGGCGACCGTCTTCATCCAATGCGGGTCGGAATACCGCACCGACGGTCCGCCGGAGATGGCCCCGGTCGGCGAGACCGAGTTCGTCGCCGCCGCGGCCCGCGAAAGCGAGTCCGGGCGCTACGGCCCCATCCGCGCCTGCGCCGGCATCGTGGGCCACGCCGACTGCCGGCTGGGCGATCGGATCGACGCGGTGCTGGAGGCGCACATCGCGGCCGGCGGCGGCCGCTTCAAGGGCATCCGCCACAGCGGCACCTATGATGCCGGGATCGCACCGACCGCGCCCCCTGGCGCGCCGCCGGGCCTCTACCGCGACCCGGCGTTCCGGTCCGGGTTCGGGCGCCTGCACCGGCTGGGCCTGACGTTCGAGGCCTGGTTGTATCATCCGCAACTGGGCGACCTGCTCGACCTGCTGCGGACGTATCCGGACCAGAACGTGGTGCTGAACCATTTCGGCGGCCCGCTGGGCGTCGGCCCGTATGAGGGGCGGCAGGCCGAGGTGTTCGCGCAATGGCGCGCCTGGATGATCGAGCTGGCCGACTGCCCCAATTTGTTCATCAAGCTGGGCGGCCTGGCGATGAACGTGAACGGCTTCGGCTTCCACCACGAGGTCCTCCCCCCGTCCTCGGGCGAAATGGCGCGGGCCTGGCGTCCGTTCGTCGAAACGGCGATCGAGGCGTTCGGCGTCGATCGCTGCATGTTCGAGAGCAATTTCCCGGTGGACAAGGGGATGTGCGCGTATCCGGTGCTGTGGAACGCGTTCAAGCGGCTGGCGGGGGGATGTTCCGATGATGAGAAGGCCGCCCTGTTCCACGGCACGGCGGCGCGGTTCTACAGCCTGCCGCCAGTTGGATAGCCAGGGGGGATAGCCCGGGGGGCAGCGAGGGGGCGGCCCGCGGCTAGGTCAGCCGCACCTGCACATAGCTCCCTGGCGCGTCCTCCAGCGCGTTCAGCTTGCCGCCGCCGGGTACCCGCGCCGGGACCGTCTCCTTGTCGAACGACGTCACCCAGCGATGCCAATCCGGCCACCAGGACCCCGCGATCTCGGTCGCGCCGACGAACCAGGCATCCGGGTCCGGCGGCAGTTCCTTGCTGATCCAGTGGCCGTATTTCCCGCCATCGGGCGGGTTCACCACGCCGGCGATATGCCCCGACGCCGCCAGCACGAAGCGCTTCGGCCCGCCCAGCAGCTGCGTGCCGCGATAGGTGGATTTCCACGGCGCGATGTGATCCTCCCGCGTCGAGAGGAAATAGGCCGGGGTCTTGATCGTCCCCAGGTCGATCGGCACGCCGTTCAGCTCGATCCCCTCGGGCTTCGTCAACAGGTTCTCCTGATACATCTTGCGCAGGTAGAAACTATGCATCCGCGCGGGCATGCGCGTGGAATCGGCGTTCCAGTACAGCAGGTCGAACGGGAAAGGATCGTTGCCAAGCAGATAATTGTT
>NZ_DASZTJ010000051.1:0-21208 GCF_035548235.1 Rhodopila sp.
GCCCCTGGGCAGGGAACCGGAATGCCGCACCGGCCGGGATGGTCGGACACGGGCCGGCCCGCTGCCGAAGTGGCGGCGGTGGGCCGGGGTGCGACCCCCGCCACGGGACGCGAATGCAGTAGAATGGAGGATCGACCAAAAAGTTACGAATGTAACATTTGGGGGAAAAGCAGGCGCGCCCCTCAAGGATCATTAGGCCCCGCCGGGAATCGCATGGTAGCCATATCCATCGGAGAACCTTCGGAGCGTGGCCATGAGCAGAGACCCCACTGTCCACGGGCTGTTGCTGCAGCAGATGGCACCTTGGCTCGGCAGCCCGATCGAGCCCAAGCTGTGCGAAGAGGTTTACCAAGCCCTCAACCGGACGGTCCGGTCGGTGTTCGTGTACCGGATCGGTAACGGCCAAGTGACCCTGCTCGAAAAGCCGGGCTTTCGCGTGCGTGAGGAATTCCACGACAGCCGCCAGAATGCGCCGGAGGGGAATGTCATTTTCCGGGAGGAATATATCAGAGCCCATTTGTATCGCGAGTTTCTGGAACGGGTGTTGGGATGCGCGGACTCCTTCGGCGACCTGCTTGTTGCGATCGACGTCAATGATGCCCCGGTCGAAACGGCCGACGCGCCGGTCTTGACGTTTCAGAAGAAAACAGGATCCAACACCGTGCTGCTGCCCGACGTCGATTTCCTTCACTCCAATTTCTATCTTCCGAGAGACTATCACGACGATATTCCCTATGCGCAAAAATTGCCCAAGGCGATCTTCGCAGGGTCGACGACCGGCGGACGGGCGATCACCGCCCGCGACGTGCAGACCCTCGCGATCCCGCGGCTGCGCGCCGGGATGTTCTTCAAAGACAACCCACACGTCGATTTCCGGATTCCGCGGATCATTCAATGCGAGTCCGATGCGGTCGTCGAAATGATCGCCGCCTTGGGCATCAACGCCGAACCGACGTCATGGCAAGATCAGTTCCGGTATCGTTTCATCCTGTCCATGGACGGCAATGGCGCAACGTGTTCGAGGGTCGCGATCGGTCTTTCATCTCAGGCGGTACTCGCCAAATACGCATCGCCGTTTCAGTTGTTCTATTTCAGTGCGCTGATCCCGTGGCGCCATTACATCCCGATCTCGGAGGACCAAGATGTCGAGCGGACGGTGCTCGAGGAGCTTCGGCGACCGATGGCGTTCGCCTATATCGCGGAGGAGGGCCGAGAATTCGCGCGCCGTCATCTGGGACGGGCGGGCGTCTACGACTATGCTCTGCAGCTTCTCCTGTTTCTGCAATCGTGCACGTCGAAGACCAGGGCGCATCATGGCCTGCCCGGCGGCAGGTCGGAATCGGCCACCCCGCTGATAGAGGTCGGCGCGCATGTCCAGAACATCGGCGATGTCTGGGCGTGGGCCGACCAATGGGTCGGTCAGGCGGGCAGCGGACGGGCCATCGAGGCGATTGCCATCGTGCCTGTCGGAATCCCGGACGACGCACTGATCTATCGCGTGACCCTCCGGGATGGAACCATATCCGACTTCGCCGAATTCGGCGCTTTCTGCGGGACACGCGGAAGAGAGTGGCCGTTGCGCGGCTTCGAGGTCCGGCTTCGGGACAACGTGAAGGAGACGCTCTCCTGCACCTATGTCGCGCGCTTCGTCGACGGGACCTCGGTCGGTCCGCTCGAAGCCGGCGAAATGTGCTGCGCGGCCAGCGGCGCCTCTCTGGAGGCGTTGCAGATCAGCGTCCGGAAGCTGCCCACCGCGAAGTGCGATCCCGGTCCAGCACAGAACGAGGTCGTGGACGAGGATTCCTGATATCGCATGGAACGCCGCATGCCCAAAACGGCCTGGTTCGCGGCCGCCTGACAGGCGAATGGTGGGCGCGACAGGGATTGAACCTGTGACCCCCGCCGTGTGAAGGCGATGCTCTACCGCTGAGCTACGCGCCCATCCGCCATTGGGAAGGGCGCCTTCCTAGTCACACCGCGCCGCCCGCGCAAGCCCTTTCCGCCGTTAACTCTTCATTCATCATTCCGCACCATCCTCCCCTCGTGTCTTCCATCGACGCCGTCACCGTCATCGCCGACATCCTGCGCCCTGCCGGCGACGGCAGTCCGGGCGAGGTCGACCGGCTCACGCGCTGGGTGGCCGACGCGATCCGCCCGGCCATCCGCCTCGCCGCGGACTGCCCCGTCGAAGCGATCACCACCGACGAGACCCGGGACCTCGCGCCCTGGATCGCCTCCCTGCGCGGGCCGCACCAGGCGGACGCGCACTGGGCGTCGGTCCACGCCGTCATGGCCGTGTCCCCGACGCTGGATCGGCTGGTGCTGCAGCGGCTGAAGCGGCGCTTCGTCGTCGGATACGAACTGCCGCCCTGGCTGGTGCGCGTGCTCGACGAACGGCAGATCCCGTATGTCGATATCCGCCTGCACCCGGTTCGCTTCCTCGATGACCTGATCTTCGCCGTGCGCGCCGCCGTCCCCCAGACACAGGCCGCGCTCGCACCGCACGCAGTGCCGGGCACCACGCCCTGGGTCGCCGCCGGGCTTCTGACCGCGATGGGCCGCTTCATCTCCCAGGCTCGGATGCCCCAGGGCACGCTGCTGATCGCCGGGCAACGGCGGTTCGACAGCACCCAGATCGCCGGCGGCACGTTCTTCGACGCCGGCGCCCAGGCCGTCGAGGTCCAGGCATTGTGTGCCCGCCACGCCGCGACGGTGCTGAAGCCGCATCCGCACGACCCCGACCATTCGCTGCTGGCCGTCGCCGCCGCCGTGCCCAACGCGCTGGGGACGATCAACGACAACATCTACCGTCTGATGGCGCAGCCGCAGATCGAGGCCGTGCTGACCGTCAACTCCGGCGTGGCGGTGGAGGCGCCCTATTTCGGCAAGCGCGTCCACACGCTTCTGCCCCAGCCCACCGTCCTGGCCTGGCGGAATGAGACCGCGCGGCCAGGCGCGCATCTCGGCATCGACGATTTCGTGCTGACCCCGGATTTCTGGCGCATCGTGCTGGCGCCGCACGCGAAGGTGACGGTGCCGGACGGGTTCCGCCTGCCGCCCAAGCCCAACCGGCTGCGCATCGCGCTCGACAGTTTCTGGAATTACCAGCAGGTCGACACCGACCGCATTCCCCGGTCCGGCTGACAGGCGAGATCCGGACCTGGGGCGATTCCGCCTTCGGTCGGCACGCTTTATGCTGGACGCCTCACCGACCGGACCCAAGGATGCAGGCTCAACACCAGGACCGGCTGCGCCGCTTCACCGCGCTGCTGCTGCGTTGGAACGCGACGCTGAACCTGATCGCCCCCCGCGACGCTCCGGCGGTGTGGGAGCGGCACGTGGAGGACTCCCTGCAACTCGCACCGCTGATCCCCGAAGGCACGGACCGAGCGGTGGACTTGGGATCGGGTGGGGGATTTCCGGGTTTGGTGCTGGCGATCGCCACCGGCATCCGCTTCGACCTGATCGAATCCGACCGGCGCAAAGCCGCCTTCCTGCGCTCCGCGATCCTGGAGACGGGCGCCCCCGCCGAGGTCCATGCCTGCCGGATCGAGGACGCGGCGGTGCCGCCCGCCCCGCTGGTCACCGCACGCGCGTTGGCGCCCCTGCCCCGCCTGCTTCCACTGGTCGCCCGGCTGCTGGCGCCGGAGGGCACGTGCCTGCTGCTGAAAGGCGCCCGCGTGCAGGAGGAACTGGCCGCGGCCAGTGCCGGATGGCGGATGGAGGTGTCCACGACACCCAGCCGCACCGGGCCGGACGGCACGATCCTGCAGATCACGGGATTGCAGGCGGCTACTTGATCAACTGCGTGTCCGGCGGCGCGGCCCGTATCGCTCCCGCGACGCAGCCCGTATCGGCCCCCGGGCGCAGCCCGTATCGGCCCTCGGGCGCAGCCCATATCGACAAAGTATCGACATTCCGTCAGGCATAAGAAACGTTCGCACCAAAACCACCGTGTTTCCCGCCGTTTGCCGCTGGTTTTGCCTCTCCATCCGGAAATAACACTAAAGTGTATGCAGTTTTCGTCGTGCCCCGTGGCGTCGCCACGGTCCCCTGGATAGGGTGCCTTCAATGGCGGTCGTGGCGAAATCCGGAGTGGAGCAGCAGGAGAAGGACCAATGGTTCCAGATCCTGTTGGAAGCCCTCCCTCATGGTGCGTTCCTGATCGGAATCGACGGCGACGCGATCTTCTACAACAGGCGGCTCGTTGACTATCTCGGCTTCCGCCCCGGCCCCGATCCCGCCGCGCGCACGGCCCTGCACCATCCCGACGACCAGCAGCGTACCGCCGACGCGCGCGCCGTCGGCGTCGCCGCCTGGCATGCGTTCGTCGTCGAAGCCAGGCTCCGCCGCCATGACGGCGTGTATCGCTGGCATCGCATCCACAACACCCCTCTGAGCCGGGACGGCCTGCCCGTCGGGTGGATCGGCACCGCGATCGACATCCACGACATCCACGAAGCCAACCTCGCATTGGAGGCCCGCGTCCGCGCGCGAACCGCGGAGCTGGAAACCGCCAACGCCCGGCTGCGCGACGAGATCGAGCGCCGCCGCCGGAGCGAGGACGAGGTGCGGGCGAGCGAGCGCCGCTTCCGGACCATGTACAACCGCACCCCCATGGCGCTGCAATCGGTCGACCCGAACGGCCGCCTGTTGGACGTGAACGATACCTGGACCGAAATGTTCGGCTATGCGCGCAAGGAGGTGATCGGCCGTTCGCCCACCGAATTCATGACGCCTGAGTCGGCCGAGCTGTATCGGCACAAGGCATGGCCGGAGATGCTGGAGAGCCGGGGCGAGGTCCGTTCGGTCGACTACCAGTTCGTGACCCGTGACGGCCACGCGTTCTGCGGCCGCCTGTCGGCGCGCGGGGAATTCGCCCCGGACGGCAGCTTCATCCGAAGCTGGTCCGCGATCGCCGACGTGACCGCCGAGAAGCAGGCCGACCACCAGCGGCGCGAGGCGCAGCGGATGGAGGCGATCGGTCAGATCACTGCCGGCGTCGCGCATGACTTCAACAACATCCTGACGGCGGTCCTGGGCAATCTGGAGCTCATCGGCCCCGACCCGGCCGCCAACCCGCAGCGGTCCGCCCGCCTGCTCGGCAGCGCCCGCACGGCGGCCCAGCGGGGCGCCAAGCAGACGGCGCAGCTGATGGCGTTTTCCCGCCTGCAGCGGATGGTCCCCGCGCCGGTCGACCTCAACCGCATGATCACCGACATGCTGGGCCTGCTGAAGGCCTCGGTCGGCGGGGAGATCGAAGTAACGTTCGCACCGGCGGCCGACCTGTCCCTCGCGCTGGCCGATCCGGCGCAGGTGGAGCTGGCCGCTCTCAATCTCGCGATCAATGCGCGGGACGCGATGCCGTGCGGCGGCACGATCACGTTGTCGACAACAAACGTCCGCCGCGGCCCGCCCGCGCACCCCGAGGAACCGGGCGCGGGCGATTACGTCGCGCTCTCCATCACCGATACAGGCGGCGGAATTCCCGAGGATGTACGCGCACGGATCTTCGAACCGTTCTTCACGACCAAGCCGGTCGGGCACGGTTCCGGACTGGGCCTGCCGCAAGTGCTTGGAGTCGTGAAGCAACTCAACGGCGGCGTGGCCGTTCGCTCTGAGTCGGGTGCGGGAACGACCTTCACGATGTTCCTGCCCCAGACGAGCGAAAGAGAGGACCAGGAGACCGCGATGACAATCGATCCGGCGTCGCAGGCCAAGGCGCCCGATGCGAAGGAAGGAGAGGTGACGGACCGAATTGTCCTGGTGGACGACGACCCGGACGTACGGATCATCGCCGCCGACATGCTGCGCGACGCCGGCTACGAAGTGACGGAGGCCGCCTCCGGGTCCGCCGCCCTGGACGTCCTGGCGTCGGAAGGCACGCCGTCGGCCATGGTGGTCGACGTCGCGATGCCGGTGATGACCGGCGTCGAGTTGGCGACGATCGTGAAACGCAATTATCCGAACCTGCCGGTGGTGTTCATGACAGGCTACGCCGCCAGCAGCCTGCTGCCTGCGCTCGCGCGCTATGACGTGCTGCGCAAACCGTTCCAGGCCGCGGACCTTGCCACCACGGTCGCCCGCGCCCTGGGCAGGACGCCGGAGATGCGGCGGGCATAAGGCGCCTGGCCGCTGCCCGCCTACCCGGGCAGGCAGCAACGCCGACGCGGACGATTCTTCCGCCTGTCCAACGGACCGTGGCGGCTCCACCCAGTCTCGCAAAGCCGGCCATGGCGGAAAAGATCGCCCCGTCGCAGGCGATATTCAGGCCTCGTTCAGAACCGCTCCACCCAGGGTCGCAGCTCGACCTCCCATGTCCAGGCGCTCCGCGGCTGCATCGCGACCTGCCAATAGGTCTCCGCGATCGCATCCGGATCCAGCAGGCTGTCCGGGTTATCCGCCGGCTCCGCCCGGCTGGCGCTGCGGATCCCGCCGTCGATGACGAAATGCGCGACATGCACGCCTTTCGGCTGCAGCTCCCGCGCCAGGCTTTGCGCCAGGCCGCGCAGCGCGAACTTGCCCATCGCGAAAGCGGAGGAGTTCGGATAGCCCTTCACGCTGGCCGAGGCGCCGGTCAGCAGGATCGCCCCCGACCCGCGCGCCACCATCAGCCGCGCCGCCTGCTGCGCGACGAGGAACCCGCCATAGGCGCTGACGTTGATCGCCTGGGCGACCTCCGCCGGGTCCAGGTCGGTCACCGGCCCCCGGGCGCGGGCGCTGGCGTTGTAGACGACGATGTCCGGCGCGCCCTGGGTGGCGACGACGACGTCGAACAGGGCGGCGACTTCCTCGGGTTCGGTCGCTTCGCAGGCGAAGGTCGCGGCGGCCGTCTCCTCGGCCAGCTTCGCCAGCCGGTCGGGATTGCGGGAGGCCAGCGCCACCTGCAGCCCGTGCTTGGCGAACAGCCGAGCGAGGGAGGCGCTGAGGCCGGAGCCAACGCCCACGATCAAAGCGGTTTTCGGGTCCATGGATCGGCCTCCTCCGAAGATTGGCAATATGACGGACGTAATATAGCCCTCGACAAGCCAAGGCGGCCAGGGGGGGGCGGCCAGGGAGGACAAACCTGGGGGGCAGCCAAGGGGGACACGGCCAGGGGCAGCATTCGGTCGTGCCGTCTTGCATATGACGCCCCATATGGTTCGGAACGAATGGCATCAGGGCCGCGCAGGAGGCGCAATTGAGTCTTCCGAAACGCCTGGCGATGATCGTGGTCGGCACGGTGGTCTGGTTCGGCCTCGCCGTCTGGGCAGGCGGCGGGGTGCGGGTGTTCTTCGCCCATGTCCCGCTGATCGGCCTGGCCGCGTCGCAGGCGGCGCTGTCGCTGGCCGCGGCCTTCGCCGGCGGCAATATCAGCAGCGGCGTGAAGGAGGATCGGCGCAATCGCTGGGTGCTGCCGGTCTTCTTCCTGCATGGCGTGCTGCTGGCGATCGTGCCGCCTTGGACGGACCGGCTGGACGTCTGGAGCTTCGGCGGCGACGCCGTGCGCTGGATCGGCGTCGCGCTGTTCCTGATCGGCGGCGCGCTGCGCCTCTGGCCGGTCCATGCGCTGGGCCACCGGTTCAGCGGCCTGGTGGCGATCCAGCCGGGGCACGAGTTGTTGACGACCGGGATCTACAGCGTCATCCGCCACCCAAGCTATCTGGGCCTGCTGGTGAACGCGGTCGGGTGGAGCCTCGCGTTCCGGTCGACCGCCGGGCTGGTGCTGACCGCGCTGATCGTGCCGGTGCTCATGGCGCGCATCGCCGCCGAGGAACGGCTGCTGAAGCAGCAGTTCGGCGCCCCGTACGACGCCTGGCGCGAGCGGACGTCCCGGCTGATCCCCGGGGTGTGGTAAGCCGTTTCGTTCGCAGGACGGTGCGATGACACGGCGGAATCGCCGCCCTATCATCCCCGGATAAGAACGATCGGAGGGAAACACCCATGTTCGGGCTGATGCAGACGCAGGGGCTGATGATCTCGTCGCTGCTGAAACACGCCGCTCGCTATCACGGCGCCGCCGAGGTGATTTCCCGTACGCACGAAAACACCACCCACCGCTACACCTGGCGCGACGTCGAAGCCCGCGCTCGGCGTCTGGTGAACGTGCTGCGGACCCTGGGGGTCGGCGAAGCCGACCGGGTCGGCACCCTGGCCTGGAACGGCTACCGGCATTTGGAGGTCTACTACGCCGCCCCCGGCATGCAGGCGATCTGCCACACCATCAACCCGCGGCTACACCCCGACGACATCGCCTACATCATCAACCACGCCGGCGACAAAGTGCTGTTCGCCGATGTCAGCTTCGCCGCCCTGCTCTCCGGCATCGCCGCGCGCATCGCCGGCACCGTCAAGACCGTCGTGATGCTGTGCGACGCGGCGCACATGCCCGAGGTGACGTTGGCGCCCGGCATGCGGCTGGAAAGCTACGACGCCCTGCTGGACCTGGCGGACGAGGACTACGCCTGGCCCAGCTTCGACGAGAGGACGGCGAGCGCGCTCTGCTACACCTCGGGCACCACGGGACGGCCGAAGGGGGTGCTGTATACCCACCGCTCGACCGTCCTGCATTCCTATGCGGTGGCGCTGCCGGACGTGATGAACATGCGCGCCACCACGCGGATGCTGCCGGTGGTGCCGATGTTCCACGTCAATGCCTGGGGCATTCCCTACGCCGCCGCGATGACGGGGACGACGCTTGTGCTGCCGGGCCGCCACCTGGACGGCGCCAGCCTGGCGACCCTGCTGAACCAGGAACGGGTGACCTTCACCGCCGGCGTGCCGACCGTCTGGATGGGCCTGCTGCAGCACCTGCGCGCCAGCGGCGAGCGGCTGGAGACGGTGAGAGTGATCATGACCGGCGGCTCCGCCGCACCGCCTTTGCTGATCGAGGCGTTCCGCGACGAATATGGCGTCCGGGTCGAACATGGTTGGGGCATGACCGAACTCAGCCCCGTCGGCACCTACAACGCCCCGAAACCCGCCCAGTTGGCGCTGGGCAAGGACGCGGCGATGCGGCACATGCTGAAGCAGGGCCGGGTGCTGCCGGGCCTGGAGATGAAGATCGTCGACGGCGCCGGGAAGGAACTGCCCTGGGACGGCGTCGCGTTCGGCGACCTGAAGGTGAAGGGGCCGTGGGTGACCAGCGCCTATTACGGTGACGAACCCGGCAGCGCGCTGGACGAAGACGGCTGGTTCGCCACCGGCGACGTCGCCACCATCGACCCGGACGGGTTCATGGAGATCACCGACCGGTCCAAGGACGTGATTAAGTCCGGCGGGGAATGGATCAGCTCGATCACCTTGGAGAACATCGCCGTCTCCCACCCTGACGTGATCGAGGCGGCGGTGATCGCGGCCCATCATGAGAAATGGGACGAGCGGCCGCTGCTGCTGGTGGTGCCGCGGCCGGGCCACACGGTCGAGCCGGCGTCGGTGCTGGCGCAGTACGAAGGCAAGGTGGCCAAATGGTGGCTGCCGGATGCGGTGCTGGTGGTGGACGAGTTGCCCCATACCGCGACGGGCAAGCTGCTGAAGACGCGGCTGCGGTCGGACTATAAGGACTATTACTTGAAGGGGTGAGGCGTGCGGGTGCGTTCCATTGGGATCGCCAGGGTCCTAGGCAAGCGGCCCATGACGCGAAGCCCCCTGATCGCCGAGTCCACGGGTAAGCGGCCGATGGCGCGAAATCCCCTCGCCGCCAGGTCCGCGAACAAGCGAGCCAAGGCACGAAGCCCCCTCGCCGCCAAGTCCGCGCGCAACCGGACCATGGCGCGAAATCCCCTCGACATGGCGGGCGAAGGCCCGCCATCCACGCCCTGCCCCGGCTGACCGCCATGGATGGTCAACTTCTCGCATGGGGCTTGCGGCGACGAGCGCCCATCCCCCGCCTCTGGCTGTTCACCGACGATCGCCGCCTGCCGGACCCGCGGCCCTCGGTTGCCGCATTGCCGCGCGGGCGGGCGGGGGTGGTGCTGCGCCACGACGGCGACCCGGATCGCGCAAGCCTCGCCCGGGACCTCGCGCGTCTCTGCCGGGAGCGGCGGCTGCTTCTGGTCATCGCCGGCGACGTGCGCCTGGCCGCCCGGCACGGCGCGGGCGTCCATCTGCGTGGCGGCCGGTGGCCGGGGCCGGTGCGGCCGCGCGGCCTTGTCACCAGCTCCGCCCACGCCGCCGCCGATCTGCGCAAGGCGAAGCAAGCCGGCGCGGCGATGGCATTCCTCTCGCCGGCCTTTCCCACCGAAAGCCATCGAGGCTCACCAGGCCTCGGCGCCGTGCGCTGGTCGGCATTGACGCGGCAGGCGCCTCCCGGCTTGGCGGTGGCGGCCCTGGGTGGGATCGATGGCCGGTCCGTCCGCCGCCTGCCGGTCAGATCGTTGCGCGCGGTCGGAGCGATCGGTGCGCTGAGCGCCGGCGAGGCCGATTGAGCCGGGAAAAGCCATGGCCGGCTCCCCGGAGACAAGCCGGAGGCTCCGGTCTCTGGCCTGAGCCTGTGTCTTTGTGGCGCTCAGGCAACAGTGTTTCGGAATTGCCATGCCGTGCTGCCGAAGCGGGTTGCGGGAGCGTAAGGTCCCGGTCATTAGTTTGCGCCAGGTCTGGCTGCCCCCGCCTGTTCGCGGGATGTGTCGGGCGGGGCCTTGGATACGACGCTGGTTCGCCGGCGACACAGGAGGAGGTTTTTCATGCGTAAGCTTCTCATGGCCAGCGCGGCCATACTGGGAGCGACCGGCGGCATTGCGCTGGCTCAGACCGCGTCCCCCGCGGCCCCGAACCAGGGCCAGTATATCGGCCCCTACGGCGCCGGTCCGGCCTCGAACAACAACAACAACGCATGGGGCGTCGCGAACACGCCGTCGGGCAGCGCCGCCGCCGGCCCGCTCAGCACGCTGGTCGCGCCGAACACCGACGCGGTGCCCACTCCTGGCAGCATCGTCATCCGCTTGAACGGCCGCGTGGAAGCGGACGTCGCGTTGAACTACACCAGCGCTGACAGCGTCAGGTCAGGTAACACGACCTATAAGCTCAACCCGCTCGGAATCGCCTCCTTCGCTCGCTTGTATCCTGGTTTCGACGGCGTCGCGGCGAACGGCCTGCGGTATGGTGCGACCATCGAAATTCGTGAAAACTTTGGTTCCGGCACCTTCAACGCGGCTCCCCTCAACGGCGTCGGCGGGTCGAGTGGCTCGGCGACCGCAGCCGCTACCGGCCCCAGCAGCAACTCGTCGTCTGAGACGCTGTTCGTCCGCCGCGCCTTCACATACATAGCATCCGATCAGGTCGGCCTCGTCCGTCTCGGCCAGGGCGATGGCGTGCTGGGTCTGTTCGACCCCTGCATCTTCACCTCCCAGTGCTGGGACGCGGGTTCGGGTAACTTGAACGGCGGCGACATCCAGTCGACCAGTGTCACCAACCCGCTTCAAATTCCGTTCGTCTGGCTGGATCAGGCGGGTGCGGAATACGCCAACAACAAGATCGTCTACCTGTCGCCGCAGTTCTTCGGCTTCGACCTCGGCGTGCAGTTCGCCCCGAGCGAAGGCAATGCTCTGCAGGCGAGCGGCACGGGCGTTGGCTGCGCCGTCGCGGGCCCAAGCTGCATCAACGTGACCTCGGGCAGCGATCCGACGCGTTGGTATAACCAGGTCGGCGTTGGCCTGCGCTATATGCACTCCTTCGGTCCGGTCGACGCCAAGGTGTACGGTTTCTATGAAACCGCCTCCAAGGAGAGCGTCGGTGGCACCCTTCCGGCCACGTCCCGGTCCTTCGCGACCCGCAGCACGGCGAACATCCAGTACGACAACCTGAACTTCTACAAGTTCGGCGCGGCGATCACGGCGTACAACTTCACCTTCGCGGCCGACTACATCGGCGGCACGATCGGGTCCAACGGCCAGTTGGTAATGAAGCCGACGGGCGGCGTGGACACGAATGCCTGGCTGCTGGGTGTCACCTATGCGAACGGGCCTTACACCGCCGGTCTGTCGGCCGGTTGGGTCAACGGTCAGGGCGATCCGCGCCTGGTCGGCATCTCGCAGCGGCGTGAGTTCGAAGTCGCGGTCGGTGGCAACTACAAGGTTGCTCCGGGCCTGCAGCTGGTGGCCGAGTACATGTATGAGCAGCGCCACCAGGGCAACTTCAACTTCAACACCGGCGCGATCGGCCCAGGCCAGACCGGCGACTCGCGTGCGAACAGCTTCCTGGTCAGCACCGTCCTGAGCTGGTAACCAGCCCCAGGACCGGATACGGCGAAACGGCGGGGGAAACCCCGCCGTTTTTCTTTGCGCCCCACGCCGCCGGCAGCCCCGGAATCCGGAGAAAGCGCGAAGATTCCCCGCAAATCTGGCCACCCCTCCCCTTTCCATCAGAAAGTCGATTGCTGCGGTGGACCGGTGACGCTAAACAGCGCCTTGATCCAAAAGATTCGAATCACCAAGGCAAAGTTTTCGCGATGCGATTGAATCCAAGCTGTGGCTGGATAGTGCTGGCCGCCCTGGGCTCCACCCTCGGCCTGGCAGGATGTTCAGACCTCAAGCCGAATCCGACTCCCCCCAACTACCAGGGCCTGGGCAGCGGATCCCCCGGTGACTTGGGCAGCGCCGGACGCGTCGGCGGCGACGACAGCGGTTCACTGTTCGCCTTCGGCAAGAACACGCGGAACAACCAAGGGCAGGCCGGCGGCGGTTCAGGCATCGGGGTCAATGCCTTCCTCTGGCGCGGCGCGCTGGATACGATCTCGTTCATGCCGCTGGCCTCCGCCGATCCGTTCGGCGGGGTGATCATCACCGACTGGTACACCCCGCCCGGCACGACCGGGGAGCGGTTCAAGGCCACCATCTACATCCTCAGCCGCGACCTGCGCAGCGACGGCCTGCGGGTGAACCTGTACCGCCAGGTCATGCAAAACGGCCAGTGGGTCGACGCCACCGTGTCCGACCAGACCGTCGGCGATATCGAAAACAAGGTCCTGGACCGAGCCCGCCGCATGCGCGAGCAGATGCAGGCCAGCAACTGACGCCGACACCCATCGGTACGCAGGCGGAAGGACGCCGCGACAGCGCCCACCACCGAACGACGCCGGCCGTGATCTTTCCCGCCCATGACGGGGGGATGGCATCAAGGGTCTCGATCGACGCCCGCATGGCATCAGCCCGATGTTCGAGCCGACCGACGCCGACCGGCTGCTGATCCAGGCCCGGCTCGCCGTAGCCGCCGACCGGATCCAAGACGCTCGGGCAGCGCTGGAGCGGGTCATCGCCCTCGAACCCGTCAATCCCATGGCCCTGACGCTGCTGGCCGAACTGGCCGTCGGCCGACGTGACAATGCCGAGGCCCTGCGCCACCTGTCGCAGGTGCTGGCCGTCGAGCCCAATTTCGCCCCTGCCCTGTTCCAAAGCGCACGGGCCTTGTGGTCCGCCGGCCGGCACACCGAGGCCTTGGAGGCGTCGCGCAAGGCGCAGTCGATCCAGCCTGGCAACCTGGAATACCGCGTGCAGCGCGCACAGCTCGCCGCCTGGATGGGCTATCGCGCCGAAGCCCGGGCGATGCTGGACCCCTTGCGGGACGACGCCGAACTGACCACCGCCCAGCAGGCCCACGTCGCCAGCATGCTGGGGGAGGTCGCGATCATCGAGGGGCGTTCCGACGAGGCGACCCGGTGGCTGGAACAGGCCCTGCGCCTCGATCCCACGCTGGTGGTGACCCGGATGCAGCTTGGGCTGGACCAGCTGCGGCAAGGCGCGTTCACCCCGGGCTGGGCGAATTACGCGGCGCGGGAAAGTGTCCGGCATTACTATCCGGACGGACCGCCCCGGCTCCCCGGCGCCGTGTGGACCGGCCAGGCGCTGTCAGGCCGATCGATCGTCGTGATCGACGACCAGGGACACGGCGATTCGATCCACTTCTTCCGCTTCCTGCCCCGGCTTCAAGCGCTGGGCGCCTCGCAGGTGACGCTGGTCACCTTCCCCGGGCTGGAGCGGTTGTATCGCCAGGCCGCACCGGCGTTGACGGTGTGTTCGGCGTTGCCTGCCGGCACCTCCGCCGATTTCCACTGCAATTCGACGGCGATGCTGCGCTGGCTGGGGGTAGGGCTGGATACGCTCCCGGCAGGCAAGCCGTACCTGTTTCCGCCGGCGGCGCCCAGGCTGCGTCCGCCGCGGCGTCGAGGACCGCAGGTCGGCCTCGCCTGGTCGGGGGATCCGGCGCATACGCGCGATCACCTGCGCTCGATCCCGGCGGAGCTGTTCCTGGGCGCCCTCGCGGCGGTGCCGGGTTTGACGTTTCACAGCCTGCAGCGGGACGTGCGACCGGCCGATCGGCCGGCCCTGCAGCGGCGCCGCCGGATCAGCCGCGCGGTGGAGGCGGCCGAGGATTTTGCCGACACGGCGTCACTGATCGCAGGCATGGACCTGGTCGTCAGCGTCGACACGAGCGTCGCGCACCTGGCCGCGGCGATGGGCAAGCCGGTGTGGCTGGTCCTGCACGCGGTCTCCGACTGGCGCTGGCTGACGGACCGGGAGGACAGCCCGTGGTATCCGACCATGCGCCTGTTCCGGCTGCGGGGCGATGAGTGGGGCGACGGCGACCTGGGCTGGCGGCCGCTCCTGGCGCGCGTGGCCGCGGCGCTGCGGCTGGTGCGGTGACGGACGACCGAGGCGCCTGCCCGTTACCGCACACCCTCCAGCGACAACGCCGCCAGCGCGGCCAGCAGCGACACGGGCATCACCAGCGCGCCGATGCGCAGGAAATCCCGGGCGCCGACGTGCAGCCCGTCGCGCCGCAGCGCGTTCAGCCACAGGATCGTCGCCAGCGAACCGGTCACCGACAGGTTCGGACCGATATCGATGCCCAGCAGGACCGCGCCGGTAACCCCCGGAGAGGCCTGCGCGGTCTGCACAGCGGTGCTCGCGATCAGCCCCGCCGGCAGGTTGTTCATCAGGTTGCAGACCAGGCCCAGCAGCACGCCGACGGACCAGGTGGCGCCGGTCAGCGACCAGGTCTCGGCCTGCCTCAGCCAGCCCGCGACCAGGCCGATGACGCCGGTCTTGTCGAGCGCCTCCACCAGGACGAACAATCCCGCCACCAGCGGCAGCACGCCCCAGGAAATGTCCTTCAGCACCGGCCAGGGCGACTGTCGCGCCGACACCAGCACGATGGCGGCGGTCAGCACGCCGGCGATGCAGGTCGGCAGGCCCAACTGCCAATCCAGCGCCGAGGCCGCCATCAGCACCAGCGCCGTCAGCACGATGCCGGCGCCCGCGACGCGGCCTCCGGTGGACAGCACCGGCGCCTCGGCCACCGCGGCGACCGGTTGGCGCAGCGCCCTTCGTTGGGTCAGCCACAGCGTGCCATAGGTCGCCAGGATGGAGGCCAGCGACGGCAGGGCATAGCGCGGCAGCCAGTCCAGCAGCGGCGGCATGTGGCTGCCGTAGATCACCAGGTTCGCGGGGTTGGAGATCGGCAGCACGAAGGACGCCGCGTTGGCGATGAAGGCGCAGGTCAGCAGGTAGGGCAGCGGGTTCGCCGCCTTCGCGGTCCGCGCCACGGCGGCGACGGCCGGCGTCAGCACCACGGCGGTCGCGTCGTTCGACAGGAACACCGTCACCAGCGTGCCCACCATGTAGACCAGCGCGAACAGCCGTGTGGCCGACCCGCGCGCATGGCTCGCGGCATGGGCGGCGAGCCAGTCGAACAGGCCTTCCTGCCGAGCGATCTCGGCCAGCAGCATCATGCCGACCAGGAAGAGGTAGACGTCGGTCCCCTTCCGGATGCCCTGCCAGGCATCGAACGGCGGCAGCAGGCGTGCCAGCACCAGGATGACGGCGCCGGCGATGGCCCAGGCATACTCGGGAAGCCGCCAGGGCCGGACGATGACCCCCGCCGTCGCCAGCGCGGCGACCCCCCACGTCACCCCATGCCACACGCTCGGGGTGCCCCACGCCAGACCTGAACCCACGCCCGCTCCTTCGTTCGGCTGCGTTGCCTCCCGCTACATCGCGAGGTAGCCGCCGTCCACGTATAGTTCCGCGCCCGTGATATAGGACGCCTCGTCGGACGCCAGGAACAGGATCGCGTTGGCGACCTCATCCACCTCCCCGGTGCGGCCCAGCGGAACGGATTTCAGCATTTTGGCGCGGGTGGCAGGGTCGGCGGTGGCGCCCGAGGTGCGCATCGGCGGCATCAGGCCCGGATGGACGGAGTTGCAGCGGATCCGGTCCTTGCCGAACTGCACGGCGACCGACTTGGTGACGGTGCGGACGGCGCCCTTGGAGGCGTTGTAGCTCATGTGCACCATGGTCTGGCCGACGACGCCGGAGATCGAGGACAGGTTGATGATCGATCCGCTGCCGTTGCGCTGCATGGCCGGGACGCAGGCGGCGATGCCCAGGAAGACGCCGTCGGCGTTGACGCCCATCACCCGCTTCCAGAGTTCGGTGTCCAGCAGGTTGTTGGTCGCGCTGCCGCTGATGCCGGCATTGTTGACCAGGATGTCGAGCTTGCCGAACGTCTTTTCGGTTTCCGCGACGACCTTGTTCCAGCCGGCCTCGTCGGTGACGTTCAAGGCGAGGAACAGGGCGCTGCCGGGATTGGCGGCGTTGATGCCGTCGACGACGGCGCGGCCCTCGGCTTCCAGCATGTCGGCGACCACGACCTTGGCGCCTTCCTTGCCGAAGCGGCGGGCCGTGGCGGCCCCCATGCCGGACGCGCCGCCCGTGACGATGGCTACCTTGTCTTTCAGGCGCATGGTTCGTTTCCCCTTTCACCTTGTTGGCGCCGGGAGGCTAGGCAGAGGTCACGAACCGGGCAAGGGCTACAGCTTGATGTCGGCCGCGACCAGCACATCCAGGTGGTCCGGCGCCAGCAGGTCGCGCAAGGCAGCCAGGGCCGCCACGCCACAGGCGGTGTCCTGCTCTCCGTTGCCGCCGCTCAGGCCGATGCCGCCCACGACTTCATTGTCGACGACGATCGGGAAGCCGCCGACGAAGGCGGTGAAGCGGCCTTCGAAGCTGAGTTGGATGCCATAGGCCTCGTTCCCCGGCAGGGCCGGGCCGTTCGGGGGGCGGTTGAACAGGTGGGTCGAGCGTCTGTGGCCGGCCGCGGTGAACGCCTTGTTCCAGGCGATCTGCGGGCCGGTGATGCGCGCGCCGTCCATGCGCTCCAGCAGCAATGGCACGCCGCCGTCATCGGCGATGCAGACGGTTTCCGGCACGCCCAGTTCGGCGGCCTTGCGGATGGCGGCGGCGGCCATGGCGCGCGCCTCGCGGCCTTCCAGCTTCAGGATGCGTTTCATCGGTCAGGTCCTTGGGGTGTTGTCCTCGGCGTCCAGGACACGGCGACGTCGCCGCGGATGAAGGTCTGGCAGGCCATGCGGTAGCCGTTGGCGATATCGTCGTCCGTCAGGTGCCGGCGTTCCTTCGGCTTGACGGCGTCCAGGTGCTGCCGCCCCCGCTCGATCAGGCAGCGGCAGGTGCCGCAGAGTCCGGCGCCGCACTTGAACGGGATGCCGCCCTGCTCGCGCAGGGAAACGCGCAGCAGGTTGCTGTCGACGGGCGCGCTCACGACCTTCATCCCGTTGGTGATGAAGGTGACCGTCAGGTGCGGCGCGTCAGTGTCTGACAAGGGCCGTATCCACGCGGCCGGCACGGACCAGGCCCTGCAGTTGCGCCCTGGCAGCGTCGACGGTTTCAAATTTCTCCAGGAACTTGCAGGGGATTTCGTTGACGCGGACAGGCGGCGTCTCGTCGACGATGCGGATTTTCGTTGCGGTGCCGAGTTCGGCGATGACGAAATGCGCTTTCGCCTGTCCGTGGAACAGGTAATCCCACGCCTCGCGCGGCGTCAGTCCCTCGGTCAGTTCGGTCCTGAATTGACCCGGCTTGCTGGTGAGTATGACGAACATGTCAATCGTCCTGCGCCAGTTCGATGTCGTGCGTGATCCACAATTGGCAGGGCAGGCGGAAGCCGGCGGCCAGGCGTTCGCCCAGGACCCGCTCCTCCTTCCAGTTCGGCACCGGCAGGTGCTCCGACCCGCTCAGGACCCGGCAGGCGCATTTGCCGCATTTCCCCATGCCGCAGCCATAGCGCAGATGCGGCCAGGGGAATTTCCGGATGCCGGCGCGGACGACCAGGTTGCTGTCGTCCGCAACGTCATCGGTGAAGGCCTCACCGCGCTTGTGGATGGTTACGCGCGGCACGAAATCAGGCGGCCAGCTTCAGTTCGGTCAGCGGCAGGTCTGCTTCCACGTATTCCTTGTAGAGGCCGTTGGTGTACATCAGGCGCATCTGGGCGCCGACTTCGCAGATCTTCAGGCAGCGCTGCTGCAGGTCGGGTGTCGTGGCGTGTTCCAGCACGATCTGGTAGCCGCGCTCGCCATGGATTTCATCGGAAACGATATGCAGGTCGAAGAACTCGACCTCCTCGTCCGTGAACTTGTAGACCTCCCGCAGGGTCGGGGTCTGGCGGCGGTAGATCGAGGGGACCTGCGATTCCAGGCCGACCACGAGGCCGGCGACCGCGACGATCGGGTCTTCGCGCATCGCCACGGTGTAGCACCAGCTTTGCAGGCCGCGGGTCGAGGCGGCCATGTTGTCGGGGTTGGTGATGCGTTCGCGCGTGGTGCCGCAGGCTTCGGCGAAACGGATCAGCAGGTCGGTGTGGCGGTCGCCGCCGATCTCTTCCTCATACATGTTCTGCAGCAGGAAGTCCTTCGCATCGACATAGGCCGCCGGCATGCGGCCGTAGACATAGCCCAGGTAGTCCGCGAAGGGTCCGACATAGTGGTAGTGGTTCTCGGCCCAGCGGGAGAGATGGGTTCGGCTGAGCTTGCCTTCGGCCCAGGCGATGCTGAAGGGCGACTTGTTGGCACTTTTGCCTTTGATGGCGTTTTCCAGGGCGGTGCGGAAGTCGGCCGGGTTCATCAATGCGGTCATGGGGCCTCCTGTCGGGCTGGTGCGGCGTCGATAGAAGGATACTGTATACAAACTATCGGACGTCAAGCCCTTTTCCGCTGCCGGACGTCAGGCGCCGGCCGTTACGGCGCGGACGGTTCCCCGCCGTCGCCCTGCCGCAACCCGGCGTTCAGCACATGCCGATACGCCAGCAGCGACGCCAGCTCCGCATCCCCCGCGATCACCGCGCGCAGGATGCCCGCGTGTTCCGACCAGGAATCGCGCTGTGCCTCGATCCCGACGCCGCGGAACAGCGGGCCGGTCCGCTCGCGCAGGGTCTTCATCAGGTCTGCGAGGACCCGGTTGCGGCCGGCCTGGGCCAGATGGGCGTGGAACTCGTCGTTCAGGCGCGGCAGTTCGTCGATCCGAGCGGCTTCGACCGCCTCGGTGCCGCGGGCGAGGACGTCCTTGAGGATCTGCAGCACGCCGGGATCGCGGCGCCGGGCGGCAAGGCGCGCGTTGGCGGCCTCCAGCGTGGCGCGGACTTCAAGCAGCTCCTCGGCTTCCTCCGGGGTCAGCGTGGTCACGACGGCGCCCCGGCGCGCGTTGACCTCGATCAGGCCCTCGGAGGCCAGGGTCCGGATCGCCTCCCGGATCGGGTTGCGGGAGACGCCGAACTCCTCGGCCAACCGGTCCTCGATCAGGCGTTCGCCCGGCTTCAGGCGGCCTTCGAGGATGGCGAGGCGGAGGTTTTCCGCCACCTGGTCGCGCAGCGGCGCATGTTCGGCCCCGATGCGGCGGAATCCGACGGGGGCGGTCGACTGGGGTGCGGACACGGATGCGATTCCAATAGCTTGGACTTCATGGACCGGACGGGCCGGGTTTGCCGGGATACAAAAGCCGCGGGAGCGGATTCCGCAAGGGGAATCTCCCCAGGGGAATCTGCCAAGGGAATCTTCCAGAGGAATCCGGTCGTCAAGAAAATCGCCGGCGGACGACGAAAAGGGCTTGGCGCGCCGTCTGGATTGTATACTGTCTTCAAAATTGGTGTTGGCCAACCAAACAGACAGGGAACCGCATGCACGCGCATCGTCTTCGACGCCGGAGCCTGATCGGCAGCGCACTCGCCGCCCCCTTCCTCTCGAACCCGCTGCACGCCGCCGACCTGACCCCCCTCCGGGTACGCCTGGACTGGACGCCGTGGGGGTGCCACGCCGCGCTTCATCTCGCCAACGCCAAGGGATGGTTCCGCGACGCCGGGCTGGACGTCGCCATCGATGACGGCAACGGAACGAACCAGACCGTGCAGATCGTCGGCGGCGGCGACGATGTCGATGTCGGGCACGCCGCCCTGTCTTCGATGATGATCGCCCGCGACAAGGGCTTCAAACTGCGCGCCGTCGCCAGTTACGCGCGCAACAGCGATATCGGCGTCATGGTGCCGGTCACGTCGTCCATCAGGACCATCGCCGACCTGCGCGGCAAACGCATCGGCCACACCGCGAGCTCCCTCGAAACGCCGTTCCTGGGCGATTTCCTCAAGGCGGGCGGCCTGACGAAAGCCGATATCGAGCTGGTCAATCTCGACGGTGCCGCCAAGCTCGCCGCCTATCTCGACGGAAAGCTGGACGGCGCGTTCTCCTCCATCCCGTTCTTCGTTCCCGCCGTCCAGGCGCAGCGCCCGTCACGCGGCATCCTGCTTGGCGACGCCGGCCTGCGGCTTCCCAGCTACGGCCTCTTCGCTCGGGAGGAAACGATCGCGAAGAAGCGGGACGCGCTGACCCGCCTCGTCAGCATCTCGGACGGCGCATGGGCCTATATCAAGGCGGGCCACCAGGACGAAGGTGTCGCCGCGATCCATGCCGCGCGGCCCAACGCCAAGCTCAGCCCGGCCGTGATGCGCGGCCAGATCGACCTCTACCTGACGTTCTTCGCGACGCCGGCCACCAAGGACGCACCGATCGGCACGATGGCGCCGGCCGACTGGCAACAGGCGGTCGCCACGGTGGAGAAGGCGAAGCTGATCAGCACCGACCTGACGCCGACCGACTATTACACGAACGAACTGTTCGACCAGGCCCGGTACGCCGCTGTCGCAGGGACGCGGACATGAGGGCCGCCGCCTTCGCGCCGGCGCTCGACACGTCGGTGTCGGCCCCGGCCGGACGGCCGCGTCCTGGTCATGAGCCCGCGGCCCGGCCGCATTGCGATGACGCTGACGATCGACCTGCCGCGCCCGCGCCGGATGAGCATACGCGAGATGCCGGAATTCGCCCATTACTGCGCGGAAATCCGAACCCTGTTCGGTGAGATGGGACTGCTGAAGGATGAATGAGCCAACGCGATC
>NZ_DASZTJ010000052.1:0-20706 GCF_035548235.1 Rhodopila sp.
CCGTCCCCAGAGCTGCCGTCCCCAGTGCTGCCGTCCCCAGTGCTGCCGTCCCCAGTGCTGCCGTCCCCAGTGCTGCCGTCCCCGGTCGAATTCCATTTCGACCATGTTTCGTCCCGTCCGACAAGAGACAGGGCGGACAGGACACGTCCTTATCCAGGCTTCCGCCGGCACCCGGCCCCATGAACCAGGAAACGAAATCTTGATGGCAATCCGGTTCCCGTCGATCTCACCCGTGGCCTGGCTGACGATCGAAAGGGTGACGCAACAAGGGTTGTGGCTGATTCTGTTCGCCATTCTGGCGCCCATCCTCGGTCCGCGTCCCTATGGATTATTTTCGATCGTAATGGTCTTCGTCGGCTTCTGCGAATGGATCCTGCTTGAAGGCGCCGCCGAGGCGCTGGTGACCGTCAAGGACCTGGAAAGCGATCACATCAACACCTCGAACCTCGTCAGCATCGGCATATCACTGGCCTTCGCCGCATTGATGGGCGTCTCGGCGCCCTGGCTGGGCGATGCATTTCATGACAACGAAATGAAATGGGTGATCTGGGTCCTGCTGCCCATGCCGCTTCTGTCGTCCCTGTCGGCGCCGCCGATCGCGGTCTTGAGGCGATCGATGGAATACAAGGCCCTGGCGATCAGGTCGGTACTGGGACTGACGATCGGTGGCGTCTTCGGCATCATCCTCGGTCTTTTGGGGTTCGGGGTCTGGGCATTGGTGCTGCAAGTCTTGACGCAGCGTCTCGCCGAACTGACGGTTGCGTGGATCGCGGTATCGGTCCGGTTTGGTTGCAGATGGTCGGTTCGCCACTTCCATGACCTTCGGCCTGTCGCGGTCAACGTGTTGATGGCACGCATGGCGAGCCTGGTCACCGGCCAGTTCCCCCGCATCGTGCTCGGTTACGTTCTCGGCCCCACGGACGTAGGACTGTTCTCGCTGGCCAACAGGCTCGTCGACGTCATCGTCCATACGAATGTCATACCGCGTACCGAGGTCGGACGCATCGAGTTGCGCTCGGACGAGCCCGGCACGCCCGAGTTCGAAAGGCATTTCCTGAAAGTCCTGCAGAACGCGTCGATCCTGTCGTTTCCTTGCTTTTTGGGCGCGGCCGCGATCGTTCCGGACCTGTTTGAGCTGTGGCTCGACCATCGCTGGCAACCTGGCATCGTGCCGACCCAGCTTATGCTGCTGACCGGGTTGCCGCTGGCGATATTCTACAGCCTGGACGCGGCTCTTCTGGCGGCCAACCAATCCTCGGTATTCCGTAAGATCGCGCATTGGCAAGCCGTGACGCTGGCGGTGACCGTGGTCTGCGCGGCACCGTTCGGACTGACCATGACCTGCCTGGCCCTGGCGATCCGGCCGTGGGTCGTCATGCCGGTCTTCCTGGTCATGTTCGGCCGAGCCTGTCGCATCTCCCCGTTCGCCGTGGCACTGCCGCCGTTGCAGTCGCTGGCGGGCGCGGGCCTGATGGCGGTCTTCTTAAGGCTGCCGGTCTTCCATCCGAATTGGCTAGGTCGAGCCCCCGACATGCTTCTGCTGATCGCCATAGGGCTGATGTTTTACGGGACGTATCTCTATCTCTTCGCGCGCCGGCAGTTGCGGGACTTCATCGCCGACGTCGTCGGCCACAGAGCGCGGTGACCGGCGCCGCCTATTCCACCGTCACCGACTTCGCCAGGTTCCGCGGCTGGTCCACGTCCGTGCCTTTCAGCACCGCGACATGATACGCCAGCACCTGTACCGGGATCGCGTACAGGATCGGCGCCACGAACGGATCGACCGCGGGCAGCACCACCGTCTCCGCCGCGATCCCGCGCAGCTTCGCCGCACCGGCTTCGTCGCTGAACACGATCACCTGCCCGCCGCGCGCCGCGGCTTCCTGCAGGTTCGACGCGGTCTTCTCGAACAACGGCCCTGACGGCGCGATCGCGATCACCGGCACGGCCGGGTCGATCAGCGCGATCGGACCGTGCTTCATCTCGCCGGCGGCATAGCCCTCGGCGTGGATATAGCTGATCTCCTTCAGCTTCAGCGCCCCCTCCAGCGCGATCGGGAAGCAGTTGCCGCGGCCCAGGAACAGCACGTCCCGCGCCTTGGCGACGCGCTTGGCAAGATGCTGGATGGCGGCGTCGTTCTCCAGCACCTCGGCGGCGCGGCCCGGCACTTCCAGCAGCGCCGCGGTCATCGCCGCTTCCCTGGCCGCATCGATCGCGCCGGTCGCGCGCCCGGCGGCCAACGCGAGGCAGGCGAGCACCGACAACTGCGCCGTGAACGCCTTGGTGCTGGCGACGCCGATTTCCGGGCCGGCGACCGTCTCCAGCACCGCGTCGCTCTCCCGCGCCATGCTGCTTTCCGGGACGTTCAGCACCGACAGCACCGTCTGCCCCTGCTCCTGCATATAGCGCAGCGCGGCCAGCGTGTCGGCGGTCTCCCCGGACTGCGAGACCAGCAGGCCCAGCCCCCCTTGCGGCAGCGGCGGCGTGCGGTAGCGGAACTCGCTGGCGACGTCGCCGTCCGAAGGGATCCGCGCCACCGCCTCGAACCACCAGCGGCCCACCAGCCCGGCATAGAAGGCGCTGCCGCACGCGCTCATGGTGATGCGCGGCACCTGGGCGAAATCGATCCCCAGGTCCGGCAGCGCCACCTCCCGCGTCGCCGGGTTCACCATACGATGCAGCGTATCGCCGATCACCGCCGGGTGCTCGTGCAGCTCCTTCTCCATGAAATGGCGGAAATTGCCCTTGCCGATCGCCGCGCCGGTCATGCGCGTCAGCTTCACCTCCCGCTCGACCGGGTTGCCGTCCATGTCGAAGAAGCTGGCGCCGTGCCGATCGACGACGGCCCAGTCGCCGTCGCGCAGATAGGCGATGCGGCGGGTCAGCGGCGCCAGCGCCAGCGCGTCGGAGCCGACGAACATCTCCTCGTCGCCGAACCCCACCGCGAGCGGCGCGCCGTGCTGGGCGCCGACGATCAGTTCGGGATGGCCGGCGAAGATCATCGCCAGCGCATAGGCGCCCTCCAGCCGCCGCAGCGCCTTGCCCGCCGCCTCGACCGGCGGCATCCCGCGCTTCAGGTACAGGTCCACGAGCTGCGCGACCGTTTCGGTGTCGGTCTCGGTGCTGAACTCCTGCCCCTCGGCCTCCAGCTCCGCGCGCAGCTCGGCATGGTTCTCGATGATGCCGTTATGCACCAGCGACACGCGGGCGGTGCCGTGCGGATGGGCGTTGCTTTCGGTCGGCGCGCCGTGCGTGGCCCAGCGGGTGTGGCCGATCCCGATCGCCCCGGTCAGCGGCCGGGCGTCGAGGGACGCGGCGAGGTTGTTGAGCTTGCCCTCGGCGCGGCGGCGGTCGATATGGCCGTTGACCAGGGTGGCGATGCCGGCGCTGTCATAGCCGCGATATTCCAGGCGGCGCAGCGCCTCCAGGACGATCGGTGCGGCCTCGCGCGCGCCAATGACTCCGACGATCCCGCACATGTCAGCCCTTGTCCTTTCTCATTAACGCTCGGCCTGGCTTCTGCACCTGCCGCTGGCGCGCGATGGCGAGTGCGTCCGGCTCGACGTCGTCGGTGATCACGCTGCCGGTGGCGACATAGGCGCCGTCGCCGACGGTGACGGGTGCGACCAGCGAGACGTCGGAGCCGATGAACGCGTCGGCGCCGATCGTCGTGCGGTGCTTGTGGTGACCGTCGTAGTTACAGGTGATCGTCCCCGCGCCCAGGTTGGTGCGCGCGCCGACGGTCGCGTCGCCGACATAGGTCAGGTGGTTGGCCTTCACCCCTGCCCCCAGGTGCGACGCCTTGATCTCCACGTAGTTGCCGACGTGGACGTCGTTTTCCAGGACCGCGCCGGGGCGCAGCCGCGCGAACGGGCCGATGATGCTGCCGGCGCCGATCGTCGCGCCCTCGATATGGCTGAAGGCCCTGATGGTGACGTTGGACGCCACCTTGACGCCGGGGCCGAAGACCACGTTCGGCTCGATCGTGACGTCGGAGGCGAGTTCGGTGTCGGCGGACAGGAACACGCTGGCGGGATCGACCATGGTCACGCCCGCATCCATCGCCGCGGCGCGCAGCCAGGATTGCAGGACCGCTTCGGCCTTCGCCAGTTCGGCGCGGGAGTTGATGCCGGCAAGCTCCGCCTCCGGCGCCTCGACGGCGCGCACCGGCCGGCCGGCGGCGCGGGCGATGGCGATGACGTCGGTCAGGTAATACTCGCCCTTGGCATTGTCGTTGCGCACCGCGCGCAGCCAGCGCGCCATGTCGCCGGCGGCGGCGCACATCACGCCGGCATTGCACAGGGTGATCGCGCGTTCGGCTTCGCTGGCATCGGCGTATTCGACGATGCGTTCGACCATGCCCTGCCCGCCGGTCACGACGCGCCCATAGCGCGCCGGATCGGCCGCCTGGAACGCCAGCAGCGACAGCCCGTCCGCGGCGCCGCCGGTCAGCAGGCGGCGCATCGTCTCGGGCCGGATCAACGGGTTGTCCGCGTACAGCACCGCGACCTTGCCGTCGCCGAACTGCTCGACCGCCTGCAGCGCGGCGTGCGCGGTGCCCAACCGGTCGTGCTGCACGACACAGGCATGCGGCGCGGCTTCCGTCCGGACCGCATCCATGTCGGGCCCCAGGACGACGACGACCCGGTCGAACACCTGCTCGCAACTGGCCAGCAGGTGGCGCAGCATCGACCGACCCGCCAACCGGTGCAGCGTCTTCGGTAATGCCGACTTCATCCGCGTACCCAGTCCGGCGGCCAGGACAATGGCGGTCGCTTGCATGATCGGTCCCAGAATGCCTACGCTAATCCCTACTGTCCTGGCGTAGCGGCCGGGATGAAGCCGCGTCAATCTTTACCGTTATGCAATTGCTTCAATTCAAGTTTCGGAGTGCTACCCGGTGCCGCGAACCCTGCTGCTGGACCTCGACGGCACGCTGGTCGATACGGTCCCGGACCTGGAAGCGGCGCTGAACCGGCTGATGGCGAACCGGGGCCTGCCGGGCTTCACCACCGCCGAGGTCAAATCCATGGTCGGCGACGGCGTGGTCGCGCTGGTCGGCAAGGCCTTCGCGGCCCGGGGCGGAGCGCCGGACGCCGCGGCGGTCGGCGATTTCACCGCGGATTATCAGGGCCATGTCGCCGTCGGCAGCCGGCTGTACCCGGCCGTGCCGGAAACGCTGGAGGCACTGGCGGCCGCCGGCTGGACGCTGGCCATCTGCACCAACAAGCCCGAACGCCCGGCCCGCGCACTGCTGCAGACGCTGGGCCTGATGCCCCTGATCGCGGCGGTGGGCGGCGGCGACAGCTTCCCGGCGCGCAAACCCGATCCATCCCACCTTCTCGCCACGCTGGGCCTCGTCCACGGCTGCGTCGAACGGACGGTGATGCTCGGCGATCACCATAACGACATCGTCTCCGCCCGCGGCGCCGGGGTTGCCGGCATCTTCGCGGCCTGGGGCTACGGCGCGCCGGGCATGGAGACGGGCTGCGCCGCGATCGCGCACGACATCCGCGAGGCCGCCGCCATCGCCGAACGGCTGGTGCCCACGGGGTGAAGGTGCGGGGTGAGGGCGATTTTCGTTTTGACGGGATTGGGCTAGCCTGCCGCGCCACGAATAACAGGAGGAAACGATGGACTTCACCGGCAAGGTTGCGCTGATCACCGGCGGCGGCAATGGGATCGGACGCGCGGTCGCCTCGGGCTTCGCGTCGCGCGGCGCCAAGGTCGTCGTGGTGGACCGCGACCAGGCGGCCGGCGAAGCGACCGTCGGCATCCTGCGCCAGCAAGGGTCGGACGCGCATTTCGTCCCCGCCGACGTGACCAAGTCGGCCGACGTCCAGAATTACGTCAAGGCGACGCTGGACAAGTACGGTGCGATCGACTGCTTCCACAACAATGCCGGCATCGAGGGCAATGTCGCGCCCACCTGGCAATATGATGAAGACCTGTTCGACCGCGTCATGGCGGTCAATGTCCGCGGCGTGTTCCTGGGCATGCGCCATGTGCTGCCGGTGATGATCAAGCAGGGGCGCGGGTCGGTGGTGAACACCGCTTCGGTCGCCGGCCTTGTCGCCTCGCCCGGCATGTCGGCCTATGTGGCGTCCAAGCACGCGGTGATCGGCCTGACCAAGACGGCGGCGGGCGAGGTCGGACGCGCGGGCGTGCGGGTCAACGCCGTCTGCCCCGGCCCGATCGACACGCGGATGATCCACGCGCTGGAGTCGTTGCTGAACCCGGACGATCCGGCGTCGGTCGGCAAGGGCTACCAGAACAACATCCCGATCGGGCGCTATGGCACCGCGGAGGAGATCGCCAACGTGGTGCTGTTCCTGTCGTCCGACCTGGCGGGCAACATCACGGGCGCGCAATATGTCGCCGATGGCGGGCGTACCGCGACCGGCGGCGCCGTGACCAACAACATGATCCGCTGATGAAGACCGTCCGCACGCCTGTCCTGGAGATCGCCTACCTGGAGGCCGGCCCGTCCGATGGGCCGGTGGCGATCCTGCTGCATGGCTGGCCGTCGGACGTGCACGATTACGACGGGGTGATCGGCCCGTTGGCCAAGGCCGGGTTCCGCGTGCTTGTGCCATGGCTGCGCGGCTATGGCGCGACGCGGTTCCTGTCCGCCGATACGCCTCGCAGCGGGCAGCAGGCGGCGCTGGGTGCGGATGTGCGCGACTTCATGGACGCGCTGGCGATCCCGGACGCCATCCTGGTCGGCTACGACTGGGGCGGCCGTGCGGCCTGCGTCGTCGCGGCGCTGTGGCCCGAACGGGTGCGGGGGTTCGTGGCGATTACCGGGTATGGGATCCAGGACATCCCGGGTGCCTCGAACCCGGTCGCGCCGGACCGGGAGTATCGTTACTGGTATCAATGGTATTTCCATACGGACCGCGGCGTCGCCGGCCTGACGCAGAACCGCCTGGAGCTCACCCGGCTGCTGTGGCGGCTGTGGTCGCCGAACTGGGACTTCGACGAGGCGACGTTGCAGGCGACGGCCGCGAGCTTCGACAATCCCGATTTCGTTGCCGTGACGATCCAGTCGTATCGGCACCGGTACGGCAACGCGCCGGGCGATCCGGCCTATGACGCGCTGGAGGCGCGGCTGGCGGCGCGGCCGGCGATCCAGGCCCCGACGATCATCCTGCACGGGATCGACGACGGCGTCGGCCCGCCCGACGGTTCCCGGCCGCGGGACGGGCTGTTCACGAACCTGATCGAGCGGCGCGACCTGCCCAAGGCCGGGCATTTCCTGGCGCGGGAGAACCCCGACGACGTCGTGCAGGCCGTGCTGCGGCTGCGGTCGCCGGCATGAGAGCGGCGCGTCATGGCCGGACGTCCCCCCGCCATGGTCATTTCGGAACCAAGGAAACCTTTCCATGAAAATCACCCCTTCCGGCCGGACCCTCGGCGCTCGGATCGAGGGCGTCGACCTTTCCACCCCGCTTTCGGACGCCGATTTCCGGACCGCGCTGCGCGCCCTGGGCCAGTACGGCGTCTTGTGCTTCCCCCGCCAGACCTGCGGCGTCCCGGCCTTCGCCGATTTCGCCCGCCGGTTCGGGGAGCTGGAGATCAACGTCGCCAATCTTTATTTCGAACGCGACTTTCCCGAGATCATGATCCTGTCCAACATGATGGGATCGGACGGCAAGCCGCTGGGGCTGAACGACGCCGGCCAGGGCTGGCACACCGACATGTCCTATAGCAAGGACATCGCGCTGGCGAACGTGCTGCACGCCCAGAAGGTGCCGATGCGCAACGGCAAGTCCCTCGGCGAGACGCAGTTCCGCAACATGCATGCCGCCTATGACGAGTTGCCGGAAGAGATGAAGGCGAAGCTCGAAGGCCGCTCCGCGACGCACGACTTCGAGAAGTTCTGGGAGGTGATGCGCACCCGCCCCGGCTCCCGCCGCGCCAAGCTGACGCCGGAGCAGAAGGCGAAGAAGCCGCCGGTGTCGCAGCCTTTGGTGCGGGTGCATCCGCTGACCGGGCGCAAGGTGCTGTATGCCAACCCCGGCTATACGATGTCGATCGACGGGATGGACGAACTGGAGAGCGGGCTTATCCTCGATTACCTGTTCCGCCACCAGGAGCGCGCGGATTTCCTCTACGCCCATCATTGGGCCGAGGGCGACGTGCTGATGTGGGACAATATCGGCACCGTCCACAACGCCGTCGCCGACTACATGCCGTATGAACATCGGTATATGCGCCGTGCTCAGGTGATGGCGACGCTCGACTATCCGGCGCTGGTTGCCTGAGATGGCGGTCTTCACCGGCAAGCGCATCGTCGTGACCGGCGGCGCCGGCGGGATCGGGATCGAAACGGTGCGCACCTTCATGGACGAAGGCGGGCACGTCATCATGTGCGACCGCGACGAAGCCGCCCTGCTGCGCGCGCAGGACGAACTCGGCAAGGTGCGCCTGGGACTTTACCGATCCGACCTCGATACGCCCGAGGAATGCGCCAAGGTCGTCGAGGCGGCGGGGGCGCCTGTCCATGCACTCGTCCATCTGGCGGGCGTGTTCGAGCGGGACGCACTGGACCCATCCGATCACGGCGTGTGGAACCGGGCGATCGCGGCCAACCTGACGAACGCGTACGACATGGCCGTGGCGTTTTCGACGCGCTACGACCAGCGGGAGCCTGCGCGCATCGTGCTGGCCAGTTCGATCGCGTATCGGCGTGGCAGCGCGGAGCGTGTGCCTTATGCCGCGGCGAAAGGCGGCATCGTCGGGCTGACCCGAGCGTTGTCGCGCAAATTGGCGCCGGGAGTGCTGGTGAACGCGGTGGCGCCTGGCGTGATCGAAACGAAAATGGCCGAACCGATCATCTCGGAACGCGGCGAGGACTACCGCAAGGAAATCCCGCTGGGCCGCTTCGGCAAGCCATCCGAGGTCGCGTCGGTGATCCGCTTCCTGTGCTCGCCCGACGCATCGTATATCACCGGCCAGACCATCACGATCGATGGCGGCATCACCAACGCCTAAGGGGGAAACATGGCGCGTTTGACGGGAAAGATCGCCTGGGTGACCGGTGCCGGGACCGGTATCGGGGAAGCCGCTGCCCTGGCCCTGGCCGAGGAAGGCGCCACCGTCATCCTGACGGGCCGTCGCCCCGCCCCGCTGGAGGACGTCGCGCGGCGCATCAACCAGACCGGCTCGGCGCATGTCCAGCCGGCCGACCTGACCGAGAAGGGCCAGGTTCGTAAGGTTGGAGACTATATCAAGTCGACGTTCAACCGGCTGGACATACTGGTCAACAACGCCGGGATGAACATCGTCGAACGGCACTGGGACAAGCTGACGCCGGAGAGCATCGACCTGATGCTGGCCGGCAACCTGTCGGGCGCGTTGTATTGCGTGACCGTCGCCCTGCCCTTCATGCGCGCGCAGCAGGACGGGCTGCTGATCCACACCGCCTCGATGGCCGGACGCTTCATCGGCGGCGTCAGCGGGCCGATCTATACGGTCGCGAAACACGGCATCGTCGCGATGAGCCACGGGCTGAACATGCAGGAATGCGTCAACGGCATCCGCTCGACCGTGTTCCTGCCCGGCGAGGTGGCGACGCCGATCCTGGACAAGCGGCCGAACCCGGTCGGGCCGGAGGTGCGGGCGCGGATGGTGCAGCCGGCGGATTGCGGGGACCTGATCCGCTATATCGCCTGCCTGCCCAAGCACGTGGTGATGAACGAAGTGCATCTGTCGCCGACCTGGAACCGTGGCTACGTGGCGGCGCTGCAGCGGCAACTGTAACCGCGGCGGCGGCAGCCGCCCCACCCCGCGTCAGACCGGTCCCGATTCGACCTGATTGTGCATTGCCGGTCGGCTGTGCAACATTCCGCCTGTCGAAAAGCACGACGACGCGGGAAACGAGACGCGCCATGTTAGACGAGAAGCAAATCAACTGGGTCAGACAGTTCACCGGAATTGATCCGACCCGTAACGATCCCGTCCA
Organism: Rhodopila sp.; assembly: GCF_035548235.1. Lineage (GTDB taxonomy): Bacteria > Pseudomonadota > Alphaproteobacteria > Acetobacterales > Acetobacteraceae > Rhodopila. The sequence goes on from NZ_DASZTJ010000052.1 coordinate 9,968, forward strand.
CGACGGCTCCCATGATCCCGCTGGCGATCCCGCTGGCGATCCCGCTGGCGACCCCGCTGGCGACCCCGCTGGCAAACCCGGTCCGGCGCCCATGGCCAACAACGCCGCGCCCTTGCCGTCTGCATCCGGACCGACGCCTGCCGGCGGCGGCGCCAATCCGACGGAGGCGGATCCCGCCCAGGCGATCGAGCAGGCCCTGTCCGAATTGCAGCAGGCAAACCAGCGTCTCGTGACCCACGGCCTGCCCGCCAAGGCCGGCGAGGAACAGGTCGCAAAACTGCGTGGCCGCGAACCGACGGCCGCCAAGGCCGGTGCGAAGGCGCAGCAAGCGCTGTTGAAAGACATCGAGACGGCGCGCGACGCGGCCCGCAAGGAAGCCGACCTGCTGACCGAGATCACCGCGATCCTGGCCGACGCCGACGCGCAGGCGGCCCAGTTGCAGGCGGACGGGCTGCCGGTCGGCCAGGTCACCGACACGATCGCGGGACTGCGCAAGCGCATGGCGGCCGCGGCATCCGGCGGGGTGGCGGCGCTGACCAAGTTCCGCGGCGCCGCCGCGCAGATGCGCGACCGCATCAAGGGCGACGCGGACAAGCAGCGGACCGCCCAGACCGGCGGTGCGGTCGATGCGATCAAGGACCTGCGGGACACCGCGTCCGACCAGATCGACCAGATCACCGATGGGACCGCGAAGGATCCGCTGGTCAAGGACCTTGCCGCACTGAACAAGATGATCGACGCCCTGCAGCAGCAGAAGGATCCCGCAAAATTCGCCCCCGCCCGGGATGCCGCCGACGCGGCTGCGCGGGCGCTGCTGAAGCAGACCGCGGCGGCAAGTCCCGACAAGAAAAAGGCGAAGACGGCGCTGCGTGGCGCATACCAGAAAGCGTTGAAGGAGCGGTACGGGATCGACCTGGGCGGCAACAAGGACCAGACCGCCGAACATATCGACCTGGAACAGGTCTACGAGACGCTGGAAAGCATGCCGGTCGGGCATGTGGCGCACAAGAAGATGAAGAACATCACCTATACGGCACGGCTGCGCTCCGGCAATCACGGCATCGGCATGTATAACGGCGCCGGAATGGAACTGGGCGAGATCGAAGGCGACACCGACGGTTATCGCGATCCGACCCATCCGAAGGAGAAGCCGCAGGTGCCCCGGCTGGCGATCACGGTCCTGCACGAGCTTGGCCATTCCGTCGACGGACGATGGGGGATCATGGACGGCGATATCAGCAAGGACGGCTATGGCGGCTGGCGCTCGTTCTCCGGCCTCGAGGCCGTCGCGCAGGAACTTGCGGCCGTGTATCTCAATGGCGGCCAGGCCGGCGGCGCGGACACCGATGCGCTGGTGAAGGCGATCGTGGCCGTCATCAACAAGCGGACCGATATCGAAGTCCCCGAGGACATGCAGGATCCGGCCGCCCGGAAAAAGTTCGAGGCGTTCCTGCACCGTTGCGGAAACATCATGAGCGAGGATTTCAACGGCCGCGGCTTCTCGTTCAGCAACGGCCATTGGCACAGCTATTCCCGCACCGTCCGAGCGAAGACGCAGGTGACGAATTACCAGTGGTCGGCGCCGGGCGAATGGTTCGCGGAACTCTATGCCATGACCTGGTACCTGAAGCGCGACCCGCCTTCGGACATCGACCCGAAGGTGAAGCTGTATCTCTACAGCTCCAAGACCGGTGGTGCGGGGCCCGGCGCCCCTGGCCAGCCGGGGGCATAGGCCATGTCGCTTCTGCTGGATGCCAAGGCAATCTGCCAGGGATGCGGGACCGCGATGCCATCCCGGCTGGCCGCCAGCGTGAACGCGGACCGGCGGCCGGACCTGCGCGAAGGCATCCTGGCCGGCGCCTTCCAATCCGAGACCTGTTCCGGCTGCGGCGCCGAACTGCGCCTGCCGCTGCACCTGAGCTACATCGACAACCGGCGGGGGCAATGGATCCTGGCCGAGAGCGCCGACATGGCCCCCGATTGGCGAACCGTGGAGGCGGAAGCCCGGTCGATCTTCAACGACGCCCACGGCCCCGACGCGCCGCCGGCCGCGCAGGAGCTGGGCCGGGGCCTGGTGCCCCGGATCGTCTTCGGCTGGGCGTCGCTGCGGGAAAAGCTGCTGGCGCGGGATCTGGGCCTCGACGACGTCACGCTGGAACTGACGAAGGCGGTCATCCTGCGGGAGATCCCCGACGCGCCCTTGGCGGACCAGAACGAACTCCGCCTGACCGGCGCGGACGACGAGCAACTGCACCTGGCCTGGATCGAAAGCGCGAGCGAAACGGAACTGATGGGCTTGTCGATCCCCCGCGACGCGTATGACGCGATCGACGCCGATCCCGAACCCTGGACGACGCTGCGGGGGAACTTCGCCGACGCGTATTTCGTCGATTTGCGGCGCCTGTTCCTCGCGGAGCCTGAAGGCCAGAGCGCGATGACCGGAGGCGGAACGTCGCAGGTCTGAATCGCGCGATCAAACGAACAGGCGCGATGACCGAAGGCGGAACGTCGCAGGTCTGAATCGCGCGACCAAACGGACAGGCGCGATGACCGAAGGCGGAATTGCCGCAGGTCTGAATCGCGCAATCAAACAAGAACCTGAAGCATGATGACTGAGCGGCAGCGAAGTCATCCTGCGTCAGGGGCGGTCAGCCTCCCTCCAGGCGCGGGATGAAGAACACCTCCGCCCCCGGCGGCACCGGCTGGAAATAGCCGGTCTCGTGCAGCTCTCCGTTGATGGCGACGTTCGTCTCTTCCTCCAGGTGGTGCATCAGGCCCGGATACAGCGCGTCCATCGCCCGCAGCACACCGCGGAGGTTCTTCGCCTCCACCTCGAACTCCCGCACGCCGTTGGTGTAGCGGCGCGCGAAGCCCGAGGTGAAGACGACGCGTGCCGTCATTACGACGACAGCGCGGCCAGCACCCGCGGCGGAGACATCGGCAGCTCCGTCATCCGCTTGCCGATCGCGTTCTCCACCGCGCAGGCGATCGCGGCCATCGGCGGGCAGATATTCGCTTCGCCGACGCCCTTGGCGCCGTATGGGTGGACCGGGTTCGGCACCTCCACCATGATCGTCTCGATCATCGGCAGGTCGGAGGCGACCGGGCAGCGGTAGTCCAGGAACCCCGGATTATCGAGCTGGCCCTTGGCGTTATAGATGTATTCCTCGTTCAACGCCCAGCCGATGCCCTGTACGACGCCGCCCTGCATCTGGCCCTCGACATAGGACGGATGAATCGCCCTGCCGACGTCCTGGGCGCAGACGGCGCGCAGGATGTCGACGCGGCCCGTCTCCGGGTCCACTTCCACGTCGAAGAACTGCGCGCAGAAGCCCGGCGCCTGGCCGCCGGCATTGGTGCCGGCGGACGCGGTGATCGGTCCGCCCGTCGCCGCCGCCTTGGCCGCGAGTTCCTTCAGCGTCAGCGGCTTGAAGTCGCCGACATTGGAGCCCGCCGGCTTGGCGCAGCCGTCTTCCCACACCACGCCTTCGGGGTCGACGTCCCAGATCATCGCGGCACGCTTGCACAGGTCCTTGATCGCGCTGCGCGTCGCGGTGACGACGGCGATGCCGGTGGCGAAGGTGACGCGCGAGCCGCCGGTGACATGGGTATAGCCCACCGACCCGGTATCGGCGACGATCGCGCGGACATTGCTGTAGTCGACGCCCAGCGTCTCGGCCGCCATCAGCGCCATCGACGCGCGCGACCCGCCGACATCCGGGCTGCCGGTCGCCACCAGGACGGTGCCGTCGGCGTTCACCTGGATCGTCGCCCCGGACTCGCCGCCGCCGTTGAACCAGTAGCCGCAGGCCACGCCCCTGCCCTGGTTCTTGCCCAGCTTCGCCTTGTAGCCGGGGTGGTTGTAGAGCGCCTCCAGCGTCTCCCGGAACCCGGCATGGGCGTGCTTCGGCCCGGCGATGGTGGGCGCGCCGATGCCGGCGACGTTCTTGATCCGCAGTTCCAGCGGGTCCATCCCGATCGCCTTGGCGCACATGTCGATCACGCTTTCCGCCGCGAAGCCCGCGATCGGCGACCCGGGCGCGCGATACGCCGCCGCCTTCGGCCGGTTCGACACGACGTCGTAGCCGACCGCGTGCTGGTTCGGGATGTCATACGGCGCGAAAGCGCACAGGCAGCCGTTCATCACCGGCGAGCCGGGGAACGCACCTGCCTGGAACTTGAACACGCCATCCGCGGCGGTGATCCTGCCGTCCTTCTTGACGCCGATCTTCACCCACATCGACGCGCCGGACGTGGGGCCGGAGGCGCGGAAGACGTCCTCGCGGCTCATGTTCAGGCGCACCGGCAGGCCGGCCTTGCGCGACAGCATCGCGGCGACGGGTTCGAGGTACGTGACCGTCTTGCCGCCGAAGCCGCCGCCGATCTCGGCCGGGGTGACGCGGATGTCGCCCAGCTTGGCGCCGAGGATCTGCGCGGTCAGCGCCCGCATGGTGAAATGGCCCTGGCTGGAGGACCAGATCTCGATCTGCCCGTCCGCCTCGGCCTTCGCCACGCAGGCATGCGGCTCGATATAGGCCTGGTGGACGGCGGCGGTCTTGAACTCCTTCTCGATGACGACGTCGGCCTCCTTGAAGCCCTTCTCGACGTCGCCGATGGCGAATTCCAGCTTCTTGGAGATGTTGGACGGCTTGGTGGGCGCCGGGTCCATGCCGCGGGTGATCATGTCCTCGAACAGCAAGGGGGCGTCCGGCTTCATGGCGTCGTCGACGTCGATGACGTGCGGCAGGACCTCGTAATCGACCTTGATCAGCGCGGCGGCCTGTTCGGCGATCGAAGCGCTGATCGCCGCGACGGCGGCGATGGCGTGGCCTTCATACAGCGCCTTTTCCCGCGCCATGATGTTGCGGGTCACGTGCCAGAAATTCACCGCCACGCGTTCGGGGCCGATATAGTCGAATTTCTGCTCCGGCAGGTCCTTCGCGGTCACCACGGCCTTCACGCCGGGCAGCTTCTCGGCGGCCGAGGTGTCGATCGATTTGATCCGAGCATGCGCGTGCGGGGAGCGGAGGACTTTCCCGAACAGCATCCCCGGCAGCTTCAGGTCCGCGCCGTACAGCGCTCGGCCCGTCACTTTGGGCACGCCGTCCGGACGGATCGGGCGTGTGCCTACCCATTTGAAACGCTTGACTGATTCGGTGACGATCGTTGAATCGTTCACGAGGTTTCTCCCTTCCGAGGCTCTCCGGTTGCCGGAAGAATCCTCCAGGCGCAGGCCCTTGGCAAGGGTGCGCACCCTCGATTCCAAGCGCTATTCCCATTTGAAAACAGCGCTTTACGGACGGTCAAAGCGGCAGCGGCCCGTCGGTCTTGACCTCGTTCATGACGAAGAAGGTGCGGACCTGGCGCACCCCCGGCAGGGCGATGATGCGTTCGCTGTGCAGGCGGTTGAACGCCGGCATGTCGCGGACGCGGATGCGCAGGAAGTAGTCGACGTCCCCGGCGACCAGGACGCATTCCAGCACCTGGTCCATGGCGCGGACGGCGGCTTCGAACGCGGCGAAGCTCTCGGGCGTGGAGCGGTCCAGCACCACGCCGACGAAGACCAGCGTGCCGCAGCCGATCGCGTCGGGCGCCAGCAGGGCGCGGACGGTGCGGACGACGCCGGTGCGGAACAGGCGCTTTGTGTGGGTCCAGCAGGCGGCGGCGCTGAGCCCGACCTCGCGCGCGAGGTCGGCGTTGGAGATGCGGCCGTCGCGCTGGAGGGCGCGGAGGATTCGGCGGTCGAGGGCGGTCAGGTCGGCGGGTGCGGCGTTGGGCATGAAGATTCTTCGGGGCAAGCCGATTGAAAGAATGATCTCTTCATAATCTGGCACGATTTACAAATCGATCGGCTATTTCGGACGTGCGATTACGAAGCACCTCAGGCGCCGAACCGGTTATTGAGACGGTCCGTATCCCCTGCCATCGGAGCCCGCCATGTCCCTCGACCTCGAAAGCCGCTTTCCCCGCGTCAAGCTCGGTTTTTGGCCCTCGCCGATCCACAGGCTGGCGCGGCTGTCCCAGGACCTCGGCGTCGAAGTCTGGGCCAAGCGCGACGACGTGTCCTCGGGGCTGGCGTTCGGCGGCAACAAGGTGCGCAAGCTGGAATGGCTGGCCGCCGACGCGCTGGCGCAAGGCTGCGACACGCTGGTGTCGATCGGCAACATCCAGTCCAACCACACCCGCCAGGTGGCCGCCGTCGCCGCCGCGCTGGGCCTGAAATGCCGGCTGGTGCAGGAGGAATGGACCCGCTGGGAGGACCCCGTGTACGACAAGGTCGGGAACATCCTGCTTTCCCGCCTGATGGGCGCCCAGACGGTGCTGGAGGGCGAAGGCTACTCCACCGCGGTCAAGGAGACCTGGGAGCGCGCGCTGGAGCAGGTGCGCCGCGAGGGCGGCAAGCCCTATGCGATCCCCGCCGGCGCCTCCGACCACCCGCTCGGTGGTCTTGGCTATGCCCATTTCTGCGACGAATTGGCCCGGCAGGAGGAGGAGCAGGGCATCTTCTTCGACACCGTGGTGATGGCGACCTGCACCGGCTCCACCCAGGCCGGCATGGTGGTCGGCTTCGCGGCGCAGGACCGGGAACGGCGCCTGATCGGCATCGACACCGCCGCCGACGCCGCGATGACCCGAGCGGCGGTGACCAAGATCGCGCGGGCGACGGCGGAGCTGGTGGGATTGCCGCGCATGATCTCGGACAACGCGATCGAGATCGACCCTCGCTTCGCCGGTCCCGATTACGGCCTGCCGGACGAGCCGACGATCGCCGCGATCCGGATGGCCGCGTCGCTGGAGGCGATGCTGACGGACCCGGTGTACGAGGGGAAGTCGATGGCCGGGCTGATCGCGATGGCACGGAACGGGGAGATCCCGGCCGGGTCGAAGGTGCTGTACGTCCACCTGGGCGGCGCGCCAGCGCTGAACGCGTATCACAACGCGTTCGCGTAGGGGCACGGGCCCCTTCTCGCCGTGGCGGGCACAGGCGCGCCATGACGAGACATCCCTCCAGGCAGGGACTTGAACCTCGGTCCCACTCATGTCCAATTGGGCCACCGAACCGAGGAAAACCAGGAAACGTCATGGCAACCAAAACCGCTTTCGGCCGCATCTTTCCACCGCGGGAGGGCTGGCTCGCCAAGGCGCCCGCCGAACCGATCATCGACGCCGGCCTGCCGATCATCGACACCCACCACCACCTGTGGCACCGCACTTCCCAAGGCAGCGGCGAATCCTGGGAAGTCCCGTCGTTCCGCTATCTGCTGGAGGAATTCCTCGCCGACTGCGCCACCGGCCACAACGTCGTCGGCAGCGTCTTCCTGCAATGCCACTCGATGTATCGCGCGTCCGGTCCGGTGCAGATGCGCCCCGTCGGCGAGACCGAGTTCGTCGCCGGCATCGCCGCCATGAGCGACAGCGGGCAGTACGGCAAGACGAAGGTCGCCGCCGGCATCGTCGGCTACGCGGACCTGACCGCCGGCGACTGGGTCACCCCGGTGCTGGAGGCGCATATCCGCGCCGGCGGCGGCCGGTTCCGCGGCGTGCGCCACTCGGCGGGGTACGACGCCGATCCGGTCATCGGCAATTCCGCGCCCGACATGAAGCCCGGCCTCTATCTCCGTCCGGATTTCCGGGAAGGATTGAAGCGCCTGAGCGCTTTGGGCCTGTCGCTGGACGCGTGGGGGTTCCACCCGCAGATCCCCGACATCACCGACCTCGCCCGCGCCTTCCCCTACACCACCATCATCACCGGCCATTGCGGCGGCCCGCTGGGGTATGGCCGCTATGCCGGCAAGCAGGACGAGGTCTTCGCCGACTGGAAAAAATCCGTCACCGACCTGGCGAAATGCCCGAACGTGACGATGAAGCTGGGCGGGATGATGATGCGCCTCGCGGCATACGACTACATGGGGCTCGACGCGCCGCCGTCGTCCGAACAGCTTGCCGCGCATTGGCGCCCGTATGTGGAGACCTGCGTCGAGTTGTTCGGCGCCGATCGCTGCATCGCCGAGAGCAACTTCCCGGTCGAGAAGATGGGCATCGGCTTCGCCGCCCTGTTCAACGCGCTGAAGCGGCTGACGGCCGGCTGCTCCGCCGACGAGAAGGCGGCGATTTTCGCCGGCACCGCGCGGCGCGTGTATCGTCTGGATTGCTGACGGGCGGCAAAATGCGCTAGGTCCGCCGTTTCCACCACCGGACGGACACGATGCGTTTCGACGACGATGCGACGCTGCTGGAGTTGGCGCGCACCTACCATACGCCGCTCTATGTCTTCGACGAGGCGACGATCCGGGCGAAATGCGCGCAACTGAAGGCGGCGATCACCTATCCGAACCATCGCATCCGCTATGCCTGCAAGGCGCTGACCTTGCAGGCGGTGCTGAAGATCATCCTCGACGAGGGGCTGTGGATCGACGCGTCCTCCCTGAACGAGGTGCACCGCGCCCTGCGCGCCGGCTTCAACCCGGCCGAGATCTACTACACCGGGGAAGGCGCGACCCGTGAGGTCTACGGCTTCCTGGTGGAGCACGGGATCCTGATCAACTGCACCTCGATCGACCAGATCCGCCTGCTGGGATCGATCCGGCCCGGCCTTCATTGTTCCATCCGGATCAATCCGGGCGAGGGCCATGGCGAGACCACCAAGACCAACACCGGCGGTCCCAGCAGCAAGCACGGCATCTATTTCGACCAGATGGAGGAGGCGAAGTCCGTCGCCGCGTCATTCGGCATCCGACTGGTCGGCGTTCACTCCCATATCGGATCCGGAACGGACCTGAAGCACTGGCTGACGATCAAGGACAAGACGCTGGCGATCGCCGAGGCGTTTCCCGACCTGGAATTCGTCAACCTCGGCGGCGGCCTACCGGTGGTCTACAACCCGGCGACCGACAAGCCGATGCCGCTGCGCGAATGGGGGGCGGCGCTGTCGTCCAGCATGGCGGCGTTCTCCGCCAGGCTGGGTCGCGACATCCGCCTGTTCATCGAGCCGGGTCGTTTCGTTGTCGCCGAAAGCGGGCTGCTGCTGGCCGAGGTGCAGGCGATCAAAGAGACGCCGGGGTATCGGTATGCGATCGTCAATACGGGACATAACCACAATATCCGTCCTGCGATGTACGGCAGTTGGCATCCGATCCGGTTCATCGCGCATGACGGGCGCGCCCCCGGCCCGCAGGAGGACTATGTCGTCGCCGGCTATCTGTGCGAGTCAGGCGACGTCTTCACCGTCACCGCGGATGGGACGCTGGCGCCCCGTCCCTTCCCCCGGCTCGCGATCGGGGACCTGATGGTGATGGGTCATGTCGGGGCGTACTCGCATGCGATGAAGAGCGAGTACAACTCGATGAACCTGCCTGCGTCGGTGCTGATCGACCGAGCGGGAAGGCCGGTGGTGATCGAACGGCGCGGGACGCTGGCGGACATCATGCGGCGGGAGGTGGAGGCGTATTCGGAAGGGCGCGGAGAGATGGTTTCGTCCGAGACCGGTTTGCATTCCCCCTCACCGTCATGACGAGGGCACCCATGCGGGGGCATGGGGCCGCCAACGATCAGAACGCCGAAATCCCCGTCTGCGCGCGGCCCAGGATCAACGCGTGCACGTCGTGCGTCCCTTCGTACGTATTGACCGTCTCCAGGTTCATCACGTGGCGGATCACGTGGTACTCGTCCACGATCCCGTTGCCGCCGTGCATGTCGCGCGCGACGCGGGCGATCTCCAGCGCCTTGCCGCAGTTGTTGCGCTTCATCAGGCTGATCATCTCCGGCGCCGCGTCGTGCGCGTCCATCAGCCGGCCCAGCCGCAGCACGCCTTGCAGGCCCAGCGTGATCTCGGTCTGCATGTCCGCAAGCTTCTTCTGGATCAACTGCGTCGCCGCCAGCGGGCGGCCGAACATCATCCGTTGCAGCGTGTACTCGCGCGCCGCGTGCCAGCAGAACTCCGCCGCGCCCAGCGCACCCCAGGCGATGCCGTAGCGCGCATTGTTAAGGCAGGAGAACGGGCCGCGCAGCCCCTTCACGTTCGGCAACTGGTTCTCTTCCGGCACGAACACGTCCTGCATCATGATCATGCCGGTGACCGAGGCGCGCAGCGAGAACTTGCCTTCGATCTTCGGCTGCGTCAGGCCCTTCATGCCGCGTTCCAGGATATAGCCCCGGATATCGCCTGCGTCGTCCTTCGCCCAGACCACCAGCACATCGGCGATCGGTGCGTTGGTGATCCAGGTCTTCGATCCGTTCAAAACGAAACCGCCATCGACCTTCTTCGCCCGCGTGCGCATCGACGCCGGATCCGAACCGGCATCCGGCTCCGTCAGGCCGAAGCAGCCGACGAATTCGCCGGCACGGAGTTTCGGCAGATACTTCTCTCGTTGCGCCTCCGACCCGAAGGCGTAGATCGGGAACATCACCAGCGACGACTGGACGGAAAATGCCGAGCGGTAGCCGGAATCGACGCGTTCGACCTCGCGGGAAATAAGGCCGTAGCTGACGTAATTGACGCCGGCGCAGCCATAGCCTTCCAGCGTCGCGCCCAGGAAGCCCATCTCGCCGAACTCGTTCATGATCTCGCGGTCGAAATGTTCCTTCCGGTTCGCCATCAGCACGCGGGGGAACAGCTTCTCCTGGCAGAACGCATGGGCGGCGTCGCGGATCGCGCGCTCGTCCTCGGTCAGCGCGCTGTCGAAGCGCAGGGCGTCATCCCACGCGAACGGCGTGAAATGGCTGGCCGGACGCTTGATGGT
>NZ_DASZTJ010000053.1:0-46441 GCF_035548235.1 Rhodopila sp.
CGAGCCGGTGCGCGGGGCGACCATCATCCAGGGCGATTTCACCGACCCCGACATGCCGGAGAAGCTGACGCAGGCGCTGGGCGGGGCCGCGGACCTTGTGCTGTCGGATATGGCGCCGAACACAACCGGCCATGCGGCGACGGACCACATCAGGATCGTCGGGCTGGCCGAGATGGCATTGGATTTTGCGGTGCGGGTGTTGACCCCGGGCGGCGCATTCGTCGCGAAAGTGTTCCAGGGCGGCAGCGAGAAACAGATCCTCGACGTGCTGAGGCGGGACTTCACCGTGGTTCGGCATGCCAAGCCGCCGGCCAGCCGAAAAGAGTCGTCCGAGTTGTATGTCGTGGCGACGGGGTTTCGGGGCAGTGCCAACACCCGATGACGTACGGCCCTGGCTTCGACCTCACCTGCTGAAAGAGAACATACGATGGTTTCAAGACGGGATGTCGCATCGCTGCTAGGAGCGGGATCGTTCGTCGCTGCCGGGCTGACGACGGTCTCCGAGGCGCAGGCCCAGGCTCAGCCGCCTGCCACCGAAAACACGTTCGATAGCGTTCGCCGAACCAAGAAGCTGCGGATCGCCGGTATCGTCGGGACCGAACCCTATTACAAGAAGGACGTCGTCACCGGAAAATGGTCGGGCTTCTGTGTCAGCATGGGTCAGGACTTGGCGCAGTCGCTGGGCGCCGAGCTTGAGATCTCGGAAACGACCTGGGGCAACTCGGTGCTGGACCTGCAGTCCAAGAAGATCGACATCATGTTTGGCCTGTCGCCGCTGCCGTCCCGCGCCCTGACGGTGCAGTTCACCCAACCGATCATGAACAACACCTTCACGATGGTGGTGAGGCCTGGAGTCGAGGGCAAGACCTGGGCGGATTTCAACAAGCCCGGCGTCCGTGTCGCCGTCGATATCGGCTCCACGCAGGACATTTTCGCCCGGCACATGCTGCCGAAGGCGACTTTGGTTGCATTGGAGAATTTCAGCGACATTCCACTGGCCATGCTGTCGGGCAGGGCCGACTGTTCGGTACAGGTGGCGATGAACTCACTCGCAACGGTGAAGAAGAACCCGAAGATCGGCACGATCGTCGTTCCGACTCCGATCAGTGCGCAACCGACCTGCGCGGGCCTGCGGCCTGATCCCGATTCCCGGTTCCGCATCTTCGTGAACAACTGGCTGGCGTATAACCAAAGTCTGGGGACGATGCGGAACTGGATCATATCCAGCCTGCCGCTCGCGAACATCCAGCCTGGCGATATCCCGCCCGATCTTACCTTCTGAGAAAGGTCGCGATCAGAAAATCCCCGCCGCCATGCCGGCGGCCAGCGCCGCGCCGACCTCTCGGCATCGGGCGAGGTCGCCGGCACCAATGAGCTTGGGGGCCAGGATCGCCTCGGGGGTCTGTGCCTGTGTCCGGACGATCAGCGGCTCCGCCACCGGGCGGAGCCGCCAGCCCGTGGCGATCCTTGCGATCTGACGCGCAGCATTCTCGCCGTCGCTGCCGGCACAGATCAGGCTGGCGTAGGGACGGCCATTCACCCGATCCAGCGCCGCGTAATAGGTCCGGTCGAAGAAGTCCTTCATTATGCCGGCCAGCGCCGCCAAGTTCTCGGGAGTGGCGAACAGGTAGCCGTCGGCGTTCAGCACGTCCTCCGGGCCAGCATCCCGCGCGGCTCGAAGGCATAGCTCGACGGCTGGCTCGCCACGGGCACCTTCGGCTGCCGCTTCCGCCATCTGGCGTGTCCCGCCGGTAAGAGAGTGCCAGACGATCAGCAGGCGCATCAGGCGTAGGCGGCAGGCCGGCGGGTCACGGCGCTGACCAGCAACAGGGCGACAATGTTCAAGACCAATGCAACGATCCCGATATTCAGGTCCCGCAGCGCCTGGGGCAAACCGGGGAATAGTGAGGCGATCGTCGTGTGGGTCAGCGACGTTGCAGCCACCGTCGCGACCCCCACGCATATGCCCGCAAACGCGCCCTGCTTGCTGACAGGGTTGTACGGCAGCAGGCTGGCGATCAGGACAGGAAACAATTGCGTCACGAACGCATAGCCCATCAGCAGCAATGCCACGATCGTCGCCCCGCCACGCAGCGTGAACCACACCGATACCAGCGCCAGCACCGGCACCAGCAGCCGTGCCAGCCGGGAAACCCCCGCCACCGACAGGTTCGGGTTGACCGCTCGGATCACGTTGTTGGCCAGCAGGGTGGACGCGGCGATCAGGATCATCGATCCCGGCACTAGCGCGGTCAGCACGCCTGCAGCACCGATCACGCCGACGAACCAGGGATCGAAGGTCTTCACCGACAGGCGCAGCAGCGATAAGTCGATCTCCGGCCCCTTCAAGCCCGGCACCTGCAGGATGGCAGCGAAGCCGACGAAGAAAACGAACAGCAGGATCAGCTGGTACAGCGGCATCATTACGGCGTTGCGGCGGAACACCCCTTCCTGCCTAGCAGTAAACAACGAGCCGAAGGTATGCGGCCACATATAGAAGCCCAACGCCGTCAGTAGCACCGTCGAGTCGAACCAAGCGACGCTCTCACCCTTCGGCTGCAAGGCCAGGAAACCGGGCTTCGCCGCATCGATGGCCGAAAACATCGCATGGTATCCACCGTAATAATGCCATGGGAGATAGATCCCCAGGAACAGCACGACGGCCAGAATAAGTATGTCCTTCGCCACTGCCGTCCAGGCTGATCCATAGACGCCCGAGACGGTGACGTAAGCGGTGACGATCGCGGCGCCGATCCAGATCGCGACGGACGGTGAGACGACACCGTATGCGGCCGTGTCGACGATGATGCCCAGGCCCTTGAACTGCAGTACCAGATAGGGAAGCAATGCAACGATTCCGACCACCGCCACCAGAACGCCCAGCGCCGGGCTATCATACTTGCGGGCGAAAAAATCCGGCTGGGTGATCAGCCGGTGCTGACGGGCATAGCGCCAGATCGACGGCAGCAGCCAGTATGAGATGATATAGGCGAGGCACCCGTAGCCAAGAATATAGTATGCTGCGGCGCCATGGCCGTAGGCGAAGCCGCTGCCGCCAAGGAAGGTGAAGGTCGTATAGATCTCACCAGCCATCAGCACGAAGACCAGGACCGTTCCGAAGCCGCGGCCGCCGACCGACCATTGCTCCAGGTCCATGTCCTTGCCGCGGCGCGCCAGCAGACCAAGGATCAACACGCCTACGACGGTCAGGGTGATGATGATAAGGGCCGCGTTCATGGGCGGTCCTCGGTCCGGTTGGCGGGGTCACATAGGTAGATGATTCCCATGATCGCCGCAGTCAGCACGATCCATAGCACTACCCAGGCTAGAAGCAGGGGCATCCCGAGGATCAACGGATCCACGCGGTTAAAGAGGGGAACACCGCCTAGGATGCCAATGAACGGTAGTATTGCCAGATATCGTATCGCACCCATGATTGTCCCCGCCCCCGGATTCGAGCGGGAGTAAATGATAAATTAACGCCGTAGTCACGATAAAGTTTTGCTATTTTGACGATCATTGGCTGCGTGCGCAGGAAATTGCATGCAAATCAGGTCGGCGCCGCCAGGTCCGGCAATGATTCTCGGTCCAGTATCATCGGGCGCAACAAAAATACAGGATTGCGACGGGAGCAGTGCGCTGCCGGCGACCGAGACCGAACCGGCCGCCACCAGCCAGAACTGTCCTCCGCCCACCGCCGGATCCGGCCCGGTGACGGACCCGAGCGCCGGAACGGCATAGCGCCAGGAACCGAGACCGTCCGTGGTCTCGGCGATGACCGCGACGCCGTTGGTTTCGGTCAGCGCGGCGAGATCCTCGCTCGACAACGGCGGCAAGGGACCGCAGGTCGCCTCCCGGTGCTGATGCTTCGCTCGCGCCTCCCGCAACTGCTGCCGGGCAGCGGGCATGTAGCGGGCGCCAGGGTCCCAGGTGTTGCGCAGGGTAAACCATGCCACGCCTTCATCGGCTGCGACGATCGGACCGTAGGCGGAATAGGCATCGGTATAATGGATCGCGACGCTGGCGACATCATGGATACCCAGACGGCCGGAGCCTTCTACGATCACCTGATACTGATCCGCCTGGTGGAAATGCGGTTTGACGATTGCACCGGCTTCCTTCTCGACCAGGAAGGCCATCGGGTAAAGGCCCTCGCCGGAGGGTACCGCGTCGCCTTCCTTCAGCGTGTTGCGGTTCTGTCCGATAAAGGTGGTGTGCCACCCATTGGCTGTCTTGCGGCGGTTGTTGGCGTGGGCGACGGTGCTGTCGGCCGTGAGGATCATTGGGTCGGTCTCCTCTTTTGTAACCAACGCTATCAGCGTTACCGAGTTCTGCCAACTTTTCCGGATCGCTGGGGCGCGATATGACTGGCGGAAATGCTGGCAGGAGACGTTCGATGCCTTATCCCCCCTTCGATCTGACCGGCAAGGTCGCGCTGGTGACCGGCGGCAACAGCGGCATCGGCTTGGGCATGGCGAAAGCGATGGCCCAAGCCGGCGCGAAACTCGCTATCTGGGGCACCAACGCCGCCAAGAATGCCGCTGCGGCATCGGAGATCGGCGCCTTCGGCCAAGAAGTGATGGCGCTGGAATGCGATGTCGGCGATGAGGCTGCGGTCGAGTCCGCGTTCGCCCGCACCCTGGATCGTTTCGGCCGCATCGATGGCTGCTTTGCCAATGCCGGCGTCTCGGGGCGCGGAGGCCACACGTTCCTCGAAATGAGCAGTGCGGAGTGGCATCGTGTGACCCGCATCAACCTCGACGGCGCGTTCTACACGTTTCGCGCCGCCGCCCGGCATATGGTGGAGCGGGGTAGTGGTGGCGTCCTGGTGGGCACGGCGTCGCTGGCGGCGATCGAGGCCGCGCCCCGATCGGAACATTACGCCGCCACCAAGGGCGGCATGATCTCCATGGTCCGCGCAATGGCAGTCGAGTTCGCCCGGTACGGCGTGCGGGCGCATGCGATCCTTCCGGGCTGGATCGAGACGAACATGACGGCAAACGCGGTCAATACCGAGGGATTCCAGAAAAAGGTGCTGCCGCGCGTGCCGATGCGCCGCTGGGGTGAGGGGGACGATTTCGGCGGGATTGCGGTGTATTTGATGAGTTCGGCATCTAAATATCACACTGGGGATACGTTCGTGATCGATGGAGGCTATTCCCTGTTCTGACCAAGAGGCGCACTGAACCGCGTCCATTCCCCCGCGTTCCCGTCACCGATGCAGGAGGCAAGTCGCAATGGCACGTTCACCGCAGTCACGCGTCGTCGGTATCGATCACATCTCCATCCGGGTCAGCGACTACGAAAAATCCAAAGCATTCTACGCCAGGCTCCTTGATTTCCTGGGCTTCGAGGTCGAAGCCGATTACGGCAGCACCATCGGTTGGAAGAATGGCATCACGCTGTTCTGGATCGCACCGGCCGATGCCGGCGACAGGCACCGCAAGCACCATACCGGCGAAGTCGGGCTGCATCACTACGCCTTTCGACTGCGGAGCCGAAAGGACGTCGACGAGCTCGACGCCTTCCTACGCAACGAGTTAAAAGCCGAAATTGTCGATCCTGCCGGGGAGTATTACGATGATTATTATGCCGTTTTCTTCCTGGATCCCGACGGGATCAAGCTGGAGGGCATGAAATACGGCGAACGCCACGCGGCGGGGTGAACGGCGGTGTCAAGCCCCGGCGACGGTCATCCCCTCGACCCGGACCGTCGGTGAGTCCGTCCCCCGTCTGAAGACCAGGTCGTTCGCCGGCGTCAGGTTGGCGAACATCGCGATCAGGTTGCCGGCGATGGTGAACTCGGCGATGGGTTCGGCCAGCGCGCCGTCGCGGATCATGAATCCCGCCGCGCCGCGCGAATAGTCACCGGTGACGCCATTGATCCCCATGCCGATCATCTCCGTGACGTAGACGCCCTCCTTGATGTCGGCCATCAGCGCCGCCGGCGTCAGACGGCCCGCCGCCAGGTACAGGTTCGAGGCCGACGGCGACGGCGGCCCGCCTGTGCCGCGCACGGCGCTGCCCGTTGATGTCATGCCAAGCTGCCGAGCGGAGCGACTGTCGAGAAGCCAGGTGGTGACAACGCCGTCCTCGATCAGTGCACGGGTACGGGTCGGCACGCCCTCCCCATCGAACAAACGCGAGCGGGAGCCTCGCACCCGGCGTGGATCGTCATGGATGTTGATCCCGGCGGCAAAGATCCGCTGATGCAGCTTGTCCTTCAGGAAACTGACGCCGCGCGCCACGCTGGCACCGTTGATTGCACCGGCGAAGTGCCCCAGCAGGGAACCGGCGACGCGCGGGTCGTAGATCACGGACATCTTGCCGGTCTTCGGCCGCACCGGCCCCAGGCGCGCCAGCGCACGCTCCGCCGCGCTGCGGCCGATCGCCTCGGGCGAATCGAGGTCGGAGAAATAGACCGCGCCATGATAGTCGTAGTCGCGCTGCATCTCGGTACCGGTTCCGGCCAGCGCCGTGGCCGAAATCGAATGGCTGGTGCCGCCCCGCTTGCCCGCGAAGCCGGCCGAGGTCACCAGGGTAATCTCGGTCCGGCCATATCCGGCTTCACCGCCTTCGGAATTGGTGATGCCCTTGACCGCGAAGGCGGCCGCCTCGGCAGCACGGGCGCGTTCGGTCAGCAACTCCGGCTCCGGTTCGTACGGGTCTGCCAGGTCCAGATCACCCGCTTCAGGAGGCGTCCAGGTTTCGGCGAGGCCGGCGAATTTGTCCTCCGGTACCACTTTCGCCATGGCGACGGCGCGTTCGGCGAGGGCCGGGAAGCCCGCGAAATCCAGTGAGCTTGATGACACGATGGCCGATCGGGTGCCCACGAACACGCGCAGACCCAGATCCCGGCCGTCCGAGCGTTCCAGGTGTTCGGTCCTGCCTTGACGAACCGACACCGACAGCGATGCGCCTGAGACAAGCACGGCATCCGCCTGGTCCGCTCCGGCGGCACGCGCCTTTCCGATCAGGTCGCCCAGGACGGACAGGGTATCGGTCATCGCAACTCCTCAATCACGGCGTTCCCTGCCTTGGCCCAAGCGGGCCATGACGGATACATCGCCTCAGTTGCTATAAGGGGTGCCAGGACCTCGGTTGACAAGTCCCCGGCCCCGCCATCCTTGACAAGCGGATGACGCGCCTCATGCTGCCGGGAAACCAGGGGGAAATCGATGGCAGCGTTGGATAACTGCTACAATGTCTTCGACCTCCGCGCGGCGGCCAAGCGGCGTCTGCCGAAAGCGGTGTTCGAGTTTGTCGACCGGGCAACGGAAGACGAGTTGGCGTTGCGGAACAATCGGGCGGGATTCGAGAAGATCAAGCTGCGGCATCGCGCGCTGGTCGACGTCTCGGGCCGGACGACGAAGACGACGCTGTTCGGCAAGGAGATCGCGCTGCCGATGGCGATCGCCCCCACCGGCGCGGCCGGGCTGTGCTGGCATGAGGGTGAGCTGGAGTTGGCCAAAGCGGCGGCGAAGGCGAAAATTCCTTTCACCCTGGCGACCGGCGCCATGACATCCATGGAGAAGATCGCCCGGGACGCGAATTTTCGACTGTGGTTCCAGCTCTATGTCTGGAAGCAGCGCGAATTGTCATACCAGTTGATCGAGCGGGCAAAGAACAACGGGTTCGAGGCGCTGATCGTAACGACCGACACGATCGTGCCGCCGAACCGGGAATACAACGCCAAGAACGGATTCCTGCTGCCGTTCCATCCGACGATGCGGTTCACCGTCGATATCATGCGCCATCCTGTATGGTTCAGCTCGGTGTTGATGAAATACCTGACGACGATCGGCATGCCACGGAACGAGAACTACCCCGAACCCTATCGCCGGCCGATCGGCAACGACGCACATACGAAGGAAGTGATGCGTCAAGATTCGCTGAACTGGGACGACATCAAGATTTTCCGGGACAAATGGCCGGGGATCCTCATGCTGAAAGGCATCAATCGGGTGGATGACGCGCTGAAGGCGATCAGCTATGGCGTCGACGGGCTGATCGTGTCGAACCATGGCGGGCGCAACATGGACAGCGCCGCGGCAACGATCGACATGCTGCCCGAAATCGCCGAGGCAGTGGGCGACAAGGCAACGGTCATCCTGGATTCCGGTGTCCGCCGCGGTTCGGACATCGTGAAGGCCGTGGCGCTGGGCGCCAAATGCGTCCTGACCGGTCGTGCAACGCTGTATGGAACAGCGGTCGGCGGGGAAGCCGGGGCGTCGAAGGCCGTTGGTATCATCCAGACCGAGATGGACAAGACCATGGCTTATACCGGCTGCAACCGGGTGGATGAGATTTCCACCGATATCTTCTTCAGAGACCATGAGAGCAACCGACTGATGGCCAGCTAGGAGGAAGCAATGCCGTTCTACGAACGAGGCCCCGTCCGCATTCACTACGAAGAAGCTGGCTCGGGTTTTCCTCTCTTGCTGATTCCCGGCGGCGGCCTGAATTCGGACATTTCCTATCTGACGGGGTTTCCGCCATTCAATTGCATGGAGGTGCTGAGTGACCAGTACCGCTGTATCACTATGGACCTGCGCAACGCGAAGGGTGGACAATCGACCGGGCCGCTAGAGATCGATCGCCCCTGGGACGCCTATGCCGACGACCAGCTTGGGCTGATGGACTATCTGGGGATCGACAAATTCCTGGTCATGGGGTTCTGCATCGGCGGTCCCTTCATCTGGAACTTGCTGAAGCGAGCCCCCAAGCGGATCGTCGCCGCGGTGCTGGCCCAGCCCAGCGGGTTCCGGCCGGAGATGCCGGACTTGTTCTACAATAACAATATCGCCGGCTGGGGGCCACCTCTGGTGGAGCGGCGGCACGACCTCACCATGGACATGGTGGATGCGTTCCTGAAGAAGATGTATGGGTCCAATCCGGATTTCGTTTTCACCGTAACGCGTGATTTCGTCCGCAACTGCCAGACACCGGTGTTGATCCTTCCCGACGACGTGCCGGCGCATCCCTACGCCGTCGCCATGGAAGCTGCCCGGCTGGCGCCGAACGCGGAAGTGAGCATCTACCCGTGGAAGGAAACGCCGGAGCAGGTGACAGAGGCGCTGGCCCACATCCGTCGCTTCCTGGCCAAGCATCGGCCCGGCTGATCAACCTGCCGCCAGTTCGTCTCCAGCGTCAGCCATGCAGCGAACCCACGCCTTTGGCGCGTGCATTGCATCGGTCGGCGAAACATCCAGGAGCCGTCTGGACCATGGAGCCATATCAACTCACCGCCACCGAAGCCGCCAACCTGATCGCGGACCGAAAACTCTCGGTTGAAGAACTGGCTCGATCCTGCCTCGCTCGCATCGCCGCTCGGGATCCTGCAATCCATGCATGGCTGTTTGTCGATACGGACCTGGTGATCCGAAACGCGCGGGAGTTGGACAAGCTGGCAGTCGCAGACGGGCCCAAGACAAGGCTGCACGGCTTGCCCTGGGGCGTGAAGGACATCATCGACACGTTCGACATGCCGACGACGCAGAATTCGCCGATCTACCCGGCTGTCCACACCAACCGGGATGCCGCCTGCGTCGGCATCGTGCGATCCTCGGGCGCCCTGATTCTAGGCAAGACCGATACGGTGGAGTTCGCCTCGGGCGGCCGGAAGGCACTATCGCGTAATCCGTTCAATCCGGCTCATACGCCCGGCGGCTCCTCTTCAGGGTCGGGCGCGGCGGTCGGTGATTTCCAGGTGCCGCTGGCGTTCGGCACCCAGACCGGCGGATCCCATATCCGTCCTGCGGCGTTCAATGGCATCTACGCCCTGAAGCCGACCGGGCATCTGGTGTCACGTGAGGGCGTGCGGATGTCCTCGATCACGCTGGACACGGTCGGCTGGTATGGCCGCTGCGTCGACGACCTGATCCTGGTGGCCGAGGCGTTCCGGTTGCCAAAATCGCAAGCTCCGGTGCCGTCCAGCCCCAAGGGCGTGCGCGTCGGCCTGTGTCGCAGCCCGGCTTGGCACGCAATCGAACCGGCCGGCGAGGTCAGCTTGATGACCGCCGCCCAACGTCTGCGCGACGCCGGCGCAATCGTGGAAGAGTTCGAACTCCCGGCGCCGTTCAATGACCTTCAGGACGCGCATGCCGATATCGTGGAGACCGAGGGCGGCCGGTCCTTCCTGCCTGAATACCTGTCGTCCTACGCGATTCTTGCACCCGACCTGCGGCGCAAGGTGGAGAACGCCCGCGGTGTAACACCCGAGAGGCTACTGGCCAGCTACGCCCTGGCGGATTCCTGCCGGCCGGCGTTCGATCGCCTGTTCGGTCCGGAGTTGGACGTCATCCTGACCCCCAGCGCCCCCGGCGAAGCACCCGAGGGTCTGCATACAACCGGCAACGCGATCTTCCAGCGGATGTGGACCTTGCTGCACGTTCCCTGTGTGGCGATCCCGGTCGGCCGTGGCCCAAGGAACCTGCCGGTCGGCATCCAGCTGATCGGCCCGCGCATGAGCGACAGGCGGCTGCTCGACCTCGCGCGCATATTAGCGCCGGCGATTGACGCCCATCCGAAAGCGGCCCTGCGGGAGCTGTGCGGCTAGAGGTCCGCGAGCCGAATCCAGCCACCGACGGCAATCGCGACGACCGCGCCGGCCGCGATCCAGGCCGGCGTGTCGGCGCCAACATCACGTGCGATCACCACCCATAGGCAAAAGGTCGCGATCCCCACCACGATCCCGCCGATCAGACTGGCTTTGCCGGATTTGATCCGCGCGCGCGGCACGCTCATTCGGCGGCTATCGTGCGCCGCAGGTCGGAGCGGACCGTGCGCGTGTCATACCCGTTGAAGATGTGCTTCAGCAGCCCGCATTCCAGGTCCGACGTGCCGAAGAACCAGTCCGCCACCGGATAGGTCAGGTTGAAATTCCGCCCCATCATGATCGCCTGGTCATGATGGGCGATGTGATGGCGGCGGATCGAGTTCACCAGCGGGATGTGCTTGACGATCCGGTCGTCCTTCACGTGGCAGCACAGGTGGAACAGCTCATAGTTCAAATAGAGCGCGACATTGGTGATCAGCAGCAGCCAGCCGGCATTGGGCAAGCCCAACGCGCCCAGGATCGCCGCCGGTGCCAGAGACAGCGCCATGAACGCCACCAGCGCGTACGGCGGAAAGAACACGATCCGGAAGTCGCGCAGGTTGTCGATGGTCGGCTCGACATTGGTGAAGAATTGATGGTGCGCCAGCGTGTGCCGGCTGTAGATGCCCATCAGGTACTTCACCGGCCGGTGCATCACATATTTATGGATCCACCATTCGAACACGTTCGAGATGCAGAACGCGATCGGGATCACCAGGAACTCATACCAGGCAGGCACGTGGACCTGCCGCACGCAATACCAGATCGCGGCGCCGCCCAGGGCATAGATCAGGGCCACATGCACCAGCCCGACATAGGCCGGAGCGATACGGGTGCGGAAATCGGCACGGAACGCCGCCTGACGCGCGGACATGGGCATGGTCGTTCTCCCTTGTCCCGCAGAATACACCAGTTTGCCCGCTGGCTGAAGGGCTAGACGCTGACGTCTCCCGCCAGGAACCGGAGCTGCCCCTCAGGCGTGTTGAGCAGCAACGCGCCGTCGGTGTCCAGGCCGGCGAACTGGCCAGCGATGGGCCCCTCGGCGCCAGTGAACTTGATCTCTGCCCCGACCGGATAGGACAAGCCCAGCCAAGCTTGCCGGATCGGTCCAAATCCCTGCTCGGTCCACAGATCGGCCAGCCGCCGGAAACGGGTCAGTAGCAGGTCTCGAGCGCCGTCGACCGTCGCGATGCCGCCCTGCGCCGCAACGGTCGTGGTGCGATAGCCGGTGGAGGAAGGGGCTTCCAGGATGTTCAGACCGATGCCGACGATCACCGCCGCCTCCGCCTGCTCCACCAGGATGCCGGAGATCTTGGCCTCCGCCGCCAGCACGTCGTTCGGCCATTTCAGCACGACGGGGACCTTCGCCGGCACCAGCGCCCGGACCGTCTCGGCAACCGCGATCGCGGTCAGGAACCCCAATTCCGAGGAACGCTGCGTTGGCAGGCCGGTGCGCATCAGGATGGACATGTAGAGATTGCCAGGCGGGCTGAACCAGCTTCGCGCCATACGGCCGCGCCCACTGGTCTGTTCGTCGGCATGGACGACGGTGCCATCGCCGGCCCCCTCGGCCGCGAGGCGGCGGAGCTCGTCGTTCGTCGAGCCGATTGTGTCGTAGTGACGGATGGTGAAGCCTGAGGTCATCGGACCGATTATACACGATCTCCGCCGAAGCCATATTCGGCGTTGGCGGCCGCCGCAGCCATGTTCAAACCTGGCGGAAATCGGCTATCACCGGATGAACGACAAGGATCTTAGCCCGATGGCCAAACCCGCCCTGCCCTCCTCCGCCGCGACCGAGTGGGACCGCGATGCCGCCCTGACCACTGCGCGTATCCTGCTGGAGATCAAGGCGGTGAATTTCCGGCCGGAGGAGCCCTATACATTCACGTCCGGCTGGAAATCCCCCGTCTATATCGACTGCCGCCGCATCATCTATTTCCCCCAGGCGCGGTCCAAGATCTGCGCCCTGGCGGTCGAGAAGGTTCATCGCCATGTGGGCTATGAATCGATCGAGACCGTGGCGGGCGGGGAGACCGCCGGCATTCCGTTCGCTGCCTGGATCGCGGACCGCATGTCGCTACCGATGTCCTATGTGCGCAAGAAACCGAAGGGGTTCGGCGCCAATGCACTGATCGAAGGCGATGTCCCGGTCGGCCGGCGCACGCTGCTGGTGGAGGACCTGACGACCGACGGCGCGTCCAAGATCCGCTTCGCCAATGCGTTGCGGGACGCGGGAGCGGTCGTCAATCACACTTTCGTGGTATTCTTCTATGGCGTCTTTCCCGGCGCGTTCGAGACGCTGGCGAAGATGGACATCGCGTTGCACAGCCTGTGCACCTGGTGGGACGTGCTGGAGGCCTGCAAGGACCGGCCATATTTTTCCGACGCGGCCCTGTCCGAGGTGCGGCGGTTCCTGGAGAACCCCGTTGCGTGGTCAGGTGCGCATGGCGGGATCACCTCGGCCGAGGAAGCCATGGCGCGCAAGGCCGCTGCGGAGGAATGAGCCGCGCGAGCGGCACTACTCCGCCGCTTTTGGCTTCCGGACGGCCCATTCCTCGACGCTGATGCGGGGCATCTCGAAACGGTCGGTGACGCGGGAATACCAGCCGGCGCCATGCATGCGGCCGATCAGGTCCAGCTTCGGCGTGTCGATATAGCAGCGCTCCGCATCCAACACGCAGTCGTCTCGCACATAGATCGCCACCACCTTGCCCAGCACGACCGAACGGTCGACGCCGACATCGACGATCACCAGTCGCTCACATTCCAGGGCGACTGGGGCCTCGGTGATGCGCGGCGGCTTGACGTGCACCGACGGGGTCGTCGTCAGCTTCGCTTCCTTCAGCTCGTCCACGCCTTTGGGAAAGTCGATGGCAGTGATGTTCATCTGTTCCGCCAACTCATGGCTGACGAGGTTCACCACGAACTGGCCGGTGCGGCGAATGTTGCCGCCGGTGTCCTTGACGTCGCCCGGCCCGCGCCCGCCGATGCCGATGGCCACGACCGGTGGATCGCCCGAGACTGCGTTGAAAAACGAGAACGGCGCGGCATTGATCGTCCCATCGACGTCCTGCGTCGTGACCCAGGCGATGGGGCGCGGCTGAACCGTCGATACCAGCAACTTGTAGATATCGCGCGATGCAGTCGCGGAAAAGTCGAAGATCATGGACAAATCTCGATACGTTGGGCCGGGTTTCGCCTTGTCAGCTTTACTATCGCCTCCTCCGGGTCACGGCAAGCGGACGGGGTCAGCTTGCCATCACGTGCCGCCTGCTCTTCATCAGCGGCTGGATGCGCTCGCCGAAGGCCTGCATGCCCAGGACGAAATCATCGAAGGTTAGCATCACTCCCGCGATCCCCTCGACCGCTTCCAGTTCGTCCAGCAGGGCAGCCACCGTGGCATAGGACCCGACGACGGTGCCCATGTTGAAATTCACCGCCGAGGCCGGATTGACCATGCTGGCTGCCGTGCCCCCAGGATCTGCCTTGTCGTCGGCGCCAGCCTGGTCGCCCAACCACTTCAACGCG
Organism: Rhodopila sp.; assembly: GCF_035548235.1. Lineage (GTDB taxonomy): Bacteria > Pseudomonadota > Alphaproteobacteria > Acetobacterales > Acetobacteraceae > Rhodopila. The sequence continues at coordinate 14,129 of NZ_DASZTJ010000053.1, forward strand.
TCGAGATCCTTGCCGGCCTTGTAGGAGTCCCATTTCGCCTGCGCGGCAGAGTCGGTTTCATCCGCAATCACCATGAATAGCGCATAGGCGCCCGTCTTGCTGCCCGATTGGGCCCTTACCGCTTCCATCAACCGCCCGACTGTATCGGCACATTTAGTTGGCGTGTTGACGCCCTCGCCCAGGCAGAAGTTGAAATCAGCGTATTCGGCGGCGAATTTCATGCCTATGTCGCTCTGACCGGCCGAAACGATCGATGGCATGATCGAGGGTCGAGGACTCAGCCGACAATCGTCCATCTTGAACCAGGCGCCTTTGAAGTCGGATCGGCCTTTCGACCACAGTTCCCTCATCACTGTCACGTATTCCGCACTGTATTCGTAGCGACGTGCGTAATGCTCCGCGCCGGGCCACAAGCCCATCTGCGAATATTCCGCCTCGGCCCAGCCGGAGACGATGTTCACCCCGAACCGGCCTGGCGCGATGCTGTCGATCGTGGACGCCATGCGCGCCACGATCGCCGGCGGCAGCGTCAGCACCGCTGTGGAGGCATAGAGCTTGATCCGGTTAGTCACCGCCGCCAGACCGGCCATCAGCGTGAAGCTTTCCAGCGCGTGGTCCCAGAACTCCGACTTGCCGCCGAAGCCGCGTAGCTTGACCATCGAAAGGGCGAACTCGAAGCCGTATTTCTCAGCCAGCAACGTGATCTCGCGGTTCAGCGTGAAACTGGCGCCATATTGCGGCGAAGCAGTGGAAATCAGCCAGCCATTGTTCGCAATCGGAATGAAAACGCCCAGGTCCATGGTCGACGCCTCGTCTCGGATAACGGATATTGATCTGGCGCGATGCAGGCGGTGTGCCATGATCGGTCGGTGTGCGTTCAAGATGTCAGGGAACTGGTGACCCAGATGACGCCCTGAGCGGGCAAGGATGCTCAAATTCTGGGCGTGACCCCACGGCGTTGCCACGGCCGAGCTTAGGGACGCCCATGGCACGGCACTTGCCTGCCATCCCTCCGAAGAGCAAGCTTCCAGTAGGAGGGGAGCACGCAACCGATGCTGGAAGAAACCATCCCGATCCTCGACCTGGCACCCTATCTAGCAGGGAAGCCCGGTGCCGATCATGCCTTGGCGGAGCAGCTTCGCTGGGCCAGCGAAAACATCGGCTTCTACTTCATCACCAACCATGGTGTTCCGCAGTCCCTGATCGACCAGACATTCGTGGAGACCGCCCGCTTCCATGCACAACCCATGGAAGAGAAGATGAAGCTGCTGATCAACAAGGACCAAATCGGCTACCTGCCGATGGGCGGCGCGAAAATGCGCAGCAGCGAGGTAAATAAGAACACCCGCCACGACCTGAACGAAGCGTTGTTCATACGGCGCGAGCGTGTGCCGGACGACCCTGACGTGATCGCCCGGAAGCCGTGGCGAGGGCTGAATCAGTGGCCCACCAACCTGCCGGGCTTCCGCGAGAACGTGCTGGCTTACTGGACGCGCATGGAGCAACTCGCACAGTCCCTGCTGCCGCTGTACGACTTGGCACTGGGCCTGCCGAACGGCTTCTTCCGCCAGCGGTTCGAGGGGGCTCACATCAACCTGCGCCTGTCGCATTATCCGCCCGTCGAAGCCGAGGAGAACCAGTTCGGCATCGCCCCGCACACGGATAGCGGATTCATGACATTCCTGCCGCAATCGGCCGTACCGGGGCTGGAGATTTTGACGGTCACCAAAAAATGGATCGCCGCGCCGCCGATGCCCGGCACCTTCCTGGTGAATACTGGTGACATCCTGTGTCAATGGACGAACAAACGGTTTCGCTCGACACCACATCGCGCGGTGAATCGGTCCCCTGCAGCCCGGTATGCGATCCCGTTCTTCTATGATCCGAACACGGATACCGTCATCGAATGCCTGCCGGGTTGCAGCGGCGTCGACAACCCGCCGCGTTACCCAACACGGACATTCGGCGAATACTACGCCTGGTTCGTCAAAATGAACTACCGCCACCAGGAAGAAGCGGCGGCCTGACAAGGGTTCGGGAGAGGAAACGTCCGATCGGTAAGGAGATCGGACGACGTGGCATACCGCCTTGGCGTCGATATCGGCGGCACTTTCACCGACATCGTCCTGCTGGACGATGACGGCGGCATTCGCACCAAGAAGCTGCTGTCCTCGCCACCGGACTATTCCGAGGCGATTGAAAGCGGCGTGCGAGAGTTGCTGGCCGAAACCGGCATCGCGGCATCGGCGATCAGCGAGTTCCTGCACGGCACTACGGTCGTTACGAACACGATCATCGAACGCAAGGGCAGCCGGATCGCCCTGGTCACCACGACCGGGTTTCGCGACGTGCTGGAACTGGGTCGTTTCCGGACGGCAAGATTGTATGACGCGCGCGCCCGCAAACCCGAACCGCTGGCTGAACGGCGGTTGCGGTTCGAGGTGCGGGAACGCGTGGCCGCGGATGGGTCGGTGCTGCATCACCCTGAAACGACGGAACTGGACGCGATCGCCAAGGCGATCCTGGCAGAGGACGTCGAAGCCGTCGCCGTCTGCTTCATCAACGCCTATGCCAACGGCGAGAACGAGGCCTTCGCCGCCGACTACCTGCAACGGTTGATGCCGCATCTGCCGGTCAGCGCGTCCAGCCAGTTGCTGCCGCAGATCCAGGAATATGAACGGACCTCGACCACCGTGGTGAACGCCTATGTTCGGCCGGTGGCGGAACGGTATATCAGCGCCCTGCAGCGCCGCTTGACCGCGATGGGCATCACGGCACCGCTGACGCTGATGCAGTCGAGCGGCGGGTCGGTACCGGGGACCGTGGCGGCGGTCAACCCGATAACGATCATCGAATCCGGCCCTGCCGCCGGTGTGGTGGGTGCACAGCGGCTGGCAATCAAGAATGGGCTGGGGGATCTCATGGTGCTGGATGTCGGTGGCACCACGGCGAAATCCGCCATAATCCAGAACGGCATCTTCGCCATTGCCACAGAAACCGAGGTCGGTGGCGCGGCAGCCATGGGGCACCGGCTGATCCAAGGTTCGGGCTATGCCGTGCAGGCCCCCAGCATCGATATCGCCGAGGTAGGGGCCGGTGGCGGCAGCATCGCCGCGTCCGACGCGGCGGGCGGCATCCTTGTCGGGCCCAGGAGTGCCGGGGCGGTCCCGGGGCCGGTCTGCTACGATCGTGGCGGTATCGAACCGACCGTCACCGACGCGAACCTGCTGCTGGGCTATATCAGCCCGACCGCGCTGGTCGGCGGCGACCTAGCCGTGAACCCGGCGAAGGCCGAGGCGGCGATCGGTGCGTTGGCGGCGCGGATCGGTCTGTCCACACTCGATACTGCCTATGGCATCTTCCTGATCGCCAATTCCAACATGATACGCGCGCTGTCCGGCGTGTCGTCCGAACGCGGTCAGGATCCGTCGCGCTTTCGGCTGTTCGCGATCGGCGGCAATGGCGGCGTCCACGGCACCAAGCTAGCCGAGGATCTGCGTATGGAAACGGTGATCGTGCCACCGGTGGCCGGCGTGTTTTCAGCCCTGGGCATGCTGTTCACCGATGTCGAGCATCAAGTGATCCAGGGCTATTACAAGCCGATCGCCGACGCCGATCCCGCGGCGCTGGAAGCCGTGCTGGCGCCGATGCGGGACAAGGCCCGTGCATTGCTGTCCGATGGTGGATTCCCGCCGGACCGGCAGGAGATCGTGCCGATGGCCGAGATCCGATACGCCGGCCAAACCACGACATTGCCGGTGCGATTGGCGCCCGCCGATACGCTGGAGCGGTGCGCGGCGGACTTCGCGGCCGCTTATCGGCAGATCTATGGCTATGATTCGCCGGGTGAGCGGCCACAATTCGTGACACTAAAAGTGCTGGGACGCGGACTGCCGGAGAGGCCGCGCGTCCCGTCCGACCTGCACCGCGATCGGGAGACCGGAGGTGCCGCGAAGGCTCGCCGCGTCTATTTTGGTCCGGAACTGGGCTGGCATGAAACATCGGTGATCGGGCGAGCGGCGCTGGGCCTTTCGCCGCAGCCGGGACCGCTGATCGTCGAGGAATACGATTCGACTTCGGTCGTCCGGCCCGGCTGGACAGCCGAGAAGGACACCGGCGGCAACATTGTGATGCGGAGGGCCGGCTGATGGAGATCGATCCGATGGTCATCGATCCCGTCAAGCGGGAGCTGATCAAGAACGCGCTGGTCACTATCGCCGACAACATGATCGTGCTGGTGATCCGTACCTCACGGTCGGTAGTGGTGAAGAACAACCTGGATTTCTCGGCATCGGTGCTGGACGGGCAGGGGCAGATGGTGGCGCAGGGACTGGCGCTGCCGGGGCATCTGGGGGCGACGATGCCGGCGCTGAAGGGTTGCCTGGACCAGTTCGGCGACGACATCAATCCGGGTGATATCCTGTGCAACAACGACCCGTATTCGGGCGCGTCGCACCTGAACGACATCTTCATGTTCAAGCCGGTGTTCGATCAGGGACGGCGCATCGCCTTCCTGTCGATCATCATCCACCATACCGACATGGGTGGGCGCGTGCCGGGCGGCAACGCTGCCGACAGCAGTGAGATCTACCAGGAGGGGTTGCGTATCCCGCCGATGAAGATCCTGGATCGCGGGGTGCCGAACGACACGCTGCTGCGGATCATCAAAACCAACGTCCGCGTGTCTGATCGGGTGTTGGGCGATATCCAATCCCAGATCGCCAGCCTGAACGCTGCCGAGGTGGAATTCCGCCGCATGCTGGCCGATTACGGGACCAGGACGATCGAGACCTATATGGCCGACCTGATCGACCACGCCGAACGGCTGACGCGCGCGAATATCCGCGCCTTGCCGAAGGGCGTGGGCACGTTCAGCGATTGGATCGACGATGACGGGGCCGGTGGACCCGACGTGCGGCTGCAAGTGAAGATCACGATCGAGGAGGAGTCGATCGAGATCGACTTCACCGGCACTTCCCCGCAGACCAGCGGGGCGCTGAACCCGAATCTGTACTTCACCGTCGGTCTTGCGTATGCCGTACTTCGGACGGTGATGGACCCCAACATCCCGGCGAACGCCGGGTTTGACCGCTGCGTGCGGGCGATCGTGCCGGAAGGGTGTTTCCTCAATCCGCGGTTCCCGGCCCCGGTGGGGGCGCGGGGTCTGGGTGGGTATCGGGTGCGCACGGCCGTCTCCGGCGCGTTGGCGCAGATCCTGCCGGACCGGGTGCCGGCCTGCGTCGGCGGCAGCGAGTTCGCCCTGGTCCTCGCTGGCTATCCCAAGGACGCTAAGCCGTTTTTGATGCTGGAGTTCCACAACATCACCGGCGGCGGCGGCGGTCCTGACCTGGATGGTCAGGATGGTGGCCCCTGGTGTCTGGGCAACGTCGCAAACGTGCCCGTGGAGGTGCTGGAGGCGGAAAGCCCGGTGCGGATCGAGCGATACGCATTCCTGCCCGACACGGATGGCGCGGGCAAGTACCGCGGGGCATTGGGACTCGTCCGGGAGTACCGCTTGCTTGCGGATGACGCCTTGGTCCAGTTGCGGTCCGATCGGCAGAAGCATCCACCTTATGGCCTGTTCGGCGGCCATGACGGCGCACCGGGCCATATCGTCATGAACCCAGGCACGCCGGAATCGCAGACCATGCCGTCGAAATTCGTTGGTCGTATGAAAAAGGGCGACCTACTGCGCGGTGAGATGCCTGGCTCTGGCGGCTATGGCGACCCGTTTGAGCGCGATGCCGCCGCGGTCGTCGATGACGTCCGCCAGGGCAAGATTTCGTCCAGCCGAGCGCGCACCGTTTATGGGGTGTCGTTGAAGGCGGATGGGACAGTTGATCATGCCATGACGATCGAGTTGAGAAAGGCTGCAAGATGAGTGATGAAGACTTCCCGGTGTTCAGCGCGCCCAAAGGTCTGCTGACCCGCCGCACCGGGCTGCTGGCGGCCGCCTCGGCCGTTCTGTCCTCGAACTGGATCAAGACCGCCCGAGCGGATTCTGGCGGCACGCTGACCGTCGGCCTGTCCAACAACCCGGTCACCTGCGACCCGATCAACATGTCAAGCCACGATACCGAGATCATCAGCCAGAATATCTGGGAGAATCTGATGGAATTCGACATCGAAGGGAAGCTCCGCCCGCAACTGGCCAAGACATTCCCCGACATTTCCGCTGACAAGCTGATCTATACCTTTGATCTGCGGGACGACGTACCGTTCTCGGACGGCACGCCGATGACCTCGGCCGATATCAAATACTCCATCGAATTCACCATCGACCCGTCGAAGAAAAACAGCCGCGGGTTGGTGTTCAAGTATATCGACCATGTCGAGACGGACGGACCGCATCGCGTGCATGTCCACATGAAGGAGCCGTTCAATCCCTGGATGTACTTCCTAACCAAGTTCTGCGGCACATGGCCCAACGGATCGCGTGAGAAATACGGGCAGGAGTATTTCCGGTCGACGCCCAAGAATGTCGGCACCGGACCTGGCGTGTTCGAGGAGTGGAAGCCCAATGACTACGTCAGCCTGACCCGCAATCCGCATTACTGGCAGAAGGGGCTGCCGCATTGGGATCGATTGGTCATCAAGATCGTCCCGGAGGATGCGACGCGCGTTGCGTACCTGCTCAGCGGCCAATGCGATATCATCGGCGAACCGCCGCCGCGGGAGTTCAATCAGCTGAAAAAGCGTCCGGGAATCCAAGGAGGATCGATTCCGACCTGGGGCGGTTGGTGTGTCATGTTCCAGAATCCCACGCGGCCGCCGTTCGACGATGTGAACTTCCGCAAGGCCATTCAGCATGCGGTTGACCGCAAGACCATCTGCGACAGGATCTATTACGGCCTGGTGGAAAAATCCGGTATCCCAGCCCCTGCCTCAAGCTGGTGGTATGATAAGGCCGCCGACGAAAGCACCGCTTACAATCCGGAACTTGCAAAGCAATATCTGGCGAAATCGAAATATGCCAAAGGGGCGGAGTTCGATATCGTCATGAATGCCGAACCCTACCTGCTGGACGTCAAGGACGCCGGCGTATTCATTCAAGCAGAACTCGCCAAGCTGGGCATCAAGGTGAACCTGAAGCCGAACTCCTTCCCCGTGACCCAAGCCAAGATCATGGGCGGCGACTATACGGCGGGGTTGGCGAACTTCATGTCTCCGGGTGAACCGACCTACTTCCTGATGGCCAGTTTTACCGCCAACAACTTCATGTCGAAAACGTTCGGGAACCAGACGGACCCCGAAGTTGCCGCCGCGCTGAAAATCGCCTTCGCAGAAACCGATGAAGCGAAGCTGAAGCCGGTCTATGCCAAGTTGATGCAGCATCTGGCCGATGAAGCGTATTTCACCTGGATCGGCTATTTCGCGGCAGCAAATCTCTGGCGCGACCGGGTGAAGAACTTCAAGCCCAGCCGTGGGCTGACGATCAACGTCCACGACGTGTCGCTAGCCTGATGCTGACTGTCCTTCTGCGCCGCATCGGTTTCTCTCTGTTGTCGCTGGTGTTTGTCAGCGCCGTTCTGTTCGCGCTCACCCGCGCCATCCCGGACAGCCCTGCTCGGATAGTCCTGGGGACCGATGTGACGCAGGCGCAGATCAAGCAGTTCGAGCACGATCACGGGCTCGATAAGCCAATCGTCGCGCAATACGTCAGTTGGCTCGATGGAATCTTCATTCGTGGCACGCTGGGGACGTCATTCATCACCGGGCGGCCGGTTGGGCCGGACATCGTTTCGACATTGCCGGTAACACTCGAGCTGGTAGTCGAGGCCTTTGTCCTAGCGCTGATCCTGTCGATTGCGTTCGGAACCATATCGGCACTTCTGCGCGACACCATCCTGGACTACGCGGTTCGGCTGGTCGCCGTGCTGGGCGTCTCCATTCCGGGTTTCTGGGCGGCCCTGTTGCTGATCATGCTTCTGGCTGTCGATCACGACTGGTTTCCACCCGGCGGATTCCAGCCCTGGTCCGCCGGCATCGGCGCGCATCTCGATTCGATCGCGCTGCCAGTGTTTTGTCTGGGCATTTTCTACATGGCGGTGCTCAGCCGCATGACACGCTCCAGCCTGCTGGAAGTGCTGGGGCTGGACTACATGCGTACAGCCCGGGCGGCGGGACTGCCGCGGCGGACTGTGTTGATCTACGCGCTGCGTAATGCATTGGTGCCGGTGATCACCGTGGCCGGAATGTCGTTCGGCTACATGTTCGGTTGGGCCTTGATCATTGAATCCGTGTTCAATATTTCCGGCCTGTCCTATGCGCTGCTGACTGCAATCCAACAGCGCGACTTCACCCTGGTGCAGGGGATCGTGATGGTCTTCACCTTCATCTTCATCGTCGCCAATCTCGTGGCGGATATGACCAACATGTCATTGAATCCTCGCTTGACGGCAGTGAGCAAGTGATGCGGCGCCTGGTTCACATGTTCGGGGGGCCGGGCGGGTTGGCTGGCGCGATCCTGGTGCTGCTGATCGTCGCGAACGGGCTCGCGGCGCCATGGATCGCGCCGTACAATCCGACAGACGTCGACATGATCAACACGTTGGCAGAGCCATCGCCCGATCATTGGTTCGGCACCGACCAATCCGGGCGCGACGTGCTCTCCCGCGTGATCTGGGGAGGCAGGGCCTCGCTGGAGGTGTCGGCCTTGGCGGTGGTGGTCGGCCTGGCAGGCGGTATCACCCTGGGGTTGCTTGCCGGCTTCTTCAACGGCGGTTGGCTGGAACAGATCGTCATGCGCACGCTCGATGCCATGGCCGCAATCCCGTTACTGATCTGGGCGATCGCGCTGGTCGGCATCCTCGGTGTCGGACCGTTCACCGTCCTCGGCCTGACCTTCGGCAACGAGGTCAAGCTCCTGGTCTTGCTTGGTGTTCTCTACATCCCCACGATCGCACGCATCGTCCACACCGGCGCATTGGGTGAGTCCCGCGCCAACTACGTCGCCGCGCGGCGCTTGCAGGGCGTGGGATCCGTGCGGATCATGGTGTCCGACGTGCTGCCCAACTGCCTGTCGCCCGTCATCGTGCAGGCAACTCTGCTGCTGGCGATCGGCATCATCATCGAGGCGTCTGTCAGCTTCGTCGGCCTGGGTGTGCAGCCGCCGGCGCCAAGCTGGGGCAACATGCTGGCCGACGCGCGAAACTATCTGTTCAGCGGCGAATGGTGGCTGTCGGTGTTTCCCGGCGCCGCGATCTCGGTGTCCGTGATCGCGTTCAACCTTTTGGGCGATGGGCTGCGCGACGCCCTTGATCCGCGGCACACGACGCAGGCCTTGACGGCATGACAGAGGAACTTCTCCGCATTGATGCGCTGCACGTTGCCTTCGGCGAACGAGAAGTGGTGCGTGGCGTCGACCTGCGTATTGCTCCTGGAGAGGTGGTCGGGCTGGTCGGCGAATCCGGCTCCGGCAAAAGCATGTCGGCGCTGGCGCTGATGCGCCTGCTGCCGACGGGCGGCCGGATCAGCAGCGGGGCGATCCGTTTCAAGGGTCAGGACCTGATGGAGATGCCGCAGCGCGCCTTCAACGCGCTGCGCGGCAGCCAGATCGGTATGATCTTCCAGGATCCGCTGTCGGCCCTGAACCCGGCTATCAGCATCGGTCGTCAGATGATCGACATGATCAGGGCGCATCAACCTTTGTCTCATGGTGCAGCAATGGCACGGGCGGAGGAACTGCTGACATTGGTCGGCATCCCCTATCCGAAGCAACGACTACTGGCTTATCCGCACGAACTCTCCGGCGGGATGCGACAGAGGGTGATGATCGCGCTCGCTGTATCTTGCAATCCAAGCCTGCTGATTGCAGACGAGCCGACCACGGCACTGGACGTAACCGTGCAGGCTCAGGTGATGGATCTACTGGACCGGATCCGCACTGAATTCAGTATCGCTATCCTGTTCATTTCCCACAACCTCGAACTGGTGGCGGAGATCTCCTCACGAGTGATCGTCATGTATGCCGGCCGCATCGTGGAGACCGGGGAAGTACACGACCTGTTCGCCGCGCCTCGGCATCCGTATACGCGGCAGCTTCTGCGCTGCATCCCGCGCCTCGACGGCAGCCACGGCGCCATGCCGACCATCCCTGGGCTGCCGCCACGTATCGGCGCCTTGCCACCCGGATGTCCGTTCGCCCCACGTTGCGACCGAGCCGAGGCGATCTGTCACAACGAAACGCCACCGATCGTCTGGCATAATCGTCAGATGGCGGTTTGTCACTTCGCCAAAGAGGCGGTCCCGGCATGAAAGCTGACGCTCCCCCGCTGATGCAGCTGAACGCCTTGCGCAAAACCTATCGTCTGCGCCGCACGTTAATCGAGCGGCTGAAGGGGGTCGACCGCGTGGTGACGGCGGTGGATGGGGTGTCGTTGAGCATCCAACGGGGCAGTATCCTGGGCCTCGTCGGCGAGAGCGGCTGCGGCAAGTCCACATTGGCGCAAATGCTGGTGGGCTTGTTGCCGCCTACGGGCGGAACGATCGAATATGACGGCACCGATATGAGCGGGCTTGCCGGCGACGCCTGGCTCAACTACCGGCAGGGTGTCCAGATGGTCTTCCAGGACACTGGCTCCTCGCTGAACCCGCGCAAGCGCATTCGCACTATCCTACGCGAAGCGGTTGCCGCTCGCGGTTTGAAAGGTGATTGCCAGGACACGCGCGTCGCCGCATTGATGGAACAAGTAGGGCTGGATATCCAGCTTCTCAGCCGCTACCCCCACGCTCTGTCCGGCGGCCAACGCCAGCGAGTCGGGATCGCACGCGCGCTCGCGATGGAACCGTCGCTTTTGCTGGCCGATGAGCCAGTTTCCTCGCTGGACGTGTCGCTGCAAGGCCAGATCATCAACCTGCTGCGAGAGCTCAACGAAAACCTGGGCCTGACAATCGTACTGATCAGCCACGACCTTGCCGTGGTCGCGCGAGTCTGCGACGCCATCGCGGTGATGTACAGCGGTCGCATTGTCGAAAGCGGCACGCCCGACCAAGTGCTGACGGCACCACGTCACCCTTATACCCAGGCACTGCTGGACGCCGTTCCACGCGGGCTGGAACGGCGGGATCGCAAGCGTACAATCCTGCCCGTCGAATCCGGCCCAATCCTCACCGGCTGCAAGTTCCGTCGCCGCTGCGCTCGGGCAGTCAATGCATGTGAAACGACCGATCCTAAGCTGGCGACGGCGGGGCCTGGCGGGCATGAGGCAGCGTGCCTTATGGTCGGATGATCAGGGTGCCAACTTCGACAGGATCAGTTTGGTGGCGCCAGAAATATCTCCGATTTTCTCCCCTGCTTCGATCCGCTTGAACGTGACCTCCTTCTCTTCCTTCTGCATTGCGATCGCGCGATTTGCATCGCGCTCGATATCGGCAGGCGGCAGAACCAGGACGCCATTTTCGTCAGCAACGATCGCGTCGCCAGGATTGACCGCAACACCACCACAGGAAACGGGGATGCAAAACCCGCCTCCCAAGCCCAGCATCTTGCCGGTCACCGGCGTTGTGCCGCGGCACCAGACAGGTACGCCGAACTCCCGCAGTTCCTGAAAGTCGGTGGCCATGCCGTCGATGACGACGCCGGCAACACCGGCGTGCTTCGCCGCATAGATGACGGCACCGCCGGTGATGGCGTGCTTATGGTCGCCACAGCGATCGATCACCATGATGTCACCGGGCCGGATCTGACCCAGAGCGAAGTGTACGATCGTCGAATCAGGTCCCGCCGATTGCACGGTCACGGCCGTGCCGGCGATCCGGACATCCTTTTGCAATGCCTTGATCGCTGGATCGACAAAACCGGTATGCCGGAAATGCCCGATTGTGGCCGGTTCGGCTTTGGCCAGCAATGCCAGAAGGGCCGGATCGATCTGGGGCGGTAGTGGGCGGACGGTGAACATGCAAGGCTCCGGAACATGGGGCTGCTATTTCAGCCATACGGTCGGCTACCCGGCAAGAAGGTGGTTGCCAACCATTTCGCGCCCCGTTTCACTATCACGATGCATCCGCTCCCCCGCAGCCTGTATGCCGATACCGCACGTCCGGCCCACCCCACGCCGCCGCTGGATGGTGATCGACATACCAGCGTCGTCATCATCGGTGCGGGCTTCACCGGCCTGTCCACCGCGCTGCATCTGGCGGAGAAACGCGTCGATACAGTTGTCCTGGAAGCAAACCAGCCGGGTTGGGGTGCCTCCGGGCGGAATGGCGGGCAAGTCAACCCAGGACTGAAACACGATCCCGATACGGTGCTGAAGGATTTCGGAACCGATCTTGGCGGGCGGATGGTCACCCTATCCAGTGAGGCACCAAACCTTGTGTTCCGGCTGGTCGAACGTCACCAAATCGCGTGCGATGCACTGCAATCCGGCACATTGCGCTCCGCCATCACCGCACGAGGCGCGCAGGAGGTCGCGGCCTTGGCCGAACAATGGATCCGACGTGACGCACCCGTTTCGGTACTGGACCAGACCGCGATCTCTGCAGCCACTGGGACCCGACGCTATCACGCCGCCATGCTGGACAAACGGGGTGGACAGGTGAACCCGCTCGGCTACGCAAGAGGCCTGGCGCAGGCCGCTGCCCAAGCGGGGGCAGTAATCCATGGCGATACAAAGGTCATTGCCTTGCGCAAATTGGGCCCGCTGTGGCGGGTGGAGACACAAACCGGGACCGTCACGGCTGAGAAATTGGTCCTCGCGACCAACGGCTACACCGATGACCTCTGGCCCGGACTACGGCGCAGCCTGGTGCCGCTGTACAGCGCCATCGCCGCGACTGAACCGTTGCCGCGGGAATTGGTGGACCGACTGATGCCGATCCGTTCGTCTTTGTATGAGATCGGCAGCATCACCGTCTATTATCGTTTCAGCCTTGACAATCGGCTGCTGATTGGAGGCCGCAGCGTGCAGCGGGACGTCAGCGCTCCGGACGCGTTGCGCTACCTGACCAACTACGCTGTGCGCTTGTGGCCCGAATTGCAGAGATTCAAGTGGACTCATGGGTGGAGTGGCCAGTTAGCGTACACGCCCGACCATTATCCCCATATCCACGAGCCTGACCCGGCTGTCCTAGTCTGCCTCGGCTACAACGGCCGTGGCGTGGCCATGAGCACCGCGATGGGACCACAGCTTGCGGACCGCGTGCTGGGTGGTGAGATCGACATGCCGGTTACGGCGATCAGCAAAGTGCCGTTTCATGGCCTTTGGCGCTCGGGGGTTGCCGCGCGGGTGGCCTACGGCCGGATTAGGGATATGCTGGGACTCTGAGGCACGGTTCTTGCTACACTCCATCCAAACAGACGGAGGCACAGGGGCATGTCGGCCAAACCGTTTCACCTCGCCTGGTTCCTGCAAGGGTCCAGCGTGCAGGCCTGGGGCGAGCCGTGGACCGGCCATATCGGCACGACATGGGAACAGCCGGAGTTGTTCCTGGACATGGCGCGATCCCTAGAGCGTGCCTGCTTTGACTACATCCTGCTCGAAGATTCATCCTATGTCGGCGAAAGCTATGGCGGGTCAACCGAGGTCTATCTGAAGAACGGTATCGCAGTGCCGCGCCAGGATCCGTCTGTTGTCGCGGCGCTAATGACACAGGTGACCTCGCGGATCGGCATCGTCCCGACCTTCGGCACCTACGCTTACCCACCGTACCTGCTGGCCCGGCTGATGGCGACGCTCGATCAAGTCAGCGGTGGCCGAGCCGGATGGAACATGGTCACCGGCAGCTCCGACTTTGCGGCGATGAACTTCGGCATGAGCGGCATGCCGGAGCATGATCTGCGTTACGATATGGCGGACGAGTATATCGATGTCGTCTCGAAACTATGGGCTTCGTGGCAGCCTGGCGCCATCATCGCGGATCGGAAGTCGGGGGTGCTGGTTGATCCGACCAAGGTCCACGCGGTCAATCATGAAGGCAAGTTCTTTAGGACTCGCGGTCCGCTGAACTCAGGCCCGGCGCCGCAGGGACAGCCGGTGATTGCCCAGGCGGGCGGCTCGCCACGTGGGCGGGAGTTCGCGGCACGCCATGCCGACACGATCGTTGCACATCCGAAAGGCGTCGATGGGATGAAGGCTTACCGCGACGACGTGCGCCGCCGTATGGCCGCATGCGGACGCAATCCTGACGACTGCAAAGTGCTGTTCCTGGTCAACCCGATCTTCGGCGAAACGGACGCCGAAGCACAGGAGCGGCTACGCCTGCGCAAACTGCGCGCCGAGGCGACGCTGGCGCAGCGCCTGGCTCATGTCGGCAAGGTCATGAACATCGATTTCGGCAAGATGGACCTTGACGCGCCCATCCCCGACAGCCTGACCACCAACGGCCACCAGCAGACGCTGGAGCAGCTCAAGGCGATGGCGAAGGGCCGGACGCTGCGACAGACCATGAACGAGCACAACGTGACCGCACTGTCCTGCGAATTGGTCGGCACGATCGAGAGCGTAGCGGCGCAGATGGGCGAGGTCATGGCCGAGGTGGGCGGTGACGGGTTTCTATTCTCCATGCCTAACGTCAATCGCCGCACGCTGGCAGAGATCGAGGATGGTCTGGTCCCCGCCTTGCAGGATCGCGGCCTGATCCGGACAGCTTATGCCCATAAGCAATTCCGCGACAATTTGCTGGAGTACTGAGCATGTCCAATGGCGCGACAAGAATGAGCCGCCGAGCGGTGGTCGTTTCGGCATTGGCTATGCCGTTCCTGAACACGCGGGCGAGGGCCGCCCTACCGGACATCCCGCCGATTCCGGAAAAACTGAAGGGCACCGGTGAACTTCGCATCGCCACGTTCGGCGGTTTCATGCAGGATTGCCAGAAGAAGGCGTATTTCGAACCGTTCGAAAAGATGTCCGGGATCAAGATCAACGACTTCGCGGGTTCCGACTTCACGAAGATCAAGGCCATGGTGGACACCAACACCGTAGAATGGGATTTGGCGCAACTCAGCCGCTTCTCGGTCCTGGGATTGCAGAAGAAGGGTGATTACTTCGAGCCGATCGACTACGATCTGGTGGACCCCAACGTAGGCGAGGAATTCCGGTTCAAATGGGGCCTAGAGATGCTCGTCTGGGCTCAGGTCATGGCATATCGCACCGATGCGTTCGGCGGGAAGGTGCCGAATGGCTGGGCGGATTTCTGGGATACCAAAAAATTCCCTGGCGACCGTTCATTGATCGGTTCCGGCGCCGGCAACAATCCGGAATTGGAGTTCGCGTTGCTCGCCGCCGGCGTGCCGCCGGACAAGTTGTATCCGTTGGACCTCGATAAGGCTTTCGCCAGCTATGACAAGATCAAGGACAGTATCGTCAAGTGGTGGGACACTGGTGCCGTACCGCCGCAATTGCTGACCGACAAGGAAGTCGTACTCACCAGTGCCTGGAACGGCCGTATCGCGGCGCTGGAAAAAGCCGGCGTCCCCGCCACGGTCAGTTGGCCGCAGGGACTGTCGAAGCGCGACTGCTGGGCCGTGCCCAAAGGCGCGAAGAACCGTGAGAACGCCATGAAGTTCATTGCCTTCTCCACCATGGCTGTTCCCCAGGCCCGGCTGTCGTCACTGATTCCATATGGGTTCGTCAACGATAAGTCCGCCAACTACATGACCGAGGACCAGATGAAGGTGCTGCCCAGTGCGCCGGATATCCGATCTCAACTTGTCAAGTACGATTATCAATGGTGGGTCGATAACCGTGACGTCGCCGTCGCCCGGTTCAATAAGTGGCTGCTGGGATGAAGGGAGCCACTGTCTCCCTATGGTCGGTTGAAAAGGATTACGGGACCGTCGGTGCCGTGCGGGGAGTCTCGCTCGACATCGGCGCCGGTGAATTCCTGACGCTTCTTGGTCCCAGCGGCTCGGGCAAGACGACGACACTGATGATGATCGCTGGGTTCGAGGATCCCAGCAACGGCGACATTGCCATCGATGGGCACTCGGTCGTTGGCGTGTCCCCACATAAGCGCAATATTGGAATGGTGTTCCAAAACTACGCGCTCTTCCCACATATGACGGTGGCAGAGAATATCGCATTCCCGTTGAAGCAGCGCGCAATCGTCAAGACGGAGCAGAGATCCCGCGTGGCCGAGGTACTGGACCTCGTGCGCCTGCCCGGCTATGCAGAACGGTATCCCAAGCAACTATCGGGCGGCCAGCAACAGCGTGTCGCCTTGGCACGCGCCATCGTCTTCAACCCCAGGCTGCTATTGATGGATGAACCGCTTGGCGCCCTCGACAAGCAGCTTCGCGAGAGCCTGCAACTCGAAATGCGGCGCCTGCATGCAGAGTTGGGAATCACCTTCGTCTATGTCACGCACGATCAGGAAGAGGCACTCACCATGTCCGATCGTATCGCAGTGATGAACGAAGGGCGCATCGCCCAGCTTGGCCGACCTGAAGATCTCTACGATCGTCCCTCCAGCAAATTCGTGGCGTCCTTTCTGGGCGAATCGAACTTCCTATCCGGCGTCGTACATGGTTTCGAGCCAAACGACATCGTCGTGACCGACTGTGCCGGCGCGATGGTTCGCGCAGTCGCCAGCGACCGGCCCACGACGGGCGATGCAGTCACGATAAGCATGCGGCCGGAGCGTTTGCATTTTGCCGATACACTAGCCACACCACTGTCCAACCGCCTCATCGCCACCATCACCGATGCCGTTTTCGTCGGCGAACGCTGCCGATACCTGCTGCGAGCAGCCGATGGCACCAGTCTGGTGGTTAAGGAGCCGTCAGGTTCGGGAATCCGTCGCCGGTCTGTTGGCGAAACGATTGAGCTGGTGTGGGGCGCCGCGGATACGGTGATTGTGTGAAAGGAACGTCGTCACTGACCGTGTCCAGCGAGACCGGCGCTTTCCCAATCGCTGCTCCCGCCCGACGACCTGTCACGAAGCTTCGGCCCCGGCTCATGACGCCCCTGCTACTGACCGCGCCCCTGCTGCTGTTCATGTTGGTGTTCTATACTCTGCCGGTGTTAGCGATGCTGCTGCGCAGTGTTTCTGAGCCTCACTGGACGCTCGCGAACTACGCCGCGCTGAGTGTGGACACCGTGTTTCAGAACGTCTTTCTCACGACGTTGCGCACCGCGGTCATCGTCACGTTCGGCTGTCTGGTGCTGGGGTATCCGGTCGCGCTCTACCTCCTCCGGCCGGGCAGGACGGCACTGAACGCGCTGATCGTGGTGCTGCTGCCGTTCTGGACCTCCATCCTCGTCCGCAGCTATGCCTGGATGGTCCTGCTCGGACGCCGAGGATTGCTGAATGAGGCGCTGATCGCTGCCGGCGTGATCGCCCATCCACTGCGAATCCTGAACACTTCCATCGCCGTCTATATCGCGATGATCCACATCCTGCTGCCTTACATGATCCTGCCGATCGCCAACGCGCTGCGGCAGATCGATCCATCGCTACGCCGAGCAGCGCTTGGTCTGGGTGCGACGCCAGCCGGGGCATTCCGGCAGGTGACATTGCCGTTATCGATGCCGGGAGTCGCAGCTGGCGTACTGCTGGTGTTCGTTCTTTCCCTCGGCTTCTACATCACGCCCGCCCTGCTCGGAGGGCCACGGGATATGACCGTTGCCATGCTGATCGCGAATCAGGTGGATCAGTTGAATTGGCCCTACGCCGCCTGCCTGTCGGCGGCGCTGCTCGCGACGACGCTGGCGATCATGGCACTGTTCCAGAAGCTCTTCGGCGTTGGCACCGCCTTCCGGTCTATCGAGCGATGAGTCCCGGCGATCGCCTGCTGCGCCTGTTCGTACCGATCATCCTGGTGGTTATGATCGCGCCGATCCTGGTGGTAATTCTGCTGTCGTTTTCCCAGGCCAGCTACCTGACCTTTCCGCCGCCAGCGCTGGGATTACGGTGGTATCGCGCCTATCTGGGGTCGCGTGATTGGCTGTCCGCTACCCGGATCAGCATAGAAGTCGCGGTCTCGACCGTCGTCCTGTCCACGATCTTGGGAACCGCAGCCACGCTGGGTCTGGGACGGTTGCCGAAATGGGCACGCACCCTGGCCATCGGCCTGATACTGTCACCGCTGGTCATGCCGGTGATCGTGGTGGCGATCGGACTTTACTATGCATTCGCGCGGTACGGCCTGGTCGGGACACCAGCAGGGCTGGTGCTGGCACATACTTGCCTGGCGGTGCCCTTCGTCGTGACCAGCGTCGGCACCAGCCTCGCCGGTTTCGACCGCCGGCTCGAAATGGCGGCCCTCTCGCTCGGCGCCACACCCTGGGGGACGTTTCGGCAGGTGACGCTGCCGCTCATCCGGCCGGGCATCCTAGTGGGGGCGCTCTTCGCGTTCATTACCTCGTTCGATGAGCTGATCGTGTCGCTGTTCCTGTCCGGCGCGAATGCGGTCACGCTGCCGCGCAGGATGTGGGAGGACTTGCGGTACGACATCGACCCGACGATCGCGGCGGTGTCGACGCTGACGATCGTCGTCACCGTCCTGCCGCTGCTGTGGGCCAGAGTCGGGCGACGGAAGGCGAGCTGACGCCAAACTATTGCCGGTGCATGGCGCCTCCCATGCGCGCCATGTCCATTTTCTGGAAATCAGGCGGCGGCGCGAAAGCGTTGTCAGGAATCGGCCCATATGAAACGACCGTCGCCTCCATCGATCCATCGTGGTTCGCATCCTGACCTTCTGCCTGCAACAGCACACCGTCATCGGTCAAGCAGGCAGTGCCGTTATGTCGTGGGCTTTGTACATCGTATTCCGTGCAGGACAGGCCGGCGATCGTCTTCATTCCTTTCCGTTGAAACTTCGCATTCTCGGTCGAGAAGTTCATCACCTTGCTCTGGTCGTACGGCATTTCCATGTACATGTGCTGCTGGAGCATGATCATGGTCATATGGCCGGAGGCGCGGTCGGCGATCATCCGGTACGGTTGCCCGACCGGTTCGACATAGGTCCTCTGGGCGTGCGCGGCGAAACCGATCCTGATGGTTTCGACCGACGGCTGGCCGGGTGGGACCATGCCTTGCCCGCTGATTCGGTAGGTAACGACGACGTCACGTGTGGGCTGGATAAGCGGCTGCGCCAGGGCGGCGACCGGACAGGCGATCAGAAGGGCGACCGCGATCTTGATCAGGTGCTTGAGCATCAAATCCATCTCTTTCGGCCTGTTGTACTGACGATACGTTACGATTTTGATATGAGAAAGACGAGCGCATAGGTCAGGCAATCGTGATCTTCCTCTTCACGGCCAGCTTCGTGCTAACCTTAGACAACTTTAACAGGCTGATATCGTTGAATCCATAAAGGACCAGGGCAGCCGACCGTGACGAAATCGAACCCGGCGAGGTTCGGTATCAGACATCCGGCGGTTCGCCCTGGATCGGAGTCCTGCCCAGGCTGACAATCAACTGCGTGATCTCCGCCACCGCGCGTTCGGCCGCCGCGACGTCCGGCCCCTTGGCGACCAACGCCACACCGTTGCCGGTTGCCCGGTAGAACGGATAGCTGCCGATATCCAGGTCGGGGTATCGCGCCTGGATCGCCGCCAGGCCGTCGGCTATCACGCCTTCGGGCAGGCCGATCGCATGGACCACACGCATCTCGATCTTCGTCCCACCTTGCAGCCGAGGCGCCAGCCATTCGAACATCGACTGCATGACCCGCGGGACTCCGGCCATGACGTAGACATTTTCCATCTGAAACCCAGGAGCGACCGAGATCGAATTCTCGATCAGCGCTGCACCACGCGGCATGGTCGCCATGCGCTGGCGGGCGGCGTTGAAGTCGCCGGGCTTGTAGCTGGCCTCCATGCGCGGCCATGCCACCGGATGTGGCTCCCACGGCACGCCGAATGCGGCAGCCACGCATTCGCTGGTGATGTCATCGTGGGTCGGACCAATGCCGCCGGTGGTGAAAACGTAATCGAACTTCTTCCGCACCTCGTTGACCGTGTCGATGATCGTCTGATGCACGTCGGGGATCACCCGCACTTCTCGCAACGGAATCCCCAGATTGCCCAGGCCCGTCGCCAGGAACTGGATATTGGCATCACGGGTGCGGCCGGACAGCACCTCATTGCCGATCACCAGCAGGCAAGCGGTGGGGTTTGGGGCGGCCATCGTCCTCGTCTCCCTTACAGGAACTCGCGCAGCAGTGGGATCAACGGCTTATCCGCAGGGGGCATTTCATACTCGGCGAGTTTTGCCGCCCGCACCCAGGCGAGCGTCTGACCCTCCCGAGTGGTGGGGATGCCTTTCCAGCGGCGGCAGATGAACAGCGGCATGAGAAGGTGAAAACTGCCGTAATCGTGCGATGCAAACGCGAAAGGGGCAAGACAGGCCGCGGTAACGTCGATGCCCAGTTCCTCCTTCAACTCGCGGATCAGGGCGGCCTCCGGCATTTCGCCAGGATTAAGCTTGCCGCCCGGGAACTCCCAGAGGCCAGCCATTTTCTTCCCCTCCGGCCGACGTGCCAGCAGGACACGGCCATCGACATCGACCAGGGCGCAGGCGACGACCAGCAGCAGGGTCTTGGCGCCGGGTATGGTCGCGGCGTCGGGTGGCGCTTCGAGCTTGCCAAAGATGTCGTCGCGCGTGGCCTCGAACAGTGCAACCTCGTGCGGCGCCTCGTGCAGCAAAGATTGGCGGGTGGCATGGCCGGCGGGGCGGAAGCCAATGCGTCCCAGCACGATGACCGAGGCGTCATTGCCCTCGGCGACCTCGGCAGTGATGCGATCAACCGGCAGGTTTGCGAAGGCCCAACTCACCAGTCGACTGGCGGCCTCGGTCGCGACACCGTGCCGCCAATAGGCGCGGCCAACCCAGTAGCCAATGCGCCCGACCCGCTCCGCCGGGTCGATGCGCAGGCCGACGACGCCGACTAGGGTCTCCTTCTTGCCCTCATGGCCCGTGATGGCGAGGTGGTAACCGGTACCTGCGGCGAGTTGCTTGGCGGTGGAAGCGATCCATTCGTCGGCGAGGTCGCGCGGGTAGGGGTAGGGGAGTTCGGCGAGGGTGCGCGTGACCTCCCAGTCGTTGACCAGACGGTGCATCGACTCGGCATCTGCGGGCCGCAGCGGTCGAAGAGTCAGGCGCTCGGTTTTCAGCGGTTTAAAGCCGCCCGCCTCGGCCTTGCGCCGCGTGGCGCGCGCACGCTTGGGTTTGGCGGGGGCGATGGTCATCTCTGTGGTCATGGATCCGGCCGTGGCAAGGGGCGGCAGGGTGGCAAAGGGGGTGCGAAGCGTGCAAGTCCCCTTATGTTCCGCGAGCCGCAGGTTACCGTTGGGATGCGGGCGCGAGGGGCGATTTGCCGAGGGCGTTACTTGTCTGCCACGGAGGCGATATCGGGGACGATTGCTGCGGAACCGGTGGCTATCCCATCCCGCCATCGACAACCAAACGAAAACCGGTGAAGCATGTCCCTAGGAGGGACCCGACCATGAAACTCGGCATCCATCTGCCGCACATCGGCCGCAAGGCCGGCCCCGATTCCATCCGCCGCACCGCTATTGAAGCTGAAACGCTTGGGTTCGACGATGTCTGGGTCAGCGAACACATCATTGTCCCCAAGGATAGCCCCTATCCGCCTTCCCCGAATTTCTGGGATCCAGTCCTGACGCTCACCTGGGCTGCAGCGGTTACCAGCAAAGTGCGGCTGGGCACCTCTGTCCTGGTGCTGCCGCTGCGCCATCCCCTGCCGCTGGCGAAGGAGCTGGCGACGCTGCAGAACCTGTCCGGCGGCCGACTAATCCTGGGCGCCGGCGTTGGCTGGCTGGAAGCTGAGTTCGCCGCCCTAGGCGTGCCGTTCGAGCAGCGCGGCCGGCGGATGGACGAGGGCATCGCCATGATGAAGGCGGCCTGGAGTCAGGATCCAGTCAGTTTTGCCGCCAAATGGATTCCTGCGAAGATCGACGCCATGCGCTCCCAACCACTGCCCGTCGCGCCAATCCCGATTTGGGTCGGAGGTGCGTCGGACGCCGCTGTCAGACGGGCGCTGCGCCACGATGGCTGGCACGGCAGCCGGATCGCCCCCGACAAGGCCGCCGGCTGGGTCAAGCGGCTACGGGCGGAGCGGTCCGGCGCCGACTTTACCATCTCCATCCGCGTCGGTTGCAGCGCCGCCAATGTCCAAACCATGGGCGACGCGCTGAAAGCTTATGCCGATGCTGGTATCCAGCATATCCTGGTCGCGCCGGAAGATCGGGACCTGGATACCTACCTGGCCACCGCCGCCGCGTTCAGGGAGGCTGCCGCGCGAACGTAAAAGTTTGACACGGGCAGGATACTTCCCCATCTGCCCGCGTCCCTATATGCGTGCGAGGTGAAGGAGCCTGCGCATGGACTTGATCCGGCATTCCGCTCGGCGGGATTTGCGGGTGGATTTCTTTCGTGGCCTCGCGTTGTGGTGGATTTTCACCGATCACATCCCGGGCGACCTGCTGTCGAACGTCAGCCTGCGCAACTTCGCGATGTGCGACGCCACCGAGATTTTCGTCCTGCTGGCCGGCTACGGCGCCGGATTGTCATACGGCAAGCGCCTGCACACTCACGGCTTCGTCTCCTCCGCCGCAGATGTACTGAAACGCGCCTGGACGCTGTACGTCGCTCACATCTTCCTGTTCGTCCTGTTCTCGGCCCAGGTATCGTATTCGGCCACTGCGCTCAATCGGCTCTCCTACCTGGAGGAAAGCCGGCTAGACGTCCTTGGCGACGATCCCTATCGCAGCATCCTGGAGGCGGTGTTCCTGCGCTTCCAACCGAGCCTGCTGAACATCCTACCGCTCTATGTCGTGCTGCTCGTGCTGTTTGCTGCGACGATCTGGCTGCTGCGGTGGCCGCACATACTGTTCGGCCTGTCCTTCGCCACCTATCTGCTGGTGCAAATCACCCATGTGAATCTGAACGAGTGGACCGGCGAGGGCTGGTTCTTCGATCCGTTCGCCTGGCAGTTTCTGTTTGTCCTGGGCGTGCTGATGGCCTGCGCCCCACCTCGCATGCCACGAAGGAAATGGCCTTATGACATCCTGGCCATCTTCGTCGTCGTGATCGGTCTCATCACTGCCTATGTCATTGAGCCACAGCCGCATATCCTGGACTGGTTCTCCGCCTCCTGGTTGCGCTTCCTGGTGATCGAAGACAAGACCGGCCTGCATCCGTTCCGCCTGGCATCGATCCTGTCGCTGACCTGGTTGGCGGTGCGGTTGATCCCGCCGCACGCCGCTTGGCTGCGGACCCGCTGGGCCTCGGTGCTTGTGCTACTAGGTCAGCACTCGTTGCCCGTATTCTGCGCCGGCATCGTCCTGGGCTTCGTCGCCCGCCTGGGGTTGGAATTCAATGACCGTGCGGCGATGCAGGTAGCGATCAACCTGTTCGGCGCCGTCGGTATGACCGCAGTCGGCGGTCTTGCTGCCTGGTACCGTGTGAAGGACAGAGCCAGCCACGCCAAGGAGCGCGTGACGGAACGTTCCGCGGAACGCCTGGTGGAGCGGCGCGTTGTTGAACAGCATGACTCGCGCTTGCCGCAGGCCGTACAGCCTGATACCGGTTGACGCCATGCGTTGGCTGGCCATGTCGTTGACTGCGTTGTTCATGGCTGCCTCCGCATGCGCACAACCCGCTCTTGACGGGAAGTTGCCTTGCGAGATGCCGTCTGAGTACATCACGCCGGCCTTTCCGCTACCAGCCGTTGCTGCCGCGCTCGCCGCCAGTCGCCCGGTGGAAATCCTCGCGCTCGGGTCCGGCTCCACTGTCGGCGAGACAGGCGGGACGACAGGCAGAGCGTTCGCGGGGAAAACCCCCGGCGCCTCCTTCCCGTTCCGGATGGCGGAGGCACTCCGCGCCTTGCGGCCGGACGCCCGCTTCAACCTCACGGTCGCGGGTGGCCGCAACATGACTGCCGACGACATGCTGACGATCCTGCGCCAGCACCTGACGGAGCGTCACTTCGACCTACTGCTGTGGCAGACCGGCACCGTGGAGGCCGTGCGCGGCATCCGTCCGGAAATGCTGCACGACGTACTGGAGCAAGGTATCGACGCCGCTATCGAAAAGCGTACCGATGTGGTGCTGGTCGACCCGCAATTCAGCCGCTTTCTGCGCGCCAATATCGATGTCGATCCGTATGAATGGGTCTTGCAGCAAACGGCCGATCATGCCGGCATCGGGTTGTTCCAGCGCCTTGGGTTGACGCAGACCTGGGTGAACAGTGGCGAGGTGGACCTAGAGCGGGCCAGCCGCGACCAGCGCGACAAAACTGTCGCCTTATTGAACGCGTGCCTGGGTCAGGCAATCGCGCGTTACGTGTTTGCAGGTGCCGCCGCACCTTAGAGCGGACTCGTGGAAATTTGCCCTCGGCCGGTTCCTCCGTAACATGGGTTCGAACGAATATACGGACCACCAGGGGAACAGGACGGGGGAAACATGATGGATTACGCGTCCGCCTTCGCCGGGCTGAAAGTCATTGACCTGAGCGGCGGCGTCGCCGGGCCGTCCTGCGCGATGATGCTGGCGCAGCACGGGGCCGATGTCATCAAGGTGGAAACGCCGCATAATGGCGGCGACTGGTCTCGTATCCTTGGCCGCACGTACGAGGACCATTCGGCCTTTTCACTATATGGCACGCTGGGCAAGCGCAGCTTGGCGATGGACCTGAAGACGCCGGAAGGGAAGGAGGTGTTGTGGCGCCTGATCAAGGGGGCCGACGTGTTCATCGAGGGATTCCGGCCCGGCACCATCCAGCGCTACGGCTTCGGCTATGATTCTGTCAACGCGGCGGAACCGGGGATCATCTACTACTCGATCTCCGGCTTTGGGCAGACAGGCCCACTGGCGTCGCGGCCCGCCATGGACCCAGTACTGCAGGCGTTCATCGGTATTGTGACCGAGAACAAAGGCGAGCATGACGGCCATCCGCACCGCATCGCGATCTCGCTGATTGATATGTATTCCGGCCTGCTGGGGTTCCAGGCTATCGCCACCTCGCTGTATGTGCGACGCGCACAAGCGGAGAAGAAGGGCCGCTATATCGACCTCAGCCTGATGCATAGCGGGGCGATGCTGTCGGTGATACGGATGATCGCCAATTACCTGGAGCATGGTACGGCGCAGCGGACCTCGATGCCAAGCGGTGTGTTCAACACGATCGACGGGCAGATCAATATCACGATGGTGCGGCCGTCCGACTGGCGGCCGTTCTGCGAGGCGATCGAGGCCATGGACCTTCACGACGATGCCCGGTTCTCCACGTCCGCAACGCGCGCGGCGAACCTGGATGAGCTCTACGCCTTGCTGCGACCCCGCATCGCCGATCACACCACCGCCTGGTTGTCGGAACGCTTGGCCACTCGGGGCATCATGAACGGCCGCGTCAACAGTTACGAGGAGTTTCTGAAGGAGGAACAGGTCGCAGCCACCGGCATCATGGCTTGGCTGCAGCAGCCGGGCGTGCCGGATTTGGTACCGACCCCCAACATCCCCGGCCTGCCGCCCTTAGTCAGCGGCAGCAAGCGCGCGCACGCGCCGACGCTGGGCGAGCATTCGTCCGAGGTCCTGGCCGACCACGGCTATTCCTCGGCCGAGATCGCGACGCTGTTTGAGAAGAAGATAGTGGCCGGACGGTAGATCGCGATTGACCCGCGCCGCCGGGGGTCTATATCCGAGGAGCGGGGCTGCCCGGTGCGTCAGACAATTTTACCCCCGGGGCCAGTAAGCACTCCCTTGGGGGCTGGCGCTGTCAGGATCCTGGTCTTGGTATCTGGCACCCACCTGCACTCGCAGGCCTTGGGAGGGTTTAACGTCGACGGCCCATGGTGGCTCCGCAGTCTTCTCGTTCGGTCGGTAGCCTGTTCGCTCGAATAAATTGACTGAACGCAAATGGGCGTGTCCCTAGTTTCCTGGGGGCGAATCACCCAGTTAGATGGTAGCGGCGGACGGATTTGAACCGCCGACCAAGGGATTATGATTCCCTACCAGGGTAAGGAATTCCGCCGAATTCAGTTTATCATGTTGCATCCTTGTCGCAAGGAGCATATGCGGATGCCTGGGATTCCTTGGGATTAACCGGGATTTGTCCCATGCAAGAAGCTCGTTCGCGGATGGGTTGCGGTCATGTCATCGGTACGCAAGCGGTCATGGAAATCTGGCGGCGAGATGAAGACAGCCTGGGTGTGTGACTACTTCGACCAGAGCGGCAAACGGCACCTTAAGACGTTCCCCACCAAAAAAGCTGCGACGGACTTCGAGACCACTACGCGCAATGAGGTGGCTTCAGGCACTCATACACCGGAGCGGGACAGCATCACGGTCGCTGAGGCCGGTGGATTATGGTTGGAGCGAGGTAAACGCAAGGGTCTTGAGCGCAGCACCCTGGACAAGTATCGGAACCACGTAGATCTCCATATCAAGCCGCTGATCGGCAATGTGAAGCTGGCGCGCCTCTCCGCCCCGATGGGTGAGAAGTTCCATGACGACCTGCTGGATAAGCTCTCCCGGCCAATGGCCAAGAAAGTGCTAGGGAGCCTGAAATCCATCCTGGCAGAGGCGCAGCGTCGCGGGCTAGTGGCGCAAAATGCGATCGGCCAAGTCAAGATCAAGATTGCCGGGCGCGACAAGAGGAAGTTGGCGGTCGGTCGCGACATTCCGACAAAGGCTGAAGTTGCAGCCATCCTGAAGGCTGCCACCGGTCGCTGGCATCCATTGCTGGTGACGGCCGTCTTCGCCGGCCTGCGGGCGTCGGAGCTGCGCGGCTTGACCTGGGAGAACGTGGACTTTGGCGATAAAGTGATCCACGTCCGACAGCGGGCGGACCAATGGAACAAGATCGGATCCCCGAAGTCCGAAGCCGGCCATCGCGCCGTCCCGATGTCTCCCCTGGTGTTGAACACGCTAAGGGAATGGAAACTCGCCTGCCCTCGCGCCGAGAGAACCGACGATCAGCCCGGCCGCCTGTGGCTGGTGTTCCCCAACGGTGACGGGAAGGCCGAGTCACATGCCAACATCGTCAACCGCGGGTTCGATCCCATCCAGATCGCCGCCGGGGTCTTTGAGCCGCACCCCGCTAAACGGGACGACGACGGCAATCCCGTGCCGGTGGCCAAGTACGGGCTGCACGCGCTTCGTCACTTCTTTGCGTCCTGGATCATTGAGCAGGGCTTCACCCCGAAACGACTTCAGGTCCTGATGGGTCATGCGTCGATCCAGATGACGTTCGATACCTACGGGCACCTGTTTCCGTCCCTGGAGGACGACCACGCGAAGTTCGCGGCCGGTGAGCTGGCGGTGGTGAAGTGAACAGAGCGGAACTTGGCCTCGCTGGTTGGCTGCCAGATCCCGTCAAATCCTGGATCGAAGCCAATCGAAATCATCCCGAGCATGTGGCAAACGCTCAACTTATCGACCGACTGGCCAACGACTCAAGCTTGCAGAGTATGTGGCGTGAACTACACCGTCGCAAACCTGATGGAAGCTGGGTTCACACGGTAAACGCTCAGATTTTGGCGAAAATCTGCGACGTGTCGGAAAACGATCGAGATGAATGTCAAGGCATCGCTCTGATCTTCCTGTTCAAGCAAATACTTCATGTTGCCGTGACGTTGTATCCCGCTCGCGTCGAGGCCGAGGTTGCCGCCTCGACGGAAGATTATCTGCGCCGAGCGCGGGCTCTGCGTATAGAGGCGGAAGACACCGCGAGGTTACCTCCCGGCGCCGGGGGCATAGACTGGAACATCGCGGCGGCCTCAATGCGAGCAAAGGCAGACGTTCTCGAACAGGCGGCCTCAGAAGCTCAGTGTTTCGCCGCCGTCGTGCCAAATGCGCGCAAGAACCTGACGGGCCTTCAGGCGGCATCACGACTATCTACGATAGTGCGGACGCTCTATGGAGAGGCCATGCCACACCAAGCGGCGGCAATCGCAAGTGCCTTGACCGGCGAATCGGTTACGTATGAGCAGGTTCGCCATCTCAACCGGCAGCAGCCTGGGAATGTGAAGTTTCTTCGTTCTTAGTCGGAATATTCACACACAGAGACTGCGAGACACTCCCACCCAATACATCCGTCTGCCATTCAACTTAAGAGGCAGACATGACCACCGAACCAATAACGTCAACCGCCATTCAGTCTCACACGATCGCCGACGACATGCTTAATGGCGCCGGCGAGATCGCCGTCTATACCGGCCTTCCTCTGCGGCGCGTAAACTACCTTCTCGAACAGCGGATGCTGCCGGCCTTCAAGGTCGGAAAGCTGTGGCAGATGCGGAAGTCCACCTACCGGCGGTCGATTGAGCAGCGTGAAGCCGAGGCAATGAAGGGCGCCGCCTGAGTGGTCGACGGCCATTCGGCGGCCGTCGCCGATCGGCTGCACGAAGCGCTGCTGCGTCCGTGTTGGCCTCCGTCAGGAAAGCGAAAGCGCCAGGACCTGACCGTCCCAGCGCCTTTCGGAGAACCAGTATCAACCCAAACGACAACGCCCTTTGATAACATTGCAGCAGTTGCCGCGCAACGGGCAACCGCCACAGCGCTCCGACGCGCACAGCAGCTTGATGCTGCCGGGCTGCCCGGATTGGCCGAAGCCCTGCGGGAGGTCGCGGCATGAGCGCCCCCTTCGACCGCGTGGAACTGACCACCCTCGCGTTAAACTTGGCCCGAAATGCCGGATATGCAGTCTTCCCCATCGGAGCCAACAAGCAACCTTCCATCTCAAAAGAAGAGGGTGGCAACGGTCTCCTCGACGGAACCACCGATCCCGAAAAGATTAAGCAGCTATTCGCACACCGGAACGCTCACCATGTCGGGGTCACCACGGGTGCGGCATCAGGAATATCAGTTCTTGATATCGATGCCGGCCGCTGGCCCGACGATGCGCCTGCTAAGACTATAGAGAAGCATGAGGCCGCGCGTGCGTGGTGGCATGCCAACGCCGATCGCTTGCCGGCCACACGCATCTATGAAAGCGCCAGCGGTGGCCTGCATGTTTACTTTCGTCACCGGCCTGGCATCGTCAACACGCAGTCGACGATCCATATGGGTGTTGATACGCGCGGCGACGGCGGATACATCGTTTTCTGGTTCGCGTCTGGCTATGCGTGCCGCGACCATTCGCCTCCTGCTGATTGGCCGCAGTGGCTGTTCGAGATCCTGACGACGCCCAAGGTCGAAACCTTCCGGACGTCGGGAGGTTTCAGGGGAGGTAAACACCAATCACTTGCCCCTGACCATGAAATAGTCCTGGAACGAGCGTTGAGGGTTGTTCGTTCCGCTGGTGAAGGTTCTAAACACACCGCAGTCAGATCGGCTGCCATTCTTCTTGGCGGTATCCAGGCCGCGGGCAGGTTCAGCGATGCCACAGCCCTCGCCTGGATCAAGGATGCTCTCCCCGACACCGTGAAGGATTGGAAGAACGTCGAGAAGACGGTCGAGTCCGGTCTGGTCCTGGGTCGCACAAAGCCGATCGACGTGCAGAGGGCAGGATGATGCCAGACGGCAACACCCGGCGGGATTTCGTCCCACCTCCGTCTGAGGGGTATCAGGAGTCCCATCCTGATTGGCGAGCGCGTCAGCAAACGCCTTCACCGGGAAAACCATCGGAGTCGCCTGCACTCCGGACCTTTCTGTCTATACAAGCGTGGGCAGATCGCCCGATTCCGCCGCCCGACCGCCTCCTTGGCGATCTGGTCACCACCACCACACGTATGTTCCTGGTGGGTCGCACAGGCCTGGGCAAGACGCTGCTCGGTCAGGCCATCGCATATGGCATCGCCAGCGGCGCCGGCTTCCTGCACTGGAGATCAACCAGAGCAGCCCGCGTTCTGATCATCGATGGAGAGATGCCAAGCGAATTGATCAAGGCCCGTGCCGTGGACGCGATCCGCCGCGGCGCCTCAGCCGTCCAAGACGGAAATCTGATCATCTATTCCCGAGAACTGGAGGATGAAATCTTCAAGGTTTGGCCCGACTTCGGGCGCCTCCAACCGCTCAATACTGAAGCAGGCCACCAGTTTGTCCTCGATCTCGTGGAGCGTCTCGGCGGCGTCGACCTGATCGTGTTCGACAATGTCATGAGCTTGATTGCCGGCGATCAGAAAGACGAAGTGCCATGGTCGGAGACATTGCCGCTGGTGTCTGCTCTGACGACCAAACGCATCGGCCAGATTTGGCTCGACCATACCGGCCATGACACCGGCAAGCAGTATGGCAGCGCCACCAAAGCATGGCGGTTCGATGCCGTCGGCTTGATGTCACCATTGGAGAAGGGAGAGACTGCACCAGGGGAAACCGCCTTCACTCTATCGTTCGAGGCTCCCGGCAAGGCGAGGCGCCGAACGCCCGACAATTGGGCCGAATTCGAGACCTGCATCATTCGATTGGCAGACGATCGCTGGACCTCCGAAACTGCTAGCGGACGCCCGATGGGAAGAGCCAAGGAGAACAAGCTCAATTCCCAAACGGCTTTGTTTCTTGCCGAATTCCGGAGGCTGCTGGCCGTCTCCGGGGCACCTTATACACCCCCAGGCGGCTGCTTCGGATGTCGCGCTGTATCACGCGAAGCACTGCGCCAAAAGCTGGTCGAAAAGGGGTGGTTTCCAGACAGTATGCTTCGGACTGCTTCGGATGGAATAGAACTCTTACGAAGCGGATACCCTAAAGAGAATAATGCGCTAACCACATTGAAGCGCAACGGCTTTATCGACTTCGACCGCATGTGCGTCTGGGAGAGTTGACCGCTGCTTCGGATTGCTTCGGACCGCTTTGTAAACGGTTCTGAAATCTGCTTCGTGCTTCGGATGCTTTTGGCCGCCTATAGAGGCGGCAAAATCCGAAGCAAAAGCAAAGCAGCCCGGTGGAGGTGAGAGACGGGGGGCAACGCCTCGGCTTCGCGTCCGAAAAATCAACGCTGCGGCCTTCGGCTTCGCGACCGTTCGTCAATCATCGGTAGCGAATGCAATTGACCGAGGGATATTTAGTCCCCTTGTCATTGCTTAGCATATTGTTTTCGGTGGAATTATTGAGCCATGTCGCATACATGTTGCACAGCAATCCAACAGCCTGACAGCATCATGACGACAGACCATCAACCTCCCCTGCCAGACAAGCCGACTACCCGGAAACGGCGCTTTCAGCCCTACAAGCGGCGCCCCACCCCAGACCCATTCCTTGCAATCCCAAACGCTCGGACACGAGAAGGCAAGGCGCTCCGTGTCCGCCGGGCGACGCTGATCGCGCACTGCGGGACTGCCCCGAGTGCCACACAGGCGATCCTGATCGACCGCATCATCAATCTCGAATGGCAGAGCATGCAGCTTGACCGCCTCGCCGCCCGCGCCTCGGGAGCAGAGACGATCGATATGCTGGAACGTGCGGACAAGCTGGCGAACACGCTGGGACGCTGCTTGGCTCGCCTGGGCCTGGAAGCGGCGGCCGCACGGAAACTCACGCCAGAAGAGGCCCTGGCCGCCATCCGCCTAATGCACGCCCCACGGCAGACCGAGACCGACGATGCCGCGTAAGGCCACCCCGGCGCCGGCCCCGACAGGCACGCCAGCGGCGCTGATGGCTGAAGGCGGCCTGCTGGCGCACGACTTCCATGGCCCGTCCTGGGACCTCTGGCGGGCCGTCCTGAAGGCGGCCTGGGCTGAACCCATGACCGAGGGCGAGGTGGCCTCCTTCCGAGAGGTGGCCGAGCGCGACCCGCCGGCCCAACGGGTCCGGGAGTTGTGGGCCATTGTGGGACGTCGTGGCGGCAAAGACAGCACGGCAGCCGCCATTGCCGTCAGCGGCGCCCTGGAGGACTACACGCAGCACTTGCGCACGGGCGAGCGCGCGACGATCGCGTGCCTGGCTACATCCCGCGATCAGGCGGCAATCATCCACCGCTACGTCACTGGCTACTTCGCCTCGATCCCGATCCTGAAGTCCCTGGTAGCGCGCGAGACGGACGACGCGTTGGAACTGCATAACTGTGTCGAGATCGTCATATCGACGAACAACTTTCGCGCCATACGCGGTCGCACCATAGCGGTTGCCATCCTCGACGAGGTCGCGTTCTTCAGGGATGACGGCGCGGCATCGAGTGATGTTGACCTTTATGCGGCGCTGGAACCCGCGATGGCGACGATCCCAACGTCGATCCTGGTCGGCATCAGCTCGCCGTACCGGCGGAAGGGCCTCTTGTTCAACAAGTGGCGGCAGCACTATGGAAAGCCCGACAACGACGTGCTGGTGGTGCGCGGCGCGTCTCGCACTTTCAATAGCACACTGCCGCAGCGCATTGTCGATGCGCGAATGGAGGTTGATCCAGAGGCGGCGGCCAGCGAATACCTGGCAGAGTGGCGCGAGGGCATCTCCGACCTGTTCGACCGCGCGCTG
>NZ_DASZTJ010000054.1:0-7945 GCF_035548235.1 Rhodopila sp.
GGTACCGCCCCGGTCTCCCGCGCCAGCATCTTCGCCATGCGGTCGCTGGTCATGTTCTCGATGAAGACGGCATGGATCTTCTCGCGCTTGATCTGCCGGACCAGTGCGGCGATCTGCTTGGCCGAAGGTTCGGACTCGGTGCTGATCCCCTCGGCGGCGAGGAACTCGATGCCGTAGCGCGCGCCGTAATAGCCGAACGCGTCATGCGTGGTGATGATCCGGCGCCGGTTGGCGGGGATGGAGGCGAAAGCGGCCTCGATGCGGGCGTCGGCCTGGCGGATCGCGTCCTCATACGCGGTGGCGGCGGAGGCGTAGGCCTGGGCATGCGCGGGATCGGCGGCTGACAGTCCCGCCGCGATCGATTGGGCATACAGCACGCCGTTCTGGGGGTTTTGCCAGGCATGCGGGTCCGTGGCGATGGCGCCATCCTCTTTCATGGTCCGAGGCTTGACCTGGGCCGCGGCCACGATCGTCCGGCCCTTGAAGCCGGCGGCGCCGGTCAAGCGGGCCATCCAGCCCTCCAGCCCCAGGCCGTTCTCCACCACCGCCGAGGCCGCGACCACGTCGCGCAGGTCGCGCGGAGCCGGCTCATAGATATGGACGTCCTGGTTGGGGCCGACCAGCACGCGGACCGAGACATCGTCCCCGCCGACGGACGCGACCATGTCGCCCAGGATCGAGAACGTCGCGATCAGGGGGAGCTTCCCCCTTGTCGCCTGTCCCGCCGCCGCGCGGCTCGGCTTTGGGGCGACGGCGAACAGGGCGGCGGCGAGAAGGTGGCGGCGGCGCATGGGGGTTCTCTGGAACGTTATACCATAACATTCATACGAGGGTCCGGTTCACACGTCCATTGACGAATCACCCCGGCCCCGGTGCATTGACGCAATGGAGGAGTTTCCCCCCGAAACGCTCGCCCTGCCGGCCGGTCCCGCTCGGGTCTGCTGGCGCCGGAACAAGCGTGCGCGGCGCATCTCCTTGCGGATCGACCCGACCGGAGGTGCCGTCGTCGTGACCCTGCCCATGCGCGCCAGTCGGAAGGCCGGGATGGCCCTGTTGATGGGGCATGCCGATTGGGTGTCCGACCGGCTGGCCGCGCTGCCCGAGGCGGTGGCGCTGACCGATGGCGCGACGGTGCCGATCTGCGGCGTGCCGCACCGGATCCGCCACGTGCCCCAGGCGCGCGGGGCGGCCTGGCTGCTGGACGAGGAACTGCACGTGACGGGCGCGCCCGAGTTCGTGGAACGCCGCGCCCGCGACTTCCTGCGGCAGGAGGCGAAGCGCCGTCTCGGGGCGCTGGCCATGGCGAAGTCCGGGCTGATTGGCGTGTCGCCGAAGCGCGTAACGGTGAAGGACACCAGGACCCGCTGGGGAAGCTGTGCGCCGGACCGGTCGCTGATGCTGAGCTGGCGGCTGGTGATGGCCCCGACCTTCGTGCAGGACTACGTCGTGGCGCACGAGGTCGCGCATCTGCGGCATATGAACCATGGCCGGCAGTTCTGGGCCCTGGTGGACGAACTGACCCCGCACACCAAGTCGGGGATCGCCTGGCTGCGGACCGAGGGCGCGCGGCTGCTGCGGATCGGGTGACCGCCCAACCGCCCCCGTCATAGCCAGACCTCGTCACGGCCCGACCCCGTAACGGCGTTACCCCGTCATGGCCCGGTCGAGTCGGGCCATGACGTAGAAGGTCCTGTCGTGACGCAGATCGCTCGCCCGTGACAAGGAAGCGCCCTGTCGCGATAGCCCTATTGCGTCTTCCCCATCATCCCGTGGTTCATCCCGCCATGGTCCATCCCGCCCATCGGATGGCCCTGCATCGCGGCGGCGCCGATCGGGCGTACCGCCACGGTCACCGTCACCGGCGCGGAATGCGCGAAGGTCAGCGTCAGCGGGAAGTCCTGCCCCGCCACCAGCGGGTGGTGCAGGTTGAACATCATGATGTGGTAGCCGCCGGGGCTGAGCGTCACCGTCTTCCCGGCCGGGATGTCGAGGGTATGGACGGCGCGCATCCGCATGATGCCGCCTTCGTTCGTGCTTTCATGCACCTCGGCGGTCTGCGCGACAGGCGTGCTGGCACCGATGAGCTGATCGGCCTGGGCGCCAGCCGTCAGCGATACATAGGCGGCGCCCGTGCTCGCAGGGCCGGCCGAGGCGCGGGCCCAGGCGTTGGTGACCTGGACGTCCGGCGGTGCCGCCCAGGCGCCGGGGGCAATGGCCAGGAGCAGGGTGGCGGCGAGGGCGGTCATCATCGTGCGCATGGGCGCCCTTCAACCACCGCTCGGGTGCTTCGGCAAGGGCCTCGGACGCTGTGCGTGTATGGACATAGCGGCATCCGCATGGTTGAACCCTCGGCAAACTGGTGCCATCTGCCGCGTCTGTCAGGCAGGCAGCAGCCGACGATCAGAAAGGGTAGGACAGCATGTATTCCGACGTAACGCTTTTCATCGACGGCGCCTGGACCAAGGCGGCCGGCGGCCGCACCATCGACGTCGTCAACCCCGCCTCGGGCGAGAAGATCGGCACCGTCGCCCATGCCGACAAGTCCGACCTGGACCGTGCGCTGGAAGCGGCGGAGAAAGGGTTCCATGTGTGGCGGAAGGTGTCGGCGTTCGACCGCTCCAAGGTCATGCGCAAGGCCGCCGACATCCTGCGCGAACGGGCTGACGCCATCGCGCGGCTGCTGACCATGGAGCAGGGCAAGCCGCTGGCCGAGGCCAAGGGCGAGACGCTGGCCGGCGCCGACGTCATCGACTGGTTCGCCGAGGAAGCCCGCCGCGCCTATGGCCGCGTCATCCCGGCCCGCGCCGAGGGCGTCTATCAGTTGGTGATCAAGGAACCGGTCGGTCCGGTCGCCGCCTTCACGCCCTGGAACTTCCCGATCAACCAGGTGGTGCGCAAGCTGTCCGCGGCGCTGGCCGCCGGCTGCTCGATCATCGTCAAGGCGCCGGAAGAGACCCCGGCCTCCCCGGCGGAGCTGATCCGCGCGTTCGCGGACGCCGGCGTGCCGGCCGGCGTGATCAACCTGGTCTACGGCGTGCCGGCCGAGATCTCGGAGTACCTGATCCCGCATCCGATCATCCGGAAGATGTCGTTCACCGGCTCGACCGCCATCGGCAAGCAGCTTGCGGCGCTGGCCGGGGCGCATATGAAGCGCGTGACGATGGAACTGGGCGGCCATGCTCCGGCGATCGTGTTCGACGACGCCGACGTCGCGGTCGCCAGCAAGGTGCTGGCCGGTGCGAAGTTCCGCAACGCCGGCCAGGTCTGCGTGTCCCCGACCCGCTTCCTGGTGCAGGAGAAGGTGTACGACCAGTTCGTCGAGAGCTTCGTGCAGCACGCCAAGACGTTGAAGATCGGTGACGGCTTGGACACCGGCACGCAGATGGGCCCGCTGGCCAATACCCGCCGTATCACCGCGATGGAGACGCTGATCGGCGACGCGCAGCAGAAGGGCGCCCGCGTGAAGACCGGCGGCAACCGGATCGGCAACAAGGGCAACTTCTTCGAGCCGACCGTCATCACCGACGTCCCGCTGGAAGCCCGCGTGATGAACGAGGAGCCGTTCGGCCCGCTGGCGGTGATCTCGCCGTTCAAGGGCATGAACGACGTCGTGGCCGAGGCGAACCGGCTGCCCTACGGCCTGGCGTCCTACGCCTTCACCCGGTCGGCGAAGACGGCGAACCAGATCGCCGCCTCGGTCGAGGCGGGGATGATGACCATCAACCACCTGGGCTTGGCGCTGCCGGAGGTTCCGTTCGGCGGTGTGCGGGACTCGGGCTATGGTTCGGAAGGCGGGTCGGAGGCGATCGAGGCCTATCTGAACACCAAGTTCGTCACCCAGGCCGGCCTGTAGCCACATGGCGGACAGGGGCGGCATCGGCCGTCCCTGTCCCGTGCGGCAGTCCCATCCGGTGTCCCCCAATGGGCACGCATCCCGACATTCGACGCGCGACCCGGGCCGCCCCGCGACTCCTATTTGACTTCGACGGGAAATCGTATATCCCCAGGCGCCTCGCTGGGGTCGGATCGCGGTCCCGATGGGCGAAGGGGTGTAGCTCAATTGGCTAGAGCGCCGGTCTCCAAAACCGGAGGTTGGGGGTTCGAGACCCTCCACCCCTGCCATCGCCTACCATAACCGGCCTTTTCGGCCGGACCGCCTGCCGGTCGCGCGCCGGCCGGAATGACGCGAGTTTAATCGCTCCGCCTAGAGAACGGTTAACCGCGCGTCCGCATGTTCCGAACGTCTTCGGTGCTCCTCGACGAAACCGCAACCGCACCGAACGCGTCACATGATCCGGGCAAAGACCCAGATACGGAACAGGAGCCAAAGGTCGTATGGATACGCAACAACCGTCCCGGTCGGGCAAGACCCTACGCTATTCGGCGCTCGCCGTCGCGCTGCTCGCCAGCACCGCGCTGGGCGGATACGCGCTGGGCGATCGCGCCCTCGCGCAAGCGCCGGTCAATCCACCGGATACGCAACTGCAAGCGCATGCGCTGCCGGACTTCACCAACCTCGTGACGCAGGTGAAACCTGCCGTGGTGTCGATCACCAATAAGTTGAAGGCGACGCCCGCGTCTTTCGACAGCGGGGAAGGCCAGGGGCCGATGCAGCAGCTTCCGTTCCCCTTCAACCAGATGATCCCGCAGCATCCCCAGGCCCATGCCGTGGAGGCTCGGGGGTCCGGCTTCATCATCAGCGCCGATGGCTATGTGGTGACCAACAACCACGTGGTGAAGGACGCGAAGTCCCTGAGCGTGACGCTGGATGACGGCACGGTGCTGCCGGCCAAGGTCATCGGCACCGATCCGCGCACCGACATCGCGCTGCTGAAGATCGACGCGAAAAAGCCGCTCCCCTTCATCCATCTCGGCAATTCGCGTGACGTGAAGCCGGGCGAGTGGGTCGTGGCGATGGGCAATCCGTTCGGCCTGGGCGGAACGGTGACCGCCGGCATCGTCTCGGCGGTCAGCCGCGATATCGGCGCCGGCCCGTACGATCAGTTCATCCAGGTCGACGCACCGATCAACCAGGGCAACTCGGGCGGCCCGCTGTTCACCCAGGACGGCAAGGTGATCGGCATGAACACCGCGATCCTCTCGCCCAGCGGTGGGTCGGTCGGCATCGGCTTCGCCATCCCCTCCGACATGATCAGCGCCGTAACGCAGCAGCTTGAGAAGACCGGTCACGTGACCCGCGGCTTCATGGGCGTGGAGGCCCAGGAGATCACGCCGACGACGGCCGAGGCGATGCATCTGAAGCCGAACCAGGGCGCGCTGCTGGCCGGCGTGCAGCCTGACAGCCCCGCCGCCAAGGCCGGTCTGCAGCCGGGCGACGTGATCGAGCAGGTGAACGGCATCCAGATCAAGAACCCGCGTGAGCTGGCGGTCAACGTCGCCGGCGTGAAGCCGGGCGACGAAGCGCATCTGACGGTGCTGCACGACGGGCAGACCAAGGATGTTGCCGTCAAGGTCGAGCAGATGCCGAACGATCAGACGGCCAGCAACGACAATCACGGGGTCGAGAAGAAAGGCCGCATCGGCCTGGCCCTGGCGCCGCTTTCGCCTGACCTGCGCGGTCAGTTGGACGTGCCGGAAGGCACCAAGGGCGCGGTCGTGCGAGCGGTGCAGCCTGGCTCTCCGGCCGACGCGGCCGGGCTTCAGGCGGGCGACGTGATCGTCGGCGTCGGTACCCATCCGGTCGACAACCCGGAAGCCGCGGTGAGGGCGATCCGCACCGCGACCACCAACGACCATGCGGTGGCGCTGCGGGTCCTGCGCAACGGCCAGCCGCTGTTCGTCGGCGTGAACCTGGACCAGAACGACCAGGGCTGAGGCCTTCCGCCACCAGGCCGGGCCAAGTCCGGCCTGGTGGCGCGCCCGCCCCTGGAGGCGCGCCCGCCCTGACGAAAGAGGCGTCCACCTTGTCCGCGGGCCCGGCCTTGATCCCGGCCCGCGGCGCCCTGTAACCAGAACATGGCCGATGCGTTCTCAAGGCCGGACACAGGACAGGGGCTGGCAGCATGTCGCATATCCGCGTGGGGATTGGTGGCTGGACCTTCGAACCGTGGCGCGGGACCTTCTATCCGAAGGGGCTTCCGCAGAAGCGCGAGTTGGAATTCGCCAGCCGAGCGCTGACCTCGATCGAGGTGAATGGGACGTATTACGGCTCGCAGAAGCCGGACAGCTTCGCCCGCTGGCACGACGAGACGCCCGATGATTTCGTGTTCGCGCTGAAAGGCCCTCGTTTCGTTACCAACCGGCGCGTATTGGCCGAGGCAGGATCGTCGATCGAGCGCTTCTTCGCGTCCGGCGTGCTGCTGCTGCGCGACAAGCTGGGACCGATCAACTGGCAGTTCATGGGGACCAAGGCGTTCGACCGGGACGACTTCGCGGCTTTCCTCAAGCTGCTGCCGCGAACCGTGGAAGGGCGGGCGATCCGTCACGCGGTCGAGGTCCGGCACGAAAGTTTCCGATGTGCCGAGTTCATCGATCTCATCGCTGACCATGGCGTCGCGGTCGTGACGGCGGGCGATTCCAAGTATCCCCAGATCGCCGATGCCACTGCGCCGTTCGTCTATGCCCGCATCATGGGGACGACGGAAAATGAAGCCACCGGCTATTCGTCCGCCGCCCTCGCCGCCTGGGCCGACCGCGCTCGGGCCTGGTCGCGCGGCGGGGTGCCTGACGATCTGCAGGCCGTCTCCAAGCCAAAACAAACGAAAGCCGGCCGGGACGTATTCCTTTATGTCATCAGCGGGTTCAAGGAACGCAACCCGGCCGCCGCGATGTCGCTGATCGAGCGGCTACGCTGACCCCGCCTCCGGTCATCGCGCTTGTTGGTTTGACCGCGCGATTCAGACCTGCGGCGATGCCGCCTCCGGTCATCGCGCTTTAGTGCCGCATCCATAGCGGCAAGTCCGCCTTCGCCAGCATCGTCCGGGTGGCGCCGCCGAAGATCCGTTCGCGCCATTCCCCATGCGCGAACGCTCCCATCACCAGCAGGTCCGCCCCCGCCTGGTGCGCGCCCGCCAGCAGCACGTCGCCGACCGGTTCGTCGACCGCCAGTTGGTGCAGGGTCGTGGCGATGCCATGCTCCGTCAGCGTCGGCGGCACGCTGGCAGTGTCGCCGGCGCACAGCACATGCACCGCCCGCGCCTTCCTCAGCAGGTCCAGGCTGGAGCGTAGGGCCTTCGCCGCTCGCTCGTCGTCCTTCCAGGCAATGGCGACGACGTCGCCGAACGGCCGCGGGTGCCCCGGTGGGATGACCAGCACCGGGCGGTCCGTCTCGAACAGCGCGGCGTGCAGGCAATCGCGCATCCGCTCCGGCTCATGGTCCTCCGGCCGCTCGATCACGATCGCATCGGCATGGCGTCCCTGGTCGGCGGCGATCTGGGCGGCGTCGCCTTCGACATCGATGAAATCCACCGGCATGCCGGGGATCGAGGCCCAGGCTGTGACGCGCTTGCGAAGCGCCTGGGCCCAGCCTTCCTGTTCCGCCCTGACCGAGGTTTCGCGTTCGGCGGTCATGACTTCCTCGGACGGCAGGATGGTGTCGACCGGCGGCATGCGCACGGCCAGCGCCGTGATCCGGCCGCCGCCGAGCGTCCGCAGCAGGCCCGAGGCGGCGTCGAGCAGCGCATCCGCTCGCTCCGGCCGGTTCAGCACGGCGACGGCGGTGTGGGCCGGCACGGGACGTTCCGCACGATCGATGCCGGAACGCGCGCCTTTCAGCGACTCCGCGCCGTAATGGCCGGCGGTGACGGCGGCCAGGCATAGCACGATCGACAACGCGACGTTCCCCATCGCCTGCGCGAACCGCCCGTCGCGGGCAAGGTCCAGGGTCTGCAGGCTGAAGGACGAGAAAGTCGTGAACCCGCCGCAGATGCCCACCATCACGAGCGCCCTGACGTCGGCAGGGACGGCGAGGCGGTTTTGTCCGGCC
>NZ_DASZTJ010000055.1:0-14252 GCF_035548235.1 Rhodopila sp.
TCAGGCATCCCCTGGTCGCGCGCATCGTTGATGCGTATGATCACCGCGAAGCAGCAAAGGGCGAAGCGCGGCGGGAGCGTGAGCGACCGCGGGCGACCGAACATCACACTGACGATGGAACCTCCGAGTAGCCGTCCGCCAGGACCCGAGATCCCCGCAGGGGACCCTTCTCTCGTGGTCATCGTGGCGGACCCGGCCTGGCAGAAGACGATCCCCGGCGCCGAGCGCATCGCTCGGCGTGCGGCGCACGCGGTGGGCATGCAGGGGACGATCGTGCTCGCATCCGACCGCCTGGTACGCGACCTGAACTGGCGCCACCGCGGGAAGAACAAGCCCACCAATGTCCTGACCTATGAGGATCCGGCGCCCGAGATCGTGCTGGCGCACGGGGTCGTGCACGCGGAAGCCTCGGCGCAGCGCCGCCGGCCGGCGCATCACCTGGCGCACCTCGTGGTACACGGCGCGCTGCACCTGCAGGGCGAGGACCACGAGCATCCCGGCGATGCCCGCCGGATGGAGATGCTGGAATCCCGCATCCTGCACCGCATCCGCGTGCCCAACCCCTGGAAGCGCGCATGAGCGGGCGGAACGGCAACAGCCTGCTCAGCCGGCTGGGCGCGCTGCTGGGGCGGCGGCATACGGAGCACTCGCTGCGGGAGTCGATCGCCGAACTGGTGCAGGAAGCGGCAGAGGCGCAGGATTCGTCGGGGGAGCCTCCCGAACTCGACCGGCACGAACGGCTGCTGATCGCCAACGTGCTGCGGATGCGGGAGACGACGGCGGACGACATCATGGTGCCGCGCGCCGACATCGTGGCGATCCGGGCGGACTCCACGCTGGCGCAGGCGATCGAGCAGATCCGCAACGACGGCCACTCCCGCCTGCCGGTGTACCGGGAGCAGTTGGACGACGTGATCGGCATGATCCACATCAAGGACGTGTTCGCCTATGTGGGCCGGCCGGAGGCGTTCAGCCTGGAATCGATCCTGCGCAAGCCGCTGATGGTGGCGCCGCAGATGCCGATCATGGACCTGCTGCTGCAGATGCGGATGCAGCGCGTCCACCTGGCGCTGGTGGTGGACGAATATGGCGGCATCGACGGGTTGGTGACGATCGAGGACATCGTCGAGACGATCACCGGCGACATCGCAGACGAGCATGACGACGTCGAGGCGCCGATGGTCACCGAACGCCCCGACGGGGCGCTGGACCTGAACGCTCGGATGCCGATCGAGGATTTCGAGGAAAAAGTCGGACCGATCCTGACCGAAGACGAGCGCGACGCGGATATCGATACGGTGGGCGGCCTGGTGTTCACCCTGGCCGGCCGGGTGCCGACACGCGGCGAGGTGATCAGCCACCCCTCCGGCATGGAGTTCCGCGTCCTGGACGCCGATGCACGGCGGATCCGGCGGCTACGGGTGCGCCGGGCGCAGGATGCTGCCACGACGTCGGCGGCGGCTTGAGGGGACGACCACCCCGGCGCGGCCGGGGGGCGTCAGTCAAAAACCAATATATATCAGACTGTTATCGTTATCCGGCACGAGGGAGGACCGGCGACTAGGCGGTCGCGGGCGTGGCCGCCAGGGCTTGTGCGATCTTCTGGCGTTCGCGTTCGGCGACGCGCTTGTCGCGTGCGCGGCGGCGCAGGGCTTCGGTGAAGCTGATCCCGTGGGCCTTGGCATAGGCGCCGACGGTCTGGTTTTCCTGCAGCAGGGCACCGACTTTTTCGGCGGAGGGCGCCGGTTCGAGCAGGAGGGCCTCAGACCGGGCCTGCTCCGGCGACTGTGGTCCGCGCGTCCCCTGTTTTGACCCCTGATCGATCCCCTGGCCCTGTCCGGACGCGGCACGAAGCTTTTCCAGCGCGCGTTCCGCCTTGTCGGCCGCCCGTGCCAGCGTGGCGGCGCCGCTGCGCAGGCGCAGCACCCGGTTCAGCGGCATGTCGGGCTGCGCCGCCTGGGCGAGCGCCTGGCCGACCTGGAGGTTGAAGGCGATGATCCGATAGACGAGGTGGAGTTCGACCTCGGTCCGGGGAGCATGCCCGTGGATCAGACACTCGGCGGCTTCCCACGCTTCCTCGTGGTTGCCGTTCGCGCCTTGCAGCAGAAGGACGGCGATGTGGCCAAGGACGGTCCGAAGGAGGGCGATGGGCAGGTCGGTCGTGCGCACGGCTGTATGTCCATGTAAGTTCCCTCCAGTATAGGTATATTTACCAAGATAGCAAGCGTTTTCGTGCAAGGTCCGATTGAGGTCGATTCCCAATCCTCAATCCTGAGTAGCGATCACCACGGTTGCCTTGCCGGTCCCGCCACGACCCGGCCGGCGCCGCGCGCGTCGCCACGGGTTTCTCGCACGGAGACACGGAGATCGCGGAGA
Organism: Rhodopila sp.; assembly: GCF_035548235.1. GTDB lineage: Bacteria > Pseudomonadota > Alphaproteobacteria > Acetobacterales > Acetobacteraceae > Rhodopila. The sequence continues at coordinate 2,377 of NZ_DASZTJ010000055.1, forward strand.
CTGCGGCTCTTCGTTTCGGGGCAGGTTCCATACGCTTGTGGTCGCGCCCGTCATTCCCATGCGCTTCATCCGGATGCGCCTTGCGCCTGAAAGGCATCGCCTGGTGCGTCCTCGCGACCGGCGCCCCGTGCGGTTACGGCGGCGCCGACAGGAATCCTCCGCGGCCTCCGTGTCTCCATGAAGAGCGCGAAGCGCGCGCCTCCGTGCGAAACGATCGTCAGCCCCGGCAGGATCCCCGGTTGGAAGAGTAATGCCGAAGGGCGCTACAACCGCCTGGCCAGTTTCCGCGCCAGCATGTAGCCGGGCAGGGCGGAGGCGGGGGCGCCGGGCAGCAGCAGCAGCCAGCCCAGCGGCTGGCCGTTGACGATCAGGTCCAGCCCGATGCCCAGCATCATGCCGCCGATCAGGGATCCCATGACGCCGGCGGCCACGCCGAGCCAGATGATGTCGCTGCGTTCGATCATGGCGCGGGTGGGTAGACGGGTCAGGAATATTTGACAAGCGAGGGGCCGCACGCCTATACGCCCCGCCTTCACGGCCGGGAACGTGGACGAGCCCCCAGGGAAACTGGCGTGGCGCGCGCCCGCCCAGCGGCATGCGGCTGCTGGGCCTACCGGTGCAACAACGGACCGCAAAGGGCAACGCGCACACATGACCAAGCGCGCCGAGAGCAAGTACAAGATCAACCGCCGCCTGGGCATCAACCTGTGGGGCCGGCCGAAATCACCGGTCAACAAGCGGGAATACGGCCCCGGCCAGCATGGCCAGCGCCGCAAGAAGCCGACCGATTTCGGCACCCAGTTGATGGCGAAGCAGAAGCTGAAGGGCTATTACGGCAACATCAGCGAGAAGCAGTTCCGCAAGTATTACGAGGAAGCGGTCCGCCGGAAGGGCGACACGTCCGAGAACCTGATCGAACTCTTGGAGCGCCGGCTGGACGCGGTCTGCTACCGCCTGAAATTCGCCGTCACCCCGTTCGCCGCGCGCCAGTTCGTCTCGCACGGCCATATCCTGGTGAACGGCAAGCGCGTGAACATCCCCTCCTACCTCGTGCGCGACAACGACACGATCGAGGTGAAGGAGAAGTCGAAGCAGCTTGCGGTGGTGCTGGACGCCTCGCAGACCATGGAACGCGACGTGCCGGAGTACCTGGAAGTCGACCATCGCGCGATGAAGGGCCGTTTCGCCCGCGCGCCGAAGCTGTCGGACGTGCCGTATCCGGTGCAGATGGAACCGAACCTGGTGGTCGAGTTCTACTCGCGCTGACCTGACGACCTGTCCCGCCGGTCCCGAAGGGCCGGCGGGACGGTCTCCCCGACCGGGCTACACCACTCTAACGGGCTATACCACCGAACGGGCCGGTGCGACCTGCAGGTCGGACACCAGCACCTTGCCTTTCGTCTCGGGGCTGAAGAACAGCGTCACGACGAAGCTGACCAGGCCGCCGATCGTGCCGACCAGCATGGGGACGGCGAATCCCATGTGCTGCTCGACGGCGAAATAGGTCAGGATCGGCGGGACGAAGCCGCCGGCCGCCGCGCCCGCGTGATAGCAGAACGCCCCCGCCGTCGCCCGCACCTCGGTCGGGAACCGCTCCGACACATAGGTGGGGTTGATCCCGTAGATCGCGCCGGCGAAGGCACCTTGGATCGAGAACGCGACGGCCAGCGTCGTGTAGTCCTGCGTCAGCAGGTAGACCGGCGCGATCGCCGCCCCGATGATCGCCGGTATGATCATCGCCCAGCGCCGGCCGAGACGGTCGATCAGGCTGCCCCAGAAGAAGCTGGCGATGAAGGTCAGCCCGTTGGAAAACGCCAGCGGCCAGCCGACCTGCGCGGCGGTCAGGTGCATCTCCCGCGTCAGGTAGGTCGCGAACAGGCCGAAGATCGAATAATAGACGGTGAACGCGCTGATCAGCCACCAGCAGCAGGACAGGGTGTTCAGCGCCATGCCCTTGTGGAACAGGGCGGCGACGGGGATCTTCACCTCGGCCTTGGCGTCCTTCTGTTTCTTCCGGTTCTCGACCCAGACCGCCGGCTCTTTCACATAGACGCGGATCCAGACGACGGCGAGCGCCGGCAGGACGCCCATGAACAGCATCCCGCGCCAGCCGATGACGTCGAACAGGGTGGCGTACAGCATCGCGGCCAGCAGGTAGCCCAGCGCCCAGGAGCCTTGCAGCACCGCCGACATCAGGCCGCGCGAGCGGACCGGCCAGCTTTCCGTCGCCAGGGCCGCGCCGGCGGGCCATTCCGCCCCCATACCGATCCCCAGCAGCGTGCGGAACACCAGCAGGAACAGGAAGGTGGGCGAGAAGCCGGCGGCGAAATTGCACAGGGAATACCAGAGGATCGAGATCATCAGCGGGGCGCGCCGTCCCAGGCGGTCGGCCATCCAGCCCGACGCCATGGCGCCGATGAAGCGCATCCACATGGTCAGCGATCCGACCAGCACCACAAGCGTCAGGTCGGCATGGAATTCCTTGGCGATCGGCACCAGCAGGAACAGGAACACGGTGAAGTCGAACGCATCGAGCGTCCAACCCAGCCAGGCGGCGATGAAGGCATACCATTGGTCTTTGGTGGGCTCGCGCCACCAGGGGGCCGGCCGGGCCCCTTGTGCATAGGACATGGTGAAGGCTCCCTGTCGTTGTTTCGCCGTGTTTCTTGTCGAAGCCGGCGCGGCGTCTTTCCGTCCGCGGCGCCAGTCTGCCCGAACCACGGTTGCCTTCAAGGGAAAATGCGAGCGGACGGCCGGCACGGTCACCGGCCGTGCGCCCCTTTCAATGCGTTTGGGCGAGCGGCCGGATCTCCAGGTCGGCCTCGAAATGTTTGCCCTTGGTCTCGGGCCCCAGCAGCAGGGCCGCGACGAAGCTGATCAGCGCGCCGGTGGTGAAGATCATCATCGGCTCCGCGAAGCCCATGCCGCCGTCGACCGCCAGCCAGGTGATCACCGGTCCGATCAGCCCGGCGAAGACCGCGCCCTGGTGGTAGCAGAAGGCCGAGGCGGTGGCCCGCACCTCGGTCGGGAAGCGCTCACACAGATAGGACGGGTTCTGGCCGTACATCGCCCCGGCGAACGCACCCTGCAGGGTGAATGCCACGCAGATCAGCGTGTAGTCGGTCGTCAGCAGATAGACCGGCGTGAGCAGCAGGCCGATCAGGGCCGGAATGATCATGGCCCAGCGCCGGCCGATCAGGTCGGCGACCCAGCCCCAGAAGAAGCTGGCCACGAAGGTGGCGGCATTGGTCAGGATCAGCGGCAGCCCGACCATGGCCGGCGACATGTGCAGGTCGCGCGTCAGGTAGGTGGCGAACAGTCCGAACACGGAATAGTATACGATGAAACCGGACGCCATCCACCAGCATGCGTTCAGCGTGTTGCCGATAAGGCCACGCCGGAAGATGGCGAACAGCGGGGCGCGCATCTCGGCTTGCTGCTGCTTCTGCTTGCGTTGGTTCTCTTTCCAGACCTCCGGCTCTTTCACGTAGATGCGGATCCAGACGACGGCGAGCGCTGGCAGGACGCCGATCCACAGCATGCCGCGCCAGCCTATGTGATCGAAGACGGTGGCGTAGAGCAGCGCGGACAGCAGGTAGCCCAGGGCCCATGACCCTTGCAGGATGCTTGCCATCAGCCCGCGGGACCGGGCGGGCCAGGTCTCCATCGCCAGCGCGGCCCCCGCGGGCCATTCCGCGCCCATGCCGATGCCCAGGATGGTGCGGAAGATCAGCAGGAAGACGAAGGTCGGCGAGAAGCCGGCGATGAAGTTGCAGATCGAGTACCAGAGGACGGAGATCATCAGCGGCGCCTTGCGGCCCATCCGGTCGGCCATCCAGCCCGACCCGACGGCGCCGATCAGGCGCATCCACAGCGTCAGCGTGAAGACCAGCGTCACCAGCGTCAGCGGTGCGTGGAACTCCTGGCTGATGGGCACGATCAGCAGCAGGAAGACGGTGAAGTCGAAGGCGTCGAGGGTCCATCCGAGCCAGGCGGCGATATAGGCGTTCCATTGGTCTCGGGTGGGTTCTTTCCACCACGGCAGCCCGGCGGGAGGGACGGCGGTGGGGTCGCGCGCGTTGGCGGACATGGTTGTGGCTCCCTGTATGTATTGTTATATCTGACATTGTCATATCGTAACGATAAATCCGGACGGAGTTATGCGTTCGACGCAGACCAGATGCGCGCGATGAAGTATCCCGTCAAATGAATTATCGGTTGGGCCGGGCAATACCGGGGATCGATCCCCGGCTTGCCAAGCGGCGCCTCTGACCACAGATTGACCACACGGTTCGGTGCGTTCGCCGAGCGGATGAAGGAGCGGCTGTCATGGATTTCGATCTGTTCGTTATCGGAGGCGGCTCCGCCGGCGTCCGCTGCGCGCGCATCTCGGCGGGCCATGGCGCGCGCGTGGGCGTGGCCGAGGAGCGGTTCTGGGGCGGCACCTGCGTCAATATCGGCTGCGTGCCGAAGAAGCTGCTGGTGCAGGCCGGCGAATATGGCGCCTGGGCCGAGGACGCCGCCGGGTTCGGCTGGACGATCGAGAAGGGGCCGCACGACTGGGCCAAGCTGATCGCGGCCAAGGACCGCGAGATCACCCGGCTGGAGGGGATCTACCGCAAGCTGCTGGCCAATGCCGGCGCGACCGTCTTCGACGGGCGGGCGAGCTTCGTCGATCCCCACACGATCCTGGTCAACGGCCGGACGGTCACCGCAGAACGCATCGTCATCGCCACGGGCGGGCATCCCGAACGGCCGGAGATCCCGGGAGCGGAGCTTGGTATCATTTCAGACGATGCGTTTTACCTGAAGGCGATGCCGAAGCACGTCGCGATCGTCGGATCGGGCTATATCGCGGTGGAATTCGCCGGCATCTTCCGCGCCCTGGGCGCCGAGGTCCACCTGATCTACCGCCAGCCGCTGCCGCTGCGCGGCTTCGATTCCGACCTGCGCGAAGCCCTGGCCGAGGCGCTGGCCGCGCAGGGCATCATCCTCCACCCCGGCTGCCATCCCGAGAAGGTCGAGGCCGACGGCGACGCCCGCGTCCTGACCTTCGGCGGCGGGCAGGCGCTGCGGACCGACCTCGTGTTCTTCGCCACGGGACGGAAGGCGAACATCCGGGGGCTGGGGCTTGAGAAGATCGGCGTCGAAACGAACCCGCGCGACGCCGTCAAGGTGAACGAGCACCTGGAAACGACGGTGCCGCACATCTACGCGATCGGCGACGTGACGGACCGGGTGAACCTGACGCCCGTCGCCACCGCCGAGGGGCACGCGCTGGCCGACACGCTGTTCGGCGACCGGCCGCGCAGCGTCTCGCTGCACAACGTGCCGTCGGCGGTGTTCTCGACGCCCCCGATCGGCACCGTGGGGCTGACCGAGGAACAGGCCGCCGCGCTGGGGCCGGTCGACATCTACCTGACCAGGTTCACGCCGATGCGCCACAACCTGACCGGCCGCGCGCGCAAGACGACGATGAAGCTGGTGGTCGACGCGGCGACGCAGAAGGTGCTGGGCGTGCACATGCTGGGCGAGGACGCGCCGGAGATCGTCCAGGGCATGGCGATCGCGGTGGTGATGGGCGCGACGAAGGCGGATTTCGACCGGACGATCGGGATCCACCCGACGGCGGCCGAGGAGTTCGTGACGCTGCGGACGCGGACCCGGACGACGGACATGGCGAAGGCGGCGGAGTGACGGCCAGTCGTCCTGCCGGCCAGTCGTCCTGCCGGCCAGTCGTCCTGCCGGCCGGTCGTCCTGCCGGCCGGCGGGCCGGCCCCGGTTTCCCGGCATGCTCGGACGGCGTAGGAAGACCCTGACCAGCCCGGAGTGCCGATGACCGCGTACGACCGCCTTACCGCCCGTTTTGCCCGCATCGCGACGATCCGGGAGGCGGCCAGCATCCTGAACTGGGACACCGAGGTCATCATGCCCCCCGGCGCAGGCGACGCCCGGGCGGACCAGGCGGCGGTGCTGTCCAGCCTGTCGCACGGCATGCTGGTCGAACCGGCGGCCGCCGACGACCTGGCGGACGCCGAGGCCGCGCCGCCCGCGGACCCGTGGCAGGCCGCCAACCTCCGGCTGATGCGGCACGAGCACACGCGGGCGGTGGCCCTGCCGGCCGCCTTGGTGGAGGCGACGGCGCGGGCCAGCTCGCTGTGCGAGCAGGCCTGGCGCGATGCCCGCAAGCAGTCGGATTTCGCCGCCGTCGCGCCGCTGCTGCGAGAGGTCGTGGACCGCACCCGCGATACCGCCCAGGCGCTGGCGCCGGTGCTGGGCCTGTCGCCCTATGACGCGCTGATGGACGACTTCCAGCCCGGCGTCACCGCCGCCGACGTGGCGCCGGTCTTCGCCCGCTACGGCACGTTCCTGGCCGACGCCCTGCCGCGGGCGGAGGCGGCGCAGGCCGCCAGGCCCGCCCCGCGGCCGGTGCAGGGCCATTTCCCCGAGGCGGCGCAGGCCCGCTTCTGCCGGTCGCTGTCCGAACGCATGGGGCTGGATTTCCGCCAGGCGCGGCTGGACAGTTCCGCCCATCCGTTCAGCGGCGGCACGCCGACCGACCAGCGCATCACCACGCGCTATGACGAGGCGGACGTGGCGCAGGCGCTCTATGCGGTGATCCACGAGACCGGCCACGCCCTCTATGAAACCGGCCTGCCCGCGGCCTGGCGCCGCCAGCCGGTCGGCCACGCCGCCGGGATGGCCGCGCACGAGAGCCAGTCGCTGATCGTGGAGATGCAGGCCTGCCGCTCCGACGCCTTCCTGTCCTGGCTGGGGCCGGCGCTGCACGCGGCATTCGGCGGGGAGGCCGCGGTGTGGGCGCCGACCAACCTCGCGTCACTGTGGCGCAAGGTCGCGCGCAGCTTCATCCGGGTCGAAGCCGACGAGATGACCTATCCGGCCCATGTCGCGCTGCGCTTCACGCTGGAGCAGGCGATGATCGCCGGCGACCTGGCGATCGCGGACCTGCCGGGAGCGTGGAACGGGCTGATGCGCGAGCGGCTGGGCATCGTCCCGCCGGACGACGCGCGCGGCTGCCTGCAGGACATCCACTGGTACGCCGGGCTGATCGGCTATTTCCCCAGCTACACCCTCGGCGCCATGGCCGCCGCCCAGTTGATGGCCGCCGCCCGGCGCGACACGCCGGGGCTGGACGAGGCGCTGGCGCAGGGGGATTTCGCCCCGCTGTTCGGCTGGCTGCGGCCCAAGGTGCATGCCCAGGGCGCGCTGCGCGGGTTCAACGACCTGCTGCGCCACGCGACGGGAAAGCCGCTGGACAGCGCGGATTTCGAGGCGCACCTGACGCGGCGGTACCTGGGGTAGGGGCGCGAGGGGAACGCGTCCCCCAGGCGGCCCCGGTCACCGGATCCGGTTGACCTGCTTTTCGCTCATCGCCCGGATGAAGTCCGGCAGCGGAATGAACCCGACCGCGTCGAGGAACTTCGTGGCATTCCCGCCGTCCACGGCGATCGCCCAGAGCAGGAAGTTGCGCAGCGCCGCCGCCTTGGCCGCGTCGGGCTGGTGCAGCGACACCATCGCGTATTCGTAGTTCACCAGCGGATACGACCGCTCACCGGGCGCGTAGACCAGGCTCAGCCGCTCGTCGGGCGGCGTCCGCGGGTCCAGCACCGAGGCGCCGGCGCTGATCGTTTCGGGCGTCGGCGTGACGAACCGGCCGCTCTGGTTCTTCAGCAGCGCGGTGCCGAGGCGGGCTTCCTCGATCGTGGGGCGGAAGCTGATGCCGACATAGCCGATCGAATACGGCGTCGCGGCGATCGTATCGACCATGCCCTTGTTGCCGTTCGCCTGCTTCTCGCCGTCCACCGACGGCCACTTCACCGTGGTGCCGTAGCCAATCGCGTCCTCCCAGCGCTGGGTCGAGAAGTCCAGGAACTGCGTAAAGACGAACGTATCGCCCGACGCATCGCCGCGCCGCACCGGCACGATCGCGTCGTGCGGCAGCGCCGTGCCGGGGTTCAGCGCGGCGATCGCCGGATCGTCCCATTGCCGGACGCGGCCGGCATAGATCGCGGCGATCGTCGGGCCGTCCAGCTTCAGCGGCTTCGCGTTCAGCCCCGGCAGGTTGTAGTTCACCGTCTGCGCCGAAATCGCCAGCGGCACGCTGATGATCTGCTTGTTCCGTTCGGCGTCCTCGTCCGACATGTACGCATCGGAGGTGCCGATCTGCACCGATCCGTCGATCGCCGCCGCGATGCCGGCGCCGGAGTTGGTGCCGGCGGCGTTGATCTTCACCTCGGGCCGCAGCGCCGCATAGGCCGGCACCCATTGCTGGAACAGCGGATACAAGAGCGTCGAGCCGGTTTCATTCAGGACCAGGTCGGCGGCCATCGCCGGCGTGCAGGCCAGGATGCCCAGGACGGGCAGGCAGCGAAGCAGGTTGCGCATCTCAGCGGCCGATCTCATCGAGGTTCACCCCAGTCGTTTCGATCCGATACAGCCATGTCACGATCGCCCCCAGGACCGAGGTGACGACCAGCCCGTACAGCAGCGCGCGGGTGCCGATCGCGACCAGCAGGATCGGGAACAGGAACGCGGTGGCGACGGCGCCGATCTTGGCGAAGGCCGCGGCGAAGCCGGCACCCATGCCGCGCACGGCGGTCGGGAAGACCTCGCCGGCCAGCAGGTAGGTCTGCGCGTTCGGCCCGATATTGGTCATGAAGTTGAAGAGCATGAAGCCGGCGAAGATCAGCGCGATCTTCATCGATCCCTCGAAGTCGATCGAGAACGACGCGACCAGCAGCCCCAGCGCGCAGCCGATGAAGCCGAAGATCTGCAGCTTGATGCGGCCCAGCCGGTCGGCCAGCATCACCGCGAAGGCGATGCCGACGATCAGCAGCACCGTGATCAGCGCCGATCCTTTCGCCGCCAGGATCCCGTCGGCGATCAGGTCGCTGACGCTGCGGATGTGGTCCGCGCCGCCGCCCAGCGCCGCGGCCAGGATGGTCGGCGTGAAGATGCCGATGCCGTATGTGCCCAGGTCCTGCAGGAACCACGGCACCGAGGCGAAGATCGTCGCCCGCAGGTTGCGCCGGTCGAACAGCGCCCAGAAGGACGTCTTGCTGTGGCTGGCGACCACCACGTCGCGCCGCAGGCTGATCTCGGTCGGATATTGCGGCGTGCGGATCAGCAGCTTGGTGACCGCGACCTCGGCTTCCTCGTGCGCGCCGCGGGCGGACAGCCAGTTGGGGCTTTCGGTGATGAAGAAACGACCGGCGGTGACCAGCACGGCGGGAACCAGCGCGGTGGCGAACATCCAGCGCCAGGCGCCCAGTTCCGGTACCAGCGACAACACCAGGCAGCCGACGCCGGTGCCGGCCAGCGCGCCCACGGCCTGGAAGGCGAAGGCCCCCAGCACCAGCTTGCCGCGCGCCACGCTGGGGATGCTCTCGGAGATGATCATGTGCGCGGTCGGGTAGTCGCAGCCCAGCGCCATCCCCAGGCCGAACAGGCAGATCGCCAGGGACAGGAAGTTCTCGCACAGGATCAGCAGCGCCAGGAAGGCGCAGAAGATGACCATCTCGGCAATGAACATCCGCTTGCGCCCGAAATAATCGGACAACCCGCCCAGCAGCACCGCGCCGACCAGGATGCCGGCCAGGCTGGCGGCGCTGACGATGCCTTTCTCGGCCGCGCCGATATGGAATTCGCGCACGATCAGCGGCAGCGCGACGCCGGTCATGAAGACGACGAACCCCTCGAAGAACTTCCCGGCGGCGGCCAGCGACCAGATGCGCCACTGCATCGCCGTCATCGGCGAGGACTTCAGCGTGGTGCCGTCCGACCAGATGGGCAGCTCATCGATGTAGTCCTGGACCGTTTTCTGGTGGATGTTCCCGGCTCGAACCGGTTCCGAGGCGGTCAGGCTCATGCTGTCTCTCCCCCGCTATGCCCGTCCCGCCGTCATCGGCGCTCGGGCGGGCCAATACTGCCGGCGAGGTGCCATGCCGATCCGGCCAGCGCCAGTCGGCGGTCGATGAAGATTTAATGTCGGACAACGTGCCAAGTTGTCGGCGGTTGTCCCGCTACGCGGCAGCGATCTCCAACCGAGCAACCGCTCGGCTGCGACCCATCAGCGGTAGCAGGTCCGCGAGGTCCGGACCCTGATCCTCCCCGGTCAGCGCCAGGCGCAGGGACGTCTCGATCCGTTCCGCCGCCAGTCCGGTCTGCTTTTGCAGCGCCGCCGTCCAGTGCGCCCAGACGGCGCGGTCCCACGGTTCCGCCGGCAGCAGCGAGGCGGCGAGGCGCAGCAGGTCCTGCGCGCCGTCCACCACCGGCGGGACGATGGTGCCGGCCACCACCTCCCACCAGCCGCGCGCTTCCTTCAGCAGGTCCAGCTTGCCGCGCACGGCGAGCCAGAACGCCTCGGTCGCGCCGGGCGGCAGCCGGTCGACCACCGCCGCATAGCCCAGGTCGCCGAGTGCGGCGCGATTGGCGGCGAGGACGGCGTCCATGTCGAAGCGGGCATCCCTGAGATCGGCCAGGCGCAGGCCGCGCGGCGCGAGGCAGGAGGCCAGCGCCGCCGGGTCCACCCCGTCCTGGCGCAGGCCGCGCAGGGAGACGGGGACGCCGCGGCCGTTCTTGCGGGAGCGGACATATTCCGCCGGCAGGTGACCGAAACGGACGGCGCCGGAGCGGCCCGTCAGCACCTCCAGCAATTCGAGCTGGATGGCGGTGTTGCCGGGGCTGTCCTCGCCCCGGATGATGTGCGTCGTCTGTTGGTCGATATCGTCGACCAGGCTGGCCAGGATCGGCGTCGGCGTCCCGTCCGCCTGCATGACGACGGGGTCGGAGACGGTGGCGAGCGTGACCTCCCGATGACCCATCACCAGGTCGTGCCAGGACAGCACCCGGCCGGAGAGCTTGAAGCGCCAGTGCGGCCGTTTCCCCCCGGCCTCCGCGTCGCGGCGCTGCTTGTCCGTCAGGCGCAGCATGGCCCTGTCGTAGATCCCCGACTGGCCGCGGCGCAGGCGGAAGGTCTGCTTGGCGCGCAGTTCTTCCTCGGATTCGAAACACGGGTAGACGAACCCGTCGCGTTCCAGCGCGGCGAAGACCTCGGCATAGCGGTCGCGCCGGTCGGACTGGCGCGCGACCTCGTCCCAGGCGACGCCGATCCAGGCCAGGTCCTGCATGACGGGTTCGGGCTGGACCGGACCCGCCAAGTCGTCGAGGCGCAGCAGCAACCGCCCGTCGTGCTGGCGCGCGAACAGGTGGTTGACCAGGGCCACGCGCGCGGCGGCGATATGCAGCGGGCCGGCCGGCGGGACGACGAAGCGGAGACGGGTCATATCGGGAGGAGGTCTGACGGCCTCTCGGTCATGGCGGGCGAAGGCCGCATGATCAAGGTCAGCGACGCGGCGGCACCGGCGCCTGCCATGACGGGGGAGGTGCCGCGTCCGCCGGGCACATGCGCCGCCTCTGCCGCGACGCTGCCCGCCATGACGGCGCCGGCGACCGCGGCCCCCGCCTCATTCCTCATCGTCATCTGCGCGGTCCGCGTCCCGCCTTGGGTCGAGGGCGCGCCAGTCGCGTTCCTCGCCGCTCGCGAGGTGGTCGACGAAGTCGCCCAGTTCGTTGGCGCTTTTCCAGCCCGCGTCGCCGGCGTCGGCGACGACGGCGTCCTCGCCGAAGGCGAACCAGGCGCTGAGGACATCCTTGGTGGACAGGCCCGGCGCGCGGCAGTTCTCCACCGAATCGCGGACATAGCGGCGGGCGAAGGCGTTGGCGTGCATCAGGGTCTCGAACCCGCCGATCTCCTCGGTCACGTTGTCCTGGGAGTCGGCCGACAGGTCGAGGATGCGCACGCGCCAGCCGCCCGGCGGGGCGAACAGGTCGTTCAGGCCGGCTTCGTCCGACGC
>NZ_DASZTJ010000056.1:0-16492 GCF_035548235.1 Rhodopila sp.
CCTGATCGAACAGACCCATGATTCCCCTCCGCGTCAAAACCGGCAGCGGAACAATTTGCGATTGCAGGGTTACCTTCGATACACGCTACTGATTGCCGCACGCCGCCGATTGTATTTTACCAATACAATCAACCGTACACACCGGATGCGGGCAAGCTGTAATTGCCCGAATTCAGTTTCGGTCACAAACATATCGGTGAACGGGACGGGGTTCCGCAGGTTCGGGAAAGGGACGACCGGAGAGCGCGGCGCCACCGCCCGCCCCGGGCGCGGCCTCGGCCGGCCCCGAAGACAGACCGAGGCCGGACGGGCGGGACGAGCGCGTTACTCCGCCGCGATCTTCGACGCCGGCAGGTCGGTCGAGTAGCGCAGATGCACCGGCGCGTTCGCCTCCCACGGGTCGTTCAGCCCCAGCGACTTGCCGTAGTCCTTGATCGCCGGCATCACCTCCCGGCACAGCAGTTCGATGCAGCGGCGGCGGTCTTCCTTGCTGACGACGCCGTCGTTGGCCCACACCGCCATGATGCCCGGGCGCGTGTTCTCCACGACGTATTTCAGCCGCTCGATCACCTGCGACGGGGTCCCGGCGATGATCATCGTGGAGGCGATCTGTTCCTCGAACGTCATCTGTCCGCGGGGATTCGCGGCACGGCCCGTGGCGAACTCCACGAAGGCGCGGCGGCCGGACGGCGAGAAATACCCGGCCGGGTTGGCCCAGACCGGGTTCGCGAGGCCGGTGAACTCGCCTTGCATCCACATGAACTGGCGTGCGTTCTGCATCGCCTTTTCCTCGGTGTCCTGCACGTGGACGCGGATCAGGTAGCCGAAATTCTCCGGCCCGGCGGTATAGCCCACCTCGGCGGCCGCCTTGTCGTACGTGTCCTTGATCGCCTTGGTCGCATCGATCGCGGTGTTCAGCGCGATATAGGGATAGCGCTGCTGCGCGGTCCAGATGATGGTCTCTTTTGAAAGCACACCGGGGATCCAGACGCGGGGATACGGCTTCTGCATCGGGATCGCCCATGGGTTCACCACGCGCTGCTGGTAATGCGTGCCCTCCCACCGGAACGGCCCCGGAACGGTCCAAGTCTTCTGGATCAGGTCGTGCGCCTCCATGAAGCGCTCGCGGTTGAAGGCGGGGTTGACGCCGTTGGCCAACTGCTCCTGTCCGCCGCCGCGCACGAAGCCCGATACCAGCCGGCCTTTCGAGATCATGTCGATCATCGCCAGCTCTTCCGCGAGCTGTACGGGGTTTTCCGACAGCGGCAGCGGGTTGCCCAGGATGACGATCTTCACCTTCTTCGTCGCCGCCGCCAGGATCGCGGCGAACATGTTGGTGCGGGCCTGCATGCAGAACGGGGCGTTATGATGCTCGTTCAGCATGATGCCGTCGGCGCCGCATTCCTCGGCCAGGACGTATTCTTCCAGGTATTCGTTGTACAGCCGCGACCCTTCGTTCGGGTCGAAATAGCTGTTGGAGAAGGTCAGCGCGGTGGCCCCATAGTCCAGCCCGGCCTTGGAATCGTACGCGGCCATCGGCTGTTCGGTGAAATACATCATGTGCATGACGAGGACTCCCCTTCAGTTCGACAGAATGAAGTCGGCGGCAAGTCGAGCGGCCTGGTCCGGCTGTTCCATTTCGGCGAAATGGCCGCAGGATTGGAGGGTTTTCACCTCCGATCCCGGCAGCGCGGCGTGCCAGGCGGCGGCGGCGCTGAACGGCACGATGCGGTTGTCGTCCCCCCACAGGATCAGGGCGGGCGCGCGCACGCCACCCAGCAGGTGCGGCAAGGTCGGGCTGTACATGTATGGTTTCCATGCGGTGCGGAAACTCATTTCGCGGGCGATGTCCCAGGCTTCCAACTGGTCGGTGGAGACGTCGCCATAGACCTTCCGGAACGCCGCCTCGGCATGGAAGCCGGAGCGCGGGTAGTCGATATAGGACACGATCGCCTGGTCGGCGATGTCGCCTTCGGGCGGCTTGATGCCCATGGGGGAGACCAGCACCAGCTTGCGGTAGGCGGCGGGCGCCTGGCTCGCCATCTCGGCGGCGACCCAGCCCCCGAAGCCCAGGCCCACCAGCGACACGCCGGTCAGGCCCAGGTCGGCCAGCAGCCAGCCATAGATCGCCGCGATGTCGCGCGGGTGGCGCATCCAGGCCGGCCGCTCCGACTTCCCCCAGCCGGGGTGGTGCGGGATGACCACGTCGCAGCGCTGCGCGAGCAGGTCATAGAAGGGCAGGCTGTCGGGCGTGCCGATGTCGTGATGCAGCACCAGGACCGGTGCGCCGCTCCCCCCGCGCGATACATGCAGCTTCAGGCCGGCGATGCTCTTGGTCGTTTGCGTCCAGCTCATGCGGTGTTTTCCCCCAAGGACGTGTTCGTTGCCGGCAAGGATACTCAGCGGTAGCGAACTGTGTCGAATCGTGCCATCACGAACTGGTGATGAGAAACGACTTGACCGCGCACCAATCTGGCGCGTTCACGGAAACCCGCGCGCAGAAAGGTGGTCGCCGTTCTTCATGTTGGCCGGATCGATAGCCTCTCTGCTGGCGCTCGCCGGCCATTCGGCGGTCTTCCAGGCCTGCGCGATCATCATTGGAACCTTCATCCTGGAGGATGCGGCGACCGTCGCCGCGGCCATGCAGGTGGAGCAGGGCGCCCTGTCCGGGGCGCTGGCGCTGTTTTCGCTCTATGCCGGGATCGTGCTGGGTGACATCGGCCTCTACGGTCTCGGCCGCCTCTCCGCCAAAATCCCCTGGGTCGCTCGGTTCCTGCCGCCGCACCGGCAGGAGACGATCCGGGCCTGGGTGTCCGGGCGCGTCTTCCAGGTGGTCCTGGTCAGCCGGTTCCTTCCCGGCCTGCGGCTTCCGACGTATACGACCTGCGGTTTCGTGGGCGCCGACTTCAAGCGATTCACCCTGGCCGCCGTGGTCGCGACCGCGTGCTGGACCAGCCTGCTGTTCGGCGTCTCGTTGAAGATAGGACAGTTCCTGATGGATCACCTCGGCGCTTGGCGCTGGGCCGGCGCGGCCGGCTTCGTCGTATTCCTGGCACTTGCCAGCCGTGCCGCGGCCCATGCCACGCAGGGCGCGCGCCGGTGATCCCCCTGCCGGAGCGTCCGCGCACGCAACTGCAATCCGCGATCGCCCAGGGCGCCACGCGGCCGGCCCACTCCGAAGCGCCGGTGTCGTTCTTCGAGTTCTGGCCGGGATGGCTGTTCTATTTCCCGGTGGTGGTCCACTGGCTGCTGCTGGGCCTGCGGCATTGGTGCTGGAGCCTGCCGACCGCGGCCAATCCCCGCATCACCACGGGCGGCCTGTGCGGCGAGTCGAAGCTGTCGATCCTGCGCCAGGTCCGGCCGGAGGGGGCGTCGCTGGTGGCGCGGACGACGGGCGTGGTCGCGCGTTCGGATGGCGGCGACGCGGCAGAGGCGGCGATGCGGGCGGCCGAACTGGCATGGCCCGTCGTCGTCAAGCCCGATATCGGCTGCAACGGCACCGGCGTCCGCCTGCTGCATGACCGCGCGGCACTGGATCGCTACCTGCGGGACTTCCCGGCCGGCGAGACCATCGTGCTGCAACGCTTCGTGGAGGCGCCCAACGAGGCCGGCCTGTTCTATGTCCGCCATCCCGATGAGCCGGAGGGGCGGGTGACGTCGGTGACGCTGAAGCGCCCCCCGGTGGTGGTGGGCGACGGACGGTCCACGCTGCGCCAATTGGTCCTGGCCGATCCCCGAGCGGGAAAAGTGTCGCATCTGTACCTGCCTCGCCTGCAGGGACGGCTGGAGACGGTGCCGGCGCAGGGCGAGCCCGTGCAACTCGTGTTCGTCGGCAACCACTGCAAGGGATCGGTGTTCGAGAACGGGGCGGAGCTGATCACGCCGGCGCTGACCCAAGCGGTGGACCGGTTGGCCAAGACGGTGCCGGACTTCCATTTCGGCCGCATCGACGTACGCTTCGAAAGCCTGGGCCTGCTGCGCCGGGGCGAAGGGTTCACGGTCATCGAGATCAACGGCGTCGGGTCGGAGGCGACCCATATCTGGGACCCGCGCACAAGGCTGTGGGACGCGTGGAAGGCGCAGTTCTTCCACTACGGCGCGGCCTTCCGCATCGGCGCGGCGAACCGGCGGCGGGGCTTCGCGCCGGCGGGGGTGCGGGAGATGTACCGCGACTGGATGCGCCAGCGGCGGCTGATGGCGTCGTATCCGCTGAACGACTAGGGCCGTCCGCCCGCGCTCAATACAGGCTGGCGGCGCACGCCCGTCTCGCCGGCGCAAGCCGATTGGAACACAGGACCTGCATCCCGTCCGCCTCGTAACAGGCGCGATAGTCCGCCAGCGCCGGTCCCAGGACGGAGGCGGCATAGGCCGGATGCTCCACGACCACCGCCAGCACCGCATCGCCCATCCGCGCCTGCCGCGTGAGATCGGCAGCGAGGAAGCCGCTGATCATCCTCTGGCTGAAGACATGGAAGATGCGCTGGGTGCCGAGATAGGGGCCGTTCATGCGGTCGGTCTCGGCCAGGATGACCGGCGGCAGGCCCGGCGGCGCGCACTGCTGCTTGTACCGCTCGGTCAGCGTCGCCAGGAACGCCTGCACCGGGGTCCGGGGGCCTCGGAGGGACGGGTTGTCGACGGCGGCGGTGATGTCGCGCCGGCAGATCCAGCTTGCGTTGGTGAAGGTACCCGGCAGCAGGTCCGCGCCGACCAGCCAGCATCCCAGCACCAGCGCCCAGGGCCGGCGCGCGAAGGTCGCGGCCCACTTCACCTCGATCAGCAGCAGGATCGCGAACCCCAGCGACAGCGGCAGGAAATAGCGGCCCTCGGACACGATGGCGAGCAGGCCGGCATAGCCGACGCCGAAGGCCGCCAAGGTCAGCGCGCGATGACCGAAGCCGGAACCGCCGCATATCTGAACCGCGCGATCGAACAAGCCCCTCAAGCGTGATGAGCGAGCGGCGCCGTCATGCCCTGGGCAGGCGACCGGATTGCGTCTTCGCAGGCAGGCCGCCACGGCGAAGATCGCCGCCAGCAGCGCGGCGCGGGACGCGGGGAAGACGCTGAACCCGGCCTCGAAGTTGCCTTTGTAACGAACGGAGCAGGCGGCGTCGAGCAGCCAGATGTTGCAGGCCGATTGGATCGCGTTGTTGACCAGGCCGCCGCGGGGACGGACATCGTATCGATCGATACCAACTGCCATGATCCGGTGTGGGCCAGGGGGGTCGGTGACGGTCGCCAGCATCTCGGACATGCCCAGGATCCGGCCGGAGAACACCAGGTTGCGGCCGAGCTGCGGCCCCAATGCGAGCACGCCGGCCAGGACGCCGATCGCCAGGAACCGGGGCGAGCGCCGGAAGTCCCGGTATCGCCGCGCGTGATACAGCAAGATCAGCGGCGCGATGAACAGGGCGGTGATCTTCACCGCGGCGGCCATGCCGATGAACCCGGGCCACAGCGGGCAGCGGACCAGCGCGGCGACCAGGAACAGCAGCAGCAGCGGCTCCTGGTACGCAGTGCCCTGGGCGATGCCGGCCTCGGTCAGAACGAAGGCCATCACCCCCGCGAAGGCGATCGCCGCCCGCCGGGCGCCGGGCGGGAAGCGTTCGGTCGGAAACGCGCTGGGGACGACCAGTGCCAGCAGGACGAAGCTGAGCGAGGACATCAGCTGCGGCCGCCAGTCCCCGGTCACGATCCGCAGCAGGGCGTTGAGCATTTCCTGCAGGTTGGTCCCGATCATGTAGCCGTCGATGATCGCCGAATCGCCGGTGCGCCACTCCGCCATCTGGTACGGGACGGTGACTTTGTAGGACAGGCTGTCATACGCGATGTCGGGGAACCGGGCGCGCAGCAACGGGAAGAGCAGAAGGGTCAAGGGGACGAGGTCGATGATGGCGGATGAAACCGGTTTGACCGATCGCGCGACCCAGACGGCGGTCCCGGCGGCAGCGGCGAGCGCGGCCCAGACCATCCAGTCGCGGACGATGACGCCATGAAGGGCGAACGGGATCTGTCCGATCGCGGCGAAGATCCCCAGCAGCACGACGGCGAACAGGCCGCCGCGGCGCCAGCCGAACCCGGCGACGGCCGCCGCGAGGGATGCCAGGAAGACCACCGTCCCGGGATGCGGCCGCAGCACCGGCACGATGGCGATCGCCAGCACCGGCAGGGTCGCCCACTGGCTGAGCCGGTACGGTGCCTGCCACCGTTCCCGTGCCGCCGAGGCCAGGTAGAGCGCCGTCTGTCCCAGGCCCAGCACGGCGAGGACCGTGGTGCCGGGGAACGCTTCCGTCCGCCCGCACCAGAAGATATCCTGCCCGGCGACCTGGACGTATCCGCCCGCCGCCACCAGGGCCAACAGTGCGGGCAGCATCCACCGCTTGATTCGCGACAACGTTGTCAAACCTTCATGAACCGCCTCTGGCATGCGGGCCGTCGATCCCGGCCCGTTCCGCATCGGAACGGAACCCGCCGCCATGACCGAAACCCGCCCCGAGATCGAAGCGCTGGAGACGACGATCGCCTGGCGGCTGCGCTGCCTCGACGCCGACCCGGCGGACGCGGCCAGCGCCGAAGCGGTGCGGCGGCTGGAAGCGCTGGCCGAGGACCTGGCCGGCGCCGATCACGCCGCGCTGTGGACCGAACTGGGCGCGCTGCTGAACTGGTTGGGGGAGTCGGACGGCGTCTCGGACTACCTGGACCTGGCAACGGATTACCGGAACCGGATCGGGGTCTCGGAGCACCCGCGCGACGGCGCGGCCTATATAGGCGGGCTGCTGGATATCGCCCGGTCGCTGATCTAGGCCCGTCCGTCCGTTGCCCGACCGCGTCGGCGCTTCTGGCCATGGCATCAGCCCGTATCGGCAACCGCCAGCCGCCGTGCGGCGGGCGGCGGCACGGGGAAGGCCGGCCCAGACGACAGCCACCCCGCATGGCTCTCCGACAGCCGCAACTGCTCGGGCGGCGCGGGGCGTGCCAGCAGGTAGCCTTGCACATAGGTGCAGCCCAGGGAGCGCAGCATCGCCAGTTGCCGGGACGTCTCCACGCCCTCGGCCGTGATCGTCAGGCTCAGGCTGTTGCCCATCGCGATCACGGTCTGCACGATCGCCTCGGCGCCCGGCTCGTCGTCGCCATCGCTGATGAAGCTGCGGTCGATCTTGATCTTGTCGAACGGGAACTTGCGCAGGTTCCCCAGGCTGGAATGGCCGGTGCCGAAATCGTCCATCGCGATCTTCACCCCCAGGGCCTTCAGGTCCCGCAGCATCCGCAGCGCGTTCCGCGTATCGACCATCAGCGCGGTCTCGGTGATCTCCAGTTCCAGCCGTTCGGGCGGCAGGCCGGTCTGCGCCAGCACGCTGGCCACGTCGCCCACGATGTCGGCCTCGGCGAACTGCGCGGGGGAGACGTTCACCGCGACCGTCACCGGACGGTCCCACGCGACGGCCTCGGCGCAGGCGGTTCGCAGCACCCATTTGCCCATCGGCACGATCAGCCCGTTCGCCTCGGCCAGCGAGATGAACTCGGCCGGCGGGATGCGGCCGCGCAACGGGTGGTTCCAGCGCAGCAGCGCCTCGCAGCCCGCCGGTTCCAGGGTCTCCGCGTTGAAAAAGGTCTGGTAGTGCAGGGTGAGCTGCCCGTTCCCCAGGGCGGCGGCGAGATCCCGCTCCAGCGTCTGCCGTTCGTGCAGCCGGCGTCCGAACTCGGCCTCGAACATCCGCCAGGTAGAGCGGCCTTCCCGCTTCGCGCGGCGCAGCGCGGTGGCGGCGTTCCGCACCAGCCCCTCGGCCGTCGTGCCGTGTTCGGGATACAGCGCGATCCCGGCGCTCGCGGTCAGGTCGACCGTCTGGCCATCGGCTTCAAACGGCCGCTCGATGTCCTGCAGCAGCCGGGCGACGAGGGCCTGGACGTTGACGCCGGGTTCGGCCATCGGGTGCAGGACGGCGAACTCGTCGCGGCCCAGCCGCGCGATCAGCGTCGCGTTGACCGCGATCGCCGCCAGCCGCCTGGCCACCTGCACTAGCGTCTGGTCCGACGCCTTGGCGCCGAAATTTTCGTAGATGCCCTCGAACCGATCGAGGTCGATATAGATCAGCCCGAGGGGGCCGCCGCCGGGTGCGGCCAGCATCTGCGCCAGCGCCTTCTCGAAATGGTCGCGGTTCGGCAGGCCGGTCAGCGGGTCATGGGACGCCAGGCGCTGAAGTTGCGCCAGCGCCGTCTTCTCGCGCGTCAGGTCGCGGATCGCCAGGATGTGCCCGCCGGCCTCGGGTCCGTTGCGCCACAGCACCTCGACCGGGCGCGTCGTGCCGTCGGGTTGCAGCAACTCATGCTCCGACGGCTGCCCGGGCGCGGAGCGAAGGGTGAAGCCCTTGACCACCCCAGGCAGATGCGCCCCGATCAGGCTGTGCCGGTCGCAGCCGGACAGTTTCAGCATCGCCCCGTTCGCGTCGGTGATCACGCCGCCGTGCTCGAAGATCAGGCCTTCGAACCCGGCCTCGACATGGCGCTTCAGCCGCCGGGCCTCGTTCGCCGCCGCCTCGACGGCGCGGCGGTCCAACTGGGCTGCGGCGAACCACAGGATCGTCACCAGGATCGCGCTGGCGCCGCCCAGCAGGGCCGGCAGCGACCGGATCGGTGCACCGTCCTGCGGGATCGGCGGCGCCGCCAGGGCGGCCGCCGCGCCCAGGTGCGTCAGCATGGCCGAGGCCGCCAGCAGCACCGTCGCCTGCGCCGGGCGCCGATCGACCAGGCGGCGCAGGCCGAACCCCGCGACCAGGGATCCACCCAGCAGCGTGGCGACCAGCAGTGCGGGGTCCGGCCGGGTCACCGTGTTGACCATCAACGTCCGCAGGCTCAGGACATGGATGCCCAGCAGCCCGGCGCAGAACAGGAGGCCGGCGCCGGCAATGGCGGGCCAGGCGGGTTTGTCCGCGAGGCTGACGGCCGTCAGCACCGCCGCCGGAAACGCGGCCATCAGCAGCGACAGCAGGAAGAAGGGGATGTCGAAGCCGCCGATCGGGCGCGGCCCGAAGCCGGCCAAGGCGGTGAACATCGTCGTCCAGACGCCCGCGCCGAAGGCGGCGAAGCCGGCGGCAAGGCGCAGGTCGGCCCGACGCTCGCCGTACCCGTCGTCACAGTCGCGGGCAACCAGCCGGATGCCCGCCTGGACCGAGAGCAGGCAGACGACGCACGCCAGGACAACCAGGCTTGGGTCGTGGTCCCAGCTTATCCATCCCATGGCCCTGAGCATCGGGACACCCTGTAGAAAACGCGGGTATCTTGCGTGGCAGGGGTTATCAATCGGTTAACGCGGTGCGCTTTCCGCCCGTCGAGGGGATGAAGAATGGGCCCGACAGGCGCGCCCCGACGGGACGCGCCTGCCTGTCATGGCGGGACGATGCCCGTGGGCGGAACCACAGCCGGCAGGCATGTTGTAGCTGGAAAAA
The DNA here is from genome assembly GCF_035548235.1 of Rhodopila sp. GTDB lineage: Bacteria > Pseudomonadota > Alphaproteobacteria > Acetobacterales > Acetobacteraceae > Rhodopila. Next base: position 9,441 of record NZ_DASZTJ010000056.1, read on the forward strand.
ACTTAACGAATGGTTACCGGCCGGCGCCGGGAGGCAATGTTTTGTTGCCGCCGCGCCTCAGGCGCGCCTCAGATCCGGATCAGCAGCGCCACTGCCCCCGCGGCCATGCCCAGGGCCAGGATCGCCCAGAGCGGACTGACCAGCCGCGGCGCCGCCGTCCCGGCCGGCATGGCCTTCGTCCCGGTGATCATCGGCCGCACCAGGTCCTGCCGCTTCAGCACCGCGTAGACCAGGATCGCGAAGACGTGCAGGCAGACCGCGATCTCGATCAGGGTGAAGTTGACCGAGTGGATGTGGCTGAGCCAGTCGCTGCGGCCCTTGCTCACCAGGTGCATCAGCGGACCTTCGGTGTCGCCGTCGTCGTTGGCGAAAAGGCCGGTGCCGGCCTGCACCACGACCAGCGCCAGCATCACCAGCACCATCCAGCCGCCGGCGGCGTTGTGCCCGATCTCCTGGTCCGGTTCGCGGCGATGGATGTGGCGCAGGTGGCCGAGCGCGGCGAACGGGCTGCGCAGGAAGCGGCCGAAGCGCGCGGTGTCGCTGCCGACCAGACCCCAGATCATCCGGAACAGCACCAGCGTCAGGATCGCGTAGCCGATCAGCACATGCCAATCCATGTAGTTCCATTCCTGGCTGGCCCAGGCGAGGAAAACCAGTGCCGCGAGCATCCAGTGGAACAGCCGGACCGGCAGGTCCCACACCTTGATCCGACGCATGTCTTACCCTCCGTCCGCCGCTGTATAAACGGGGGGGACGTTGCGTCCAACCGGCGGATACGCTTCTCTGTCGCCCGGTCACAGGAGCGGACTGGAGGCAGGATGCGCATCAGCGTGATGCAGATGAACCCCGGCGCGAACAAGGCCGACAACATCGCCCAGGCCCGCCGGCTGATCGACAGCGCCATCGAGCAGGACCGTCCCGACATCGTCAGCCTGCCCGAAGTCTGGGACAGCCTGGGCGGCGACCGCGCCACCCGCCTGGCCAACGCGGAAACGCTGCCGCCGCCGGGCTCGAACGAACCCGGCGGCGAGGCCTATGAGTTCCTGCGCGACACGGCCCGATCGGCCAAGGTGCACGTGCATGGCGGCTCGATCATCGAACAGGGGCCGGAGAAGCTGTTCAATACCACCGTGGTGTTCGACCCGGACGGACAGGAGATCGCGCGCTATCGCAAGATCCACCTGTTCGACATCACCGCCCCCGACGGCACAGGCTATCGGGAGAGCAACAGCTACGGCGCCGGCGACGAGGTCGTGACCTATGACGCCGGCGGCATGAAGGTCGGCTGCGCCATCTGCTACGACGTCCGCTTCCCCGACCTGTTCTGGTCCCTGCGCGGCCAGGGCGCCGAGGTCATCTTCCTGCCCAGCGCGTTCACGCTGGCGACGGGCAAAGACCATTGGGAGGCGCTGATCCGCGGCCGCGCGATCGAGACCCAATGCTGGTTCGCGGCGCCGGCGACCTGGGGCAAGCACCTGGAAGGCAAGGGCGAGCCTCGGTTCACCTATGGCCACTCCATGGTGGTGAACCCGTGGGGGCATGTGGTCGCACAGGTCTCGGACGGGGTCGGCTGGACGACGGCGCGGATCGACCACGACCTCACGGCCCGGGTGCGGCGGGACATGCCTGTACTGGAACACAGGAAGCGCGTTTGAGCGGTCCGCTCGCAGCGGTCGACGGCGCCGAGGACCAGGGCGCCGCCGAAGAAGCGCGGGCCGCAGACGCCGAGGAGACGCGGAATTTCGTCTCCGGCAAGATCGCCTTCGCCGCCGCCCCCTCCCAGATCGCCCAGGACGCTCGGGACCGCCTGATCACCCGCTATGGCGCCTGCGAGATGAAGGACGCGGCGGTCGTCGTCGCGCTGGGCGGCGACGGGTTCATGCTGGAGACGATCCACCAGGTGCTGGCCTTGGACATCCCGGTCTACGGCATGAACCGCGGCTCCGTCGGCTTCCTGATGAACAGCTACAGCGAGGACGACCTGCCGGCCCGCCTCTCGCGCGCCCAGGCGGCCGAACTGCATCCGCTGCGGATGCACGCGGTGACCGTCACCGGCGCGGTCGAGGAGGCCCTGGCGTTCAACGAGGTGAGCCTGCTGCGCCAACTGCGCCAGGCCTCGAAGATCCGCATCATCGTCGACGGACGCGTTCGGCTGGAGGAGTTGTCCTGTGACGGGGTGCTGATCTCCACGCCGGCGGGCTCGACGGCGTACAACCTCTCGGCACACGGCCCGATCGTGCCGCTGTCCGCCAACCTGCTGCCGCTGACCCCGATCAGCGCCTTCCGCCCCCGGCGCTGGCGCGGCGCGCTGCTGCCCAGTTCGGCGGACGTGCTGTTCGAGGTGCTGGAGACGGACAAGCGTCCGACCGCCGCGGTGGCGGACTTCACCGAAGTGCGGGACGTCGCCTCCGTTGCGGTCAGCGAGGACCGGTCGGTCACGGTGACGGTGCTGTTCGACCCCGACCAGGGCCTGTCGGAACGCATCATCGCCGAGCAGTTCACGGTCTGACGGGCGATGTCAGCCCCTCGGGCTGACGCCTTTCGGTACCAGGCTCGCGAAGCACAGCGTCCCGATCGCCGCCGCGAGTGTGAGCAAGTACGCGTGGTGGAGGCCGGTCGCCACGATCGAAACCAGGTGTGCCAGCCGGTCCGGCGGCAGCGCGGACCGGGCGGCGGGTTCCAGCAGAAGGCGGACCTGGTCGACGGAAGAGGGATCCATCCGCCGCAGGCTCAGGTTCAGCACCGCGGCGCACCCCGCGGTGCCGACCGACTGGCCGATGAACCGCATGAACATCGTCGACGACGTCGCCGCGCCGCGCTGATGCCACGGCACCGAGGTCTGGACCGACACGATGAACGAGGTGCTGCAGAACCCCATGCCGCCGCCGATGATGAACGCCGCCAGCGCCGCCGGCCAAGGTCCGTCCGCCGGACCGATCGTCTGCAGCATCCCGCTGCCGGCGCACAGGCCCATCGCGCCCAACACCGCCACCAGCCGGTAGCTCGTGCGCACCATCAGGCGGCCGCCGACCACGCTCAGCAGCGCCCAGGCCACCGACATCGCGCCCAGTACCGTGCCGGCCATCAGCGGCGTATCGCCCATCGCGCCCTGGATATAGGTCGGCAGGAACGCCGCCATCCCCATCGTCACCGCCCCGGCGGTGCCGTTGCCCAGGCTGCCGACCGCGATCAGCCGGATGCGCCACAGTTCCAGCGGCAGCATCGGCTCCTTCGTCCGCCGCTCATGCCAGTACAGCGCCGCCAGCGAGGCGACGCCCGCCGCGACCAGGCCGGCCAGCACCGGCGTGGCGAGCGTCCCGCCCTGGACCAATGCGATCATCAGCAGCCCGACGGACGCCAGCAGCAGCAGCGAACCCAGCCAGTCGATGCGGTGCGAGCGCTTATGGATGTCCTCACGCAGCAGTACCGCGATCATCCCGATCGCCATGGCGCCCACCGGGATGTTGACCCAGAACACCGCCTGCCAACTCAGGTGCGTGATCAGGAACGCCCCCAGCGAGGGGCCGGCCACCGCCGACACGCCGAACACGCTCGACACCAGCCCCTGGACCTTCGCCCGCTCGGCCGGTGCATAGATGTCGCCCAGGATCGTCGATGCGATCGGCTGCACGCCGCCTGCCCCGAACCCCTGCAACGCCCGGAATCCGATCATCACCGGCATCGACCAGGCGAAGCCGCACAGCGTCGAACCCAGCAGGAAGACGCCTGCGCCGATGTAGAAAATCCGCTTGCGCCCGAACAGGTCCGCGAGGCGGCCATAGACCGGGATGCTGACCGCCTGGGTCAGCAGGTAGATGGTGAACACCCAACTGAACAGGTTGAACCCGCCCAGGTCGCCGACCAGTGTCGGGATGGCCGTCGCGACGATGGAGCTTTCCACCGCCGCCATGAACGTCGCCATCAGGCACGCCGCCAGTACCAGGTTGCGCCGCGTCCCGGACTTCTGTTCGGGCAGGGTTGGCCCCGCCGCCACGGGCGGTGGCGGCCTCGGGATATCCCGCGGGGCATCGTCCGGCATTTTGTCGTTTCCTCCGGCAGCGCGCCGCGCTGCTGATGGCCGCCCCGAAGGGGCGACCCGTTCATGCGATGGTCTTCATCCCTGGTTTTCATCCGTCGGGACCGATCCGGCAAGATGACGGCCCTTGATCCCGCCCGGTGGCAGGGGATACTCCGCCTCCCGAACCGGAGACACGTCGCATGACCGCGCCCCTTCCCACTGCGAAACCCGAGGAGGTCGGCCTCGATCCCGCGGCGCTCGACCGCCTGTCCGCCGCCCTGCGGGACCGCGTCGCCGCCGGCCACATCCCGGGCGCGGTGGCGCTGGTCGCACGCCACGGCAAGGTCGCGTATCACGAGGCGTTCGGCGCGCAGGACCCCGCCGCCGGGCAGCCGATGGCGCGCGATTCGATCTTCCGCATCTATTCGATGACGAAGCCGATCGTTTCTATTGCAACGATGATGCTGCTGGAGGAAGGGCGCTTCATCCTCGCCGACCCGATCGGCAAGTTCATCCCGGCGTTCAACGACACCAAGGTCGCGGTTCCCGATGGCAGCGGAGGCGGCGAGGGCTACGGCCTGACGGCGCAGGTCCGCCCGATCACCGTGCAGGACCTGCTGCGCCACACCTCTGGCCTGACTTACGAGTTCCGCGGCAACGGCCCGATCCACAAGGCCTATGCCCAGGCCAGGGTGGCGCGGCTGAAGCAGACCAACGCGGACCAGGCGGCGGTGCTGGCCGCGCTGCCGCTGGTGCACCAGCCCGGGACGGCGTGGGAATACAGCCGCTCCACCGACGTGCTGGGCCGGCTGGTGGAGATCCTGTCCGGCGAGAGCCTGGGCGCGTTCCTCGCGCGGCGCATCCTGGGGCCGCTGGGGATGGAAGACAGCGGGTTCGACGTGCCGGCGGACAAGCATGGCCGCGTCGCCGAACCTTTCGCCAAGGATCCGGAAAGCGGCGCGGACGTCGCGCTGCTGGACGTCAAGCGGCCCGCGCTGTTCGAATCGGGTGGCGGCGGGATGGTCGGCACCGCCATGGATTACGCCCGCTTCCTGACCATGCTGCACGGTCACGGCCGCGCCGGCACCACGCGCCTGCTGGGCCGCAAGACCGTGGAGTTGATGACCGCCGACCACCTGGGCAGCGGCATCACCACCCGCGCCGACCTTCTGCCGCCGGGCCACGGCTTCGGCCTGGGGTTCGCGGTGCGCACCCATGCCGGGGTGGCGCCGTTCCCCGGATCGGTCGGCAACTATTTCTGGAGCGGCGCCGCCGGCACGTTCTTCTGGGTCGATCCGGTCGAGCGGCTGTATGCCGTGCTGATGTGCCAGGCGCCCGGACAACGCGAGTATTACCGGTCCCTTTTCAGGGACCTGGTCTACGCCGCCGTCACGGACTGAGACCGCACTGTCAAGCGCGAAGCGCCGCCGATGCCCCGAACCGGGATGATCCTGCCATCCCGATTACGTGCTTGGCGGAATCCGCTCCCGTCTCCTACCACAGCGCCGCGTTTGCCCATAGCGCCGCGTTTGCCAGGAGACGACCGATGAAACACTGGACTGCTGCCTGCCTTGTCGGGTTGGCCTTGCTGACCGCCTGTTCTTCCAAGAACGGCGAGACAAACGGCCAGAACGGGGCCGGAGGCGCTGCCGGATACGGCGCCGGCGGGCCGGGCGGAGCGGGCGGCTACGGCGCGGGCGGCGTGGCCGGCCGAGCGGCGCCGGGGTCGGAGGAGGACCTGGTGCAGTCGGCCGGTGACCGCATCTTCTTCGATACCGACCGCAGCACGCTGTCGCCCGAGGCAAGGGGCACGCTGGACCGCCAGGCGCAGTGGCTGCAGCAGTATCCGCAGGTCAACATCTGGGTCGCCGGCAACTGCGACGAACGCGGCACCGAGGAATACAACCTCGCGCTCGGTGCCCGCCGCGCGAACGCGGACCGGGACTACCTGGTGGCGCACGGCATCGCCAAGAGCCGGATCGAGACGATCAGCTATGGCAAGTCCCGGCCGATCGACGCCGGGTCCTCGGCCCAGGCCTGGGCGCAGAACCGCAACGCGATCACCTCGGTACGGTAGCGCGAACGGTCGTCCGCCCGGTTCCGGGACGGCTGCGTCCCCGGAACCGGCCCCGTGCCGTTACCCCGCGTTCCCGCCAGACTTTCCGGCGGCGAACCGCACCGCTTCCTCGGCCGCTCGGACGAGCGCCCGCGCCTTCTGGCGGCACTCTTCGTATTCGGCGTCGGGCACCGAGTCCGCGACGATCCCCGCGCCGGCCTGGACGTGCATGACCCCGTCCTTCACCAGCGCGGTGCGCAGCGCGATGCAGGTGTCCATCGTGCCGTTGGCGGCGAAATAGCCGATGCAGCCGGCATAGATGGCCCGCCGGTCCGGTTCCAGTTCCTCGATGATCTCCATCGCGCGGACCTTGGGCGCGCCGGACAGCGTCCCGGCGGGGAAGCCGCCGATCAGCGCGTCCAGCGCGTCCAGCCCTTCGCGCAGCCGGCCCTCGACGTTGGACGAGATGTGCATCACGTGGCTGAAACGCTCGATGACGAAGCTTTCGGTCACTTTCACCGTGCCGACCGCCGCGACGCGGCCGACGTCGTTGCGGCCGAGGTCCAGCAGCATCAGGTGCTCGGCCCGCTCCTTGGGATCGTTGCGCAGCTCCTCGGCGAGGGCCGCGTCCTCCTCCGGCGTCGCGCCGCGGCGGCGGGTGCCGGCGATCGGGCGGATGGTGATCTTGCCGTCGCGCAGGCGCACCAGGATCTCGGGGCTCGAGCCGATCAGCTGGAAGCCCGGGAAGTTCAGGTAGTAGAGGAACGGCGAGGGGTTCGTGCGCCGCAGCGAGCGGTAGAGCGCGAACGGATCGTGCCGGAACGGCGCGCGGAAGCGGTGGCTGGGCACGACCTGGAAGATGTCGCCGGCCCGGATGTAGTCCTTCGCCTTCTCGACGACGGCCCGGTAGTCCTCGCGGCTTACCGGGGTGGTGAATCGGTCGGGCTGCGGCTCGGCGGCGCCGGTCAGGGGCGGGGC
>NZ_DASZTJ010000057.1:0-41060 GCF_035548235.1 Rhodopila sp.
ATCCGCGACGCGCGCGCCGCGCCTGGCGTCGGCGGCGGCCAGGCCAATCTCCGCCCAAGGCCCCCAGGCAATGCTGGTCGCGGGCAGACCCCGCGCCCGCCGGTCGGCGGCCAGCGCGTCCAGCATGGCGTTGGCGGCGGCGTAGTTGCCCTGCCCCGGCGAACCCAGAAGCGCGGCGGCAGACGAGAACAGCACGAAAAAATCGAGGCCGGCAGTGAGGCGGTCAAGCAGCCGCGCACCCTCCACCTTGCCGCGCATCACTGTCCGGAACCGGTCCGCGGACAACTGGTCGACCAGGGCATCATCCAGCACGCCCGCCGAATGCACCACGCCCTTCAGCGGCGGCAGGTTGGCGGCGACGTCGTCCAGCACCGCGCGCAGTTGCGCCTCGTCGCCGATATCGAGGCTGCGGATCAGCACCTTGGCCGGCAGCCGATCGATGGCCGCTTGCGCCTGCGGCGACGGGGCGGACCGGCCGCACAGCACCAGGCAGCGCGCACCGGCCTCCACCAGTTCCTCCGCCGCGACCAGGCCCAGCGCGCCGAGACCGCCGGTGATCAGATAGGTGGCGTCCGGCGAGACCGGCATGCCGGCGGGGACCCGCATCCCGTCGGTCGCGATCACCACTTTGCCGACGTGGCGGGCGGCGGCCATCATCTGGAACGCCTCGGCCGCGCGCGACGCCGGGAACACGGTGACCGGCAGCTTGGCGAACACGCCGTCGCGCAACTTGTCCATGATCGTAGCCAGCATGGTCCCGACCTGCTCCGGCTGATCCTCCAGCATCGTCGCGAGGTCGATGCCGAAGATCGCACGGTTGGCGAGCAGCGCGCCGAAGCCGATGCGGCTGTTGTCCCACATGTCGCGCTTGCCGATCTCCAGGAACCGGCCATAGGGCGCCAAGGCCGCCAACCCTTCCTGGATCGCGCCGCCGGAGAGGGAGTTCAGGATGACATCCGCCCCCCGTCCCCCCGTCAGTTCCGCCACGGTCCCCGCGAACGCGCCCGCTCGGGAATCGAACACGCCGTCGATCCCCATGTCGCGCAGCATCGCGCGCTTGGCGTCGGTGCCGGCGCTGGCGATGATCCTGGCGCCGAGGGAACGGGCAACCTGGATGGCGGAAAGCCCGACGCCGCCGGTGGCGGAATGGATCAGCACGGTCTCGCCGGCCCGCACGCGTGCGGCCTCGACCAGCGCGAAATAGCTGGTCAGGTACACGCAGGGCAGCGCCGCCGCCTCGGCGATGTCCAGCCCGTCGGGGATCTTCGCGGCCAGGCAGGCGCGGGTGACGAGGTGCGAGGCAAGCGTCCCGACGTCCTGGAACGCGGGACTGAGCGCGACGACGCGATCGCCCGGCCGGAACGCGGTGACGCCGTCGCCGACGCGCAGGACCACGCCGGCACATTCGGCCCCCAGGCTGGGGATGCGTCCGGCCAACGGATCGAACAGCCCCATGGCGCGGATGATGTCGAGGAAGTTCAGGCCGGCGGCATGGACTTCGATCTCGATCTCCCCGGCGTTCGGCACGCGCCGCCGTCCCCGGCGGATGGTCAGGCTGTCCAGGACGCCCGGCACGCCGATCGCGACCTCCGCCCGTTCGTCCGCGAAAAGCGGGCGCGTGGCCGGGGACAACGCGTCCGCCGCATGCTGGTGCAGCCGCGCGGCATGGCGCCCGTCGGCGCGGAGCGCGACCCGCGGTTCCGTGCGCGCCTGCGCGATTTCGGCGACGAGGTCCGACACCGCGACATCGCGCCCCAGGTCGATCATGCGGCAATCGAGATCGGGCGATTCGTTGGCGATCACCGCGCCCAGGCCCCAGACGGACGCGGCGGGCGCCGACGCAGGCTCTTCGCCAACGGCGCAGGCGTCGCGGGTGACAAGCCAAAGCCTGGCACCGTCCCCATCCGCGAGCACGGTCGCCAGGCGTGCGATATCCGCGCCGGCCTCGGCGATTTCATCGATGGACGCGCCTTGCACCAGGTCGCAGCCACCGAAATGAACGGCGCGGCAACCGGCAAACGGCGCGTAGCGCGCACCAGGCTCGACGATATCCACCTGGTCGCCTCGGGCCCGGATCGCCGCGGCGAAAGCCGTTCCAATTCCCTGCCGGTCGGCGATGACCAGCCAGCGACCCTCGGCGGGTGAGCGTGCGGCTGCTTCCGGTCCGCGTTCCGCTCGCACCCAGTCCACACGCCAGAACGGCGCGGCGTCCGACGGGCCCTGGGCGGATCCGAAAGCCTGAAACCTCAGATCGTGGACATCCGCGAGCACCGTGCCGTCGGCCCCGTACAGCGTGACGTTCCCAAGCCCGTCCGCCGACGCCTCGGCCACGATCCAGGCCGCGGAGGTCGATTCCGCCTCGGGGAATATCCGGACCTCGCCCACGGATTGCGGCACCTGCGTCCGGTCGGGCGTGCGTTCCAGCAGCGCGACCGCCAGCGCCTGGAACCCGCTGTCCAGCAGCGCCGGGTGCAGGCCGTACGCGGTCGTGCGCAGCGCCGGGTCCAGCCGCGCGGCAGCCCGCACGCGGTCCCCCTGCACGTCCAGCCACTGCAGGTTCAGGAAGTTCGGCCCGAATTCATAGCCGAGACCCGCCAGCCGCGCGGCATGGTCCTCGGCGGAGACGGCGCCGCCCGGGGCCCCATGGCCAAACGCTTCCATTTCGGACGCTTGCAGCGGCGTCGCACGGTCGTCGGGATCGGCGGCGATGAGGGCCGAGGCGGACAAGGTCCAGCGATCGGTGTCACCGTCATGGGCGTGGAACTTGATCGACCACAGTCCCGGCCGCTCCGGCGCTGCGGACACCTGCACGGCATGATCACGCAGCGCCGACAGGACGATGGCTTCCTTGAGCTGCAGGTCCCGCACCACCACCCGGTCGTGGCCGAAGACCTGCCGCGCCGCCATGACCGCCATTTCGACATAGGCCGTCGCCGGCAGCAGCGTCGCGCCGCGCACGGCATGGTCCTTGAGCCAGGGCAGGATTTCCGTGCCGAGCCGCGTGGTCCAGATCCAGGTGCGGTCGGCGGCGCGGAAGGGTGTCGGCAGCAGCGGATGACCGCCGGCGGCGGTGGAGACCGGGACCGACCCCTCGACCTCCGGCCAATAGCGACGGCGCTGCCAGGGATGGCGGGGCAGGTCCACGAACCTTCCGGACGGATACAGACCTGCCCAGTCGACCGGCACGCCATGCGCGAACAACCGGCCGAGGGCGAACAGGATGGTGGCCTGCTCCGGTTCCTCCCGCCGCAGGGACGGCAGGGTCAGCACTTCCGTCCCGCTCTCCCGCCCGCTTTCATCGATCGCCGGCAGCAGAATCGGATGCGGGCTGGCCTCGATGAAAATGTGCCGCCCCTCGGCCATCAGCGCCTTCAGCGCGGTGTGGAACAGCACCGGCTTGCGCAGGTTGTCGACCCAGTAGCGCGCGTCGAATTCAGCCCCGTCGCTGAAGCGTCCGAGTGTGGTGGAGTAGATCGGAGTGTGGCCGGCGCGCGGGCGAAGGCCCTGCAGGCTGTCGAGCAACTCGTCGCGGATCAGGTCCATCTGCGGGCTGTGTGCGGCCACCTGCACCGCGACGGGACGGCAGAAGACGCCGGCCTCCTCCAGGCGGGAAACGATGTTGCGCAGCGCGTCGGGTTCCCCCGCCAACACCGTGGAGCGCGGGCCGTTGCTGACGGCGACCGACGCCCGGTCCTCGAACCCATGCAGTGCGGCGGCGGCGGCATCGGCGGACAGCTCCACCAGCGCCATGGTCCCTTGCCCGGTGAACCGGGTCATCAAGGCGCTGCGCCGGCAGATGATGGCGACGGCATCCTCCAGCGACAGGGCGCCGGCGACGTGCGAGGCCGCGATCTCACCCATGCTGTGGCCCACGACCACCGAAGGCCTGACGCCCCAGCTTGCCCACAGGGCGGCCAGGGCGACCTGGATCGAGAACAGGGTGGGCTGGATCAGCTCGATGCCGACCTTGTCCCAGGCCGTATCAGCGAGGAGAAGCTGACGCACCGACCAGCCGACCTCGGCCTGGACGGCGGCGTCGCAGCGGGCGATCGCAGCGCGGAACACAGGCTCCCGCGCCATCAGTTCGCGTCCCATGCCCAGCCATTGCGAACCCTGGCCGGGGAAGACCAGGACCACGCCCCCGGCCGGCGCCTCGGCGGCGACCGGCGACGCGGCAACGAGCGGGGCGCTGCCCTGCTCTGCCCAGTCGCGCAGGCGGGCGGCGAGTTGGGGCGCATCGGCGCCGACGGCGACGAGCCGATGGGGTAGCGCGGACCGGCGCCTGGCGGCGGAGAAGCCGATATCGTCGAGGTCGCCTCCGTCCGCCAGCATGGCAGCGTAGTCATGGGCCAGCGAGCGCAGCGCCTCAGGCGAATTGGCGCTCAGCGGCAAGGCCCAGGCATCGCGGCCCGCCGGGGCGGAGGGATGCGCCGCCGCAACGGGAACGGGCGGCTCCTCCGGCACGACATGCGCATTGTTTCCGGCGATACCAAAGGAGCTGACGCCGGCGCGCCGGGGCGTGTCGCCACCGGACCAGGGACGGCCGGAGGTGCTGAGCGCAATGCCCGCCGTCGGCCAGTCGATGCCGGCATTCGGCGTGGTGACGTGCAAGGTCGGCGGCAGGAACCGGTTTTCCATCGCCAGGGCGATCTTGATCACGCTCGCCATGCCGGCGGCCGCCTCGGAATGACCGATATTGCTCTTGACCGATCCGACGAGGCACGGCTCCGCGCGGTTGCGTCCGACGGTGGACGCCAGGGCGGCAAGCTCGACCTGGTCGCCGGTCGTGGTGCCGGTGCCGTGCGCCTCCACATACTGCAGGTCGGACGGCGACAACCCCGCATCCGCCAGCGCCGTCATGATGACCTGCGACTGCGCCTGCACGCTGGGCCGCGTGATGAAGCCGCTGGCCAGACCGCTGTTGGCGACGGCGGAGCCACGGATCACCGCGCGGATCCGATCGCCGTCGGCCTGGGCCTGGCTCAGGCGCTTCAGCACCAGCATCGCACCGCCTTCGCCGCGCACGTAGCCATCGGCGGTGTCGTCGCCGAACTTGCAGCGCCCGTCGGCCCCGAGGACGTTGGCACGCGCGAGGGCCTGGGTGATCTCGGGGCGGAGGATGAGGTTGACGCCGCCGACGAAGGCGACGTCGCACTGACCCGACCGCAGGGCACCCATGGCCTGGTGGATCGCGGTCAGGGAGGATGCGCAGCCGGCATTGCAGGAGATCTCGGGCCCCCGGAAGTCGAACGCGAAGGCGACCCGGCCGGACACGCCGAACAGCGAGTTGAAGACGGTGCCGCGCACATCGGCGACCGGCTGGATCTGGTCGAGCTGGTGTCCGAAATCCGACGCCCACGCGCCGACGAAGATGCCGGTCCGGGGGCCGGTGATCTTCTCGGCGGCGACGCCGGCATCTTCAAGCGCCTCCCACGCCAGTTCCAGAAGCAACCTCTGCTGCGGGTCCATCAGCTCGGCTTCGCGCGGCGATACGCGGAAGAAATCGGCGTCGAACTGGTCGATATTCTCGATGAAGCCGCCGCGCCGCGTCGGTGCGCCCAGGTCGCTGCCGGCGGCACCATAGAAGCGATCGAGTTCGGGGCTTCGCCCTGGCGTGTAATCGACGACGCCGTCGCGGCCGGAGGCCAGCAGGTCCCAGAACGCCCGAATGTCCGGGGCGCTGGCGAAACGGCATGCCATGCCGATGATGGCCGCAGGTTCCATGGTCATTCGATCCGCCATGATCTATCTCTATCGATTGGTCGAGACTGATGAAACTATTTTTGCCGCCAGGACAGGCCGCTGCTGCTGAAGATAGAAGTGCTCGCCTTCCAGCATCTGCAGGCTGCAACCGCCTGTCGTGTGCTGCCGCCAGTCTTCCAGGGCGGGACGCGGCGTCGCCTTGTCGTGCAACCCGCCGAAGACCGAGACCGGACAGTCGAGCGGCGACCGCTCCGCCACCTGATACCGCTCCAGGATGCCGAAATCGGCGCGCATGGCGGGCAGGATCGCCGCCATGAACCCTTTGTCCGCCAGGATCGCGGCGGGAATGCCGCCATAGCGACGCATGACCTCGGCCACGAAGTCCGGCTGCGGCAATGTGGAAATCGGTTCGGCGATCTGCGCCCGATTGGGAGCACGGCAGGCGGAGACGAACAGATGAACAGGCGTGCGTCCCGTCAACCGGCGCAGCCTGTGCGCCAGTTCGAATGCCAGCAGTCCGCCCATGCTGTGGCCGAACAGCGCGAACGGATGCCGGGCTTCCGGCGCAACCACGTCGAGCAGGTCGGCCAGCACGTCCTCCAACTCCGTCTGCGGCGGCTCGCGGAAACGGCTTTCGCGGCCGCGCAGTTGCAGGATCTGGACGGCAACGTGCGGCGCGAGCGCGTCCGCCCAGCCGCGGTAGGCTGAGGCACCGCCGCCCGCATGGGGAATGCAGAACAGCTTGACCGGACGCTGCGCCACGGTCCCCGCCACGCCGCTGTCGAGATAGGCCATGTCGTTGAAGTCTCTGTCCATGACGTCTTTCACGCGATCGCGGTTTGGTGCGGGTAGTGGATCGAACGGACACGGCCTTCGGCGATGTCGATGACGACATCGGCATCCGACAGCGCACTGCCGCGATGCGCCACGATCAGGATGGTTGCATCCGGAAACGCCGAGCGGACGTCCTGCAGGATCGTCGCTTCGAGCTTGGCGTCGACGGCGTTGGTCGCTTCATCGAGGATCAGCAGCCGCGGTTTCATCGCCAGCGCCCGCGCCAGCGCGATGCGCTGCCGCTGCCCGCCCGACAGACGATGCCCGCGCTCGCCGACCTTCGTCTCCAGCCCGTCCGGCAGGCTGCCGATGAAATCGGCGATGCCGGCAAGCGTCAGGGCCTCCATCGCCTCGGCGGCGGACAGGTCGGGGCGGCCCAGGCGAAGATTGTCGATCACGGTGCCGTTCATGACATCGATGTCCTGGCCGGTGATCGCCACGCCGCCCAGCCATGCCAGCCGGTCGATCGACGACAAGGGAACACCGTCGACTTCGATCGCGCCTTCGGACGGTTCCGTGAGCCGGAGCAGCAGATTCAGGATGGTCGTCTTGCCGGCGCCGCTCTGCCCCACGATCGCGGTGACGAGGCCGCGCGGAATCTCGAAGCTGAGTTGGTTCAAGGTCGGCTCGACCGAGGTAGGATGGCGATAGGACACGTTATCGAACCGGATCGAGTCCCACGGTGCCAGCGGCGTTCGTCCGGATCGGGCAGGCGGCTGCGCCGGCACCTGTTCGGTGATGACCCGCACGACGAGGCCGAGGGAACTTTCCAGCCCGTGGATCGAGGTCAGGCTGCTCTGCAGGCCCTGGATCTGTGGTTGCAGGCGAAACAGCAGCGCGACGATCGTCAGCGTCTCCGCCGATCCGTTGCCCAGGGCATGGGAAAACAGGACGACGGCGCCGATCATGCCCAGCGCGGCCAGGGTGGTGGAGGGCGTCACCACGTTCTCGACCGCCGCGAACCGCACCGCCATCCGCGCGACCGATTTCGAGGCATCGGCGAACCGGTCGAACTCCCGCCCCTCGGCCCCGAATGCCCGGATCGTGCGCAGGGCCTGGATGCCGGACAGCATGCGGCTGGCGAGGTCCTCGTTCAACGCGAGAATCCGCTGTCCGAGACGATGGAGGTAAACGCGGCTGACCTGCATGAGCAGCGCCAGGGCCAGCCCGGCGATCGCCGTCAGGCATGCGACCGGCCAGGAGATCAGCAGCAGCACGACGAAGAATATCCCGGCCCCGCAGGCGTTGATCGGCATGCGGAAAAGCTGGTCGATCAGTTCGGCGACCCGCGGCGCTTCGACCTGCAGCGTGTTCGTGATGAAGCCGAAGCTCGCCTGGGACGCGTCCTCATGCGGCGCGAACATGAAACGCTGGTAGAGGCGCAGCCGCAGCCGGTGGAACACCAGGCTTTTGAGCGACACGGCGACGACCCCGTAGGACGCCACCGCGGCGGCGCGCAGAAGGAGGGTCGCGACCACCGCGGCACAAACGAACCAGAAATGGACCTGAAACAACGAATTCAGGTCTATATCAAAATGGTCTTGTATCCAGGGGAACAGACGGCTGGCCCCGCCGCCACCGAGGGACAAATAGAGCAGCACGCTGATCAGGCTGACGGCCGCGGCTTCCAGGACCGAAGCAGCCAGGCCCAGCGCCACCATGCCGGCGAACACGGCCCGCCGGTCCGCGAGAATCGGCCAGATACGCGTCAAATCGGACATGAGCGACGAAACACCGGCCCGAGCGAGCTTGCCGTGGCCGATAACGCTCTTTGCCGAGAGGTTCCCCTTGAAGTTCAAATGAACCTCATCCTTCGTGTTGCCCCGCGCTGTATTGTTGGAGCAGAGAGCGCCGCCGTAACTGTATGCACTTTGGATCGTAACAAAGTACATCTGTATTGGCACAAAAAACTATAAACGTGTCAATTCAAAAATATTCAACCAGGAGTTGATTATCAATCCACAACTTTCGATGGCGGGTCCTTGTTCATTCAGGTCGGCGATTTTCGATTTTACCGTAATACAGTGAGAATCACTACGATCTTTTTACCACACCGCCCTTGAGCGCCACCGGAAGCAACCTCTCATTCTACAACCACAAGCGGTATTGAGGACTTTCGGCCGGGTGCTTGTCGGCTTTCGTGGCGTGGCTGGAAGTCTAATTTACTTGCTTCAGATCGCCTTATGATAAATTCCCAATTATTCCGCCTCAAGTCTCATCTTGCTGCCGCGCTCCAGGCCGACCGACGAGACCACGCTCGGCGCAGAATGGCATCCAAAGTCCGGTCCCGGCCGAACCTCTCGCCAAATACGCGCTGGACCACGAAAGATTCGTCCTCCCGCAGGCCGTCCGTGTCGAAGAACAGGCCGATCACCTCATGCCGTCGCCGCAAGTCCGCCAGCCACCTGCGGTCCAGGCCGCCGCCGAAATAAGGGAACGCGAACGGCACCGAAGACTCACCGGTCAAATCCGCGACGATGCGGCAGGATTCGACGATTTCCCGCTCCGCCTCGCGCGGCGACAGCCCACCCAGCCAGCGGTGACTGCGGCCATGCGCCCCGAGGGTGAAGCCATCGGCCTGAAGCTGGCGGATCTGTTGACTGGTGAGGTAAGGCCGAACGTCGTTGAGGTAGACTTGTGCTTCGACGCCCAGCCGAGCGGAAAGGCGACGCATGAGGTCCTGGTCTTCGGGGCCGATCGTCAGCAGCCAATGCAACAGCGGCCAGAGACGGGGGTCCGCCCGCCGATCAAGTCCTGCGATGTCGAGCGGGGTGCGCGCCGGGTCCATCCAGCCTCGCGCCGGCGGCGATGTCAGCCGCGTCTCCAGGTCAAGGTCGCGCAGGGTCGTTTCAACCTGCTCGACCGGCATCTTGCAGACAGCCTCGATGCATAGCGCCGCCTCACTCTCACGGAACAGGCTGGCATTATCGACCAGATCCGTGATGATGAAGAATATGCCGCTGACGCCATGCCGGCGCAGGATGGGGGCGATCACGCTGGCACATTCGGCGAAGCCGTCATCGAAGGTCAGGACGACCGCGTTGTCTCGGACCGGGGTTTGCGCGGCGCGGCGGGCGACAAGTTCCGGATAGGAAATGACATCGAACCGGCTGCGCAGATAAACCAGGTCGGTCTCAAACTCAGTGGGATCAAGAAACGGATAATGCTTCAGGTGTGCGACGTTGTCGTGCGACACGATATGATAACAGAAGCCCAGTTCGGTTTTCGGCCGCAGCCGGCGCCAGACGGGCGTCGGTACCGCATGAAGCACCCCCTCCCCGGCGGCGCGCAGAGTAGCCTTGGCCAGTCGCCTCATCGCGGCGGGCGCGGTCATTCCCTGGGTTCGTGGAACGGCAACGCACTACGCCTTCGCAAGGCGCAGGGGAATCGCCTGTTTGCCGTCTCGGCCCCAAGGGTCTCGGGACCTTGCGGCGGCCAGGTAGCGCCTGACCGCCTCGCCCTTGCTGGGAATGGCCGGATCACCCTCGGACGCGGACGCCGATTCGCTATAACCGCGCCGCAGCGTCGCGGGATCGATCCCGAGACGGCACGCAATCGCCTCGACGAAGGCGAACGGGTCCTGGCACAGTTTTTCATAGGAAATCGACATCGGCGTGATGCCGTGCCTGGCCATGTAGACCCTCCAGCCGCGTTCCTGTTCGGATAGGTCCAGCAGCGCGTGATCGATGGCCTCGTAATCGAAGAAGTTGGGGTTTTCCTTGGGGGCCGTCGTCACGGCATCATCGATGCCCCATTGCCCCGTCAGTTGCGCGAAGTGTTCTGACACCGCCTGCTTCAGCATGTCTTCGCGATACAGAAAAACGAACAGGCCGCCGGCAAGCAGTTCCTGCCCCACTTGATTGTCCAGGACCCGCGCGAAATCACGATAATGGATCTTCGCCGCCAGCACCCCCGCCTGGCATCGCCGGGTGGTCAGGAACTCGATGTATTGCTGAAGGAAATCCCGTTCCTGTTCACGTTCCCCCCGACGTAGCCCAAGGCGGTCCCGGCGGCCGCGGGGCGACCATTTCAGGTCCTTTGCGTTCCGAGCGAAACCCAACCGCGGCACGATCTGCTGGATCACGACCGGATTGAAGTATTCGTGGGGAACGCCAAGACCGGCGTTGATCATGTACCGGCACAGCAGGTAGCTGCCGCTTCTGGGCGTCGAACAGATGAACACCTTCTTGGGTTTACCCAGGAAGTCCGGCTGGTCCAGCAGGTCGCTGCTGATCTGCAGTTCCGTGTAGCGTGTCATGTATTTGTCCTGAAAGGCCGTGGCCGGCACGGATCAATCCCAGTCGAAAACGGAAGGTTGGGGCCGCAATTCCAGAGACTGCAAGAACTTGCGCACACGGCTTCTGGGCATGCGGCACAGCTTGGCCAGCCCCTCCGCCCTCTCGTAGCCGAAGTAACGCGACGCGATCTTGACGTATTTCGGTCCGACCGGTGCGATGTTCGGGTCCAGCGTACGAGCCATCTGGAGGTACTGACGGAACGCCGGCCGGTCTTGGGCATAGAGCAGCCGCCCCCAGATCGTGCAGTCGTCCAGAAGATCCCGACGCTCCGCCGCGGAAAGTCCGATATCGGTTATCGGCCTGCCCCCTGTCGCCTTCAGGATCAGCGAAATCCAACCCAGGGCGACCGGCGTGGAGCGATAACGCGCCTCTTCCCGGCCTATATAGATTTTCTCGCGATGCATGCGCCAGAAATAGCGCGGCTCCTTACCCGGCACGCGCGCGAAGCGGCCCGCCATGGCGAGACGGTAATTCAGCTCCTCGAACTCCCAGAAGCGGAGCGTCTCATCCAGTCCGCCGATCCGCTGCAGGACCGAACGCCGCGCCAGGCCGGCCCCGTGGAGCGGACGGTTCCCGCCCACCAGGCACATGATCGGCTGCCGTCCGTCCATATCGGGGTCGACCAGTCCCCCTTCCCAGGTGATCTTGCCATCGTCGACATAGCATCGCCGCCACGGCGAATAGACCGCCGCGACATCCGGCGCGGCGCGGACGCATTCGGCCATTTCTTCCGCGAATTTTGTCGGCGGGATCAGGTCGTCGCTGTCCATGAACTGGACCCACTCGCCACGGGCCGCCCGCAGCCCGACATTGCGGGCCGCGCTGGGCCCCCGATTCGTGCCGAGTTCGATGACCTGCCAATCGCCCTTGAAGTCGCGCGTCAACTTCTCCCGGACCACAGCCACGGTGTCATCTTGGGAGCCGTCGTCGACGGCGATGAACTCGACATGCGGATAGGTCTGGGCGATCACGGCGTCGATCGACGCACAAACCCATTTCGCCGCGTTGTATGTCGGCATGATCACAGTCAAAAGTGTCACAACTACCCCGACTTGAAGTGATGAACTTCGTGTTGATTTCGGATCACGTCCCGACTACGTCTCTCCGGTCCGACTTGCCTTCCTGATTGTCAGCGGGTGCGACGGCGCCGCCGGAACGCGGGTCGACGCGCCGCCGTGCTTTCTCCGCCACTGAACACAGGGCAATTGGCACCGTCAGTCTGCATGGAGCATCCTTGTGGGCTGCCTTTTATAATCACCGATACCGCATCATATAATGCGCAAGACCGGCAAATGATACAATTTTTTAGCCATGCTATGTAACGTTTGTCGTATTTTGCCTATCTGTGGTTGCCACGGGCATCGAGGCGCCCCAAAACTGAACCCATGTCAATTCGTTCTGGCATCCATGCTGACGAACCCTTTAGAGTGGGACGCGCCCAATATCTGAGGTCGGACAATCTTGCCCCCTCCTCCCGCCAAAGATGACAACCCGCTGAAGCCGTGGATCCGCGCGCTCGACCGCACGGCACCATTCGGGCGCGGGGAAGGCGTCACCCTGCCCGCCCATGTGGCCGGCATGGCGGAACGGTTCGGGGACCGACCGGCGCTGCTATCCGATGGGGAGCAGCTGAGCTATCGCGACCTCGCGGACAAGACCCATCGTTATGCCCGCTGGACCTTGCAGCAGCCCGTCGCCGCCGGAGAGGTCGTCTGCCTCCTGCTTCCCAACTGCCCCGACTACGTCGCCATTTGGCTTGGCATCAGCTCGGTCGGCGGCATCGTCGCACTGATCAACCCGAACCTGACCGGGGACGCGCTGCTGCATGTCATCGCGACGGCCGCGCCGAAGCAGGTCATCGTCGGCGCCGCGCTGGAAGCAGCCGTGGCCGAGATCCAAGACCGGCTGCCCGGCGCGCCGACGATCTGGACCCATGGCGCCGGCGAGCAGTGGCCCCGGATCGATGCCGCGGTCGAGACCCTTTCCGCCGAACCGCTGCGGACCGAGGAGCAGCGGCCCCCCGCGCTGAGCGACATCGCGCTCTACATCTACACGTCCGGCACGACCGGCCTGCCGAAAGCGGCCCGCGTCAGCCATCGCCGCGTCGCCGAATGGTCCTTCTGGTTCGCCGGCATGATCGATACGCAGCCGGACGACCGGATGTATAACTGCCTGCCGCTGTACCACAGCGTCGGCGGAGTGGTCGCGGTCGGGGCGATGCTCGTCTGCGGCGGGTCCGTGCTGATCCGGCCCAAATTCTCCGCGAGCCGTTTCTGGGACGAAGTCGTCGACGGCGAATGCACGCTGTTCCAGTATATCGGCGAGCTGTGCCGCTACCTGGTCAATGGGCCGCCGAACCCGCGGGAGACCCAGCACCGGCTGCGGCTGTGCTGCGGCAACGGCCTGCGCGGCGATGTGTGGGAGGCGTTCCAGCAGCGGTTCCGCATTCCCCGCATCCTGGAATTCTACGCATCCACCGAAGGCAACGTCTCGCTCTACAACTGCCAGGGGCGTCCCGGTGCGATCGGCCATGTCCCGGCGTTCCTCGCCCATCGCTTTCCGATCGCCCTGGTCCGCTGCGATCCGCTGACCGGTGAGCTGCTGCGGGGCGAGGACGGGCTGTGCATCCGCTGCGGCCGCGACGAGGTCGGGGAGGCGCTTGGGAAAGTCGGGCAGGCATCGTCGGCACATGGCAGGCCGTTCGAGGGCTATACCAGCGACGCCGCCTCCGACGCCAAGCTGGTGCGCAACGTGCTGGCCGCGGGCGACGAGTGGTTCCGCACCGGCGACCTGATGCGACGCGACGGCGCCGGATATTATTATTTTGTCGATCGGATCGGCGACACCTTCCGTTGGAAGGGCGAGAACGTCGCGACCGAGGACGTCGCCGAAACACTGCGCGCCTGCCCCGGCGTGACAGATGCCGTCGTCTATGGCGTGACCGTCCCCGGCACCGAGGGCCGCGCCGGCATGACCACCCTGACCGTGGAGCCTGGCTTCGACCTCGCCGCGTTCCACCGGCACGCCAGGGAGAGGCTGCCGGACTATGCCCGTCCCCTGTTCGTACGGATCGGCGACAGCATCACCGCGACGGGGACGTTCAAGCCGGCCAAGGCGCTGCTGGCGCGGGAGGGCTACGATCCGGACGCCATCCGGGATCCGCTTTATTTCGATGACCGAGCGGGCGGGGGGCTCGTGCCTTTGGACCAGGCGCTGTGGGAGCGGCTGCGAAGCGGGCAGGTCCGGGTCTGAAGGCCGTTCAGGCCCCTGCGCTACCGCGGTCGTGCGGCCCTAGGCCGTGTTCCCCGCGTCGACCGTCAGCGTCGTGGCGGTGATGTTGGCGGCGGCGTCGCTCATCAGGAAGCTGACCGCGCCGGCGATGTCGGTCACCCCCGGCATCCGGCGCAAGGCGCTGCGGCGGGCGATCTGCGCCTTCTGGCCGGGGTTCAGCTCCTGCGTCATCTCGGTGTCGACGAACCCCGGCGCCACGGCGTTGACCGTGATCCCCAGGGAGCCAAGCTCCCGCGCCAGCGACCGGGTGAAGCCAAGCAAGGACGATTTCGTCGCGGAATAGACGGATAACCCGGGATATCCGGTGGTCGCCACGATCGAGCTGATATTCACGATCCGCCGGCCAGCGCCCGTCATCATCCCGCGCACCACGTATTTCGTCAGCAGCATCGGGGACAGCACGTTCAGGCGCACCAGACGCTCGACCTGCGAGTCCGGCATGGTCGCCAGGATACCGCTCGTGCCGATGCCGGCATTGTTGACCAGCCCGTACGGGGCGCCGAATTCCGACTGCACGCGCTTGGCGAAACCACCCAGCGCCTCGAGCTCGCCCAGGTCGCAGGGGCGGAAATGGATGACCCCTGCCCCGGCGTCCCGAGCCTCTTTCTGGGCGGCCGCCAGTTCCGCGTTTTCCTGCCGCGCCACGGCGATCACCTGATAGCCGTCGGCCGCCAGGGCCCGCGCGATGCCCAGGCCGATCCCGCGGCTGCCGCCGGTGACGATGACGTTACGCACTCTTGCGCACCAGCTTGCCGGCGGCGTTGACGTTCAGCGACGGCACGATCCTGACCGAGGCCGGCACCTTGAACCAGGCCAGGGCCTGACGGCAGGATTCGATGATCTCGGCCTCCAGTTGCTTGGCGCCGTCGCTTTCCCGGGCATTGTCGTCGGCCGTATGGGACAGCACGACGTCGGCGACGACGATCGCGCCGATGATCGGGCTGCGCCGTGATCGGACCAGCGACATCTCGACGAACGGATGGCGGTTGACCACGGCCTCCACCTCCTCGGGATGGACCTTCAGGCCGCCGACATTGATCACGCCGTCGCGGCGCCCGACGAAGTGGTAGCGTTCGCCGCGCAGTTCGACCATGTCCTTGGTGTCGACGAAGCCGTCCGGTTCCTTGAGTGGCGGGGCCTTGTCGCCCAGGTAGCGGGTCGCGGTCCGCGGCGAGCGGATGCGCAGCGTGCCATCGACGACCCCCAACTCGACGACGCCGCGCGGCTGCCCGACCCAGGCGGCCGGGAAACCGGCCAGGCCATCCGCGACCTCGAACGCAACGCCGCCCTCGGTGGAGGCGAAAGCGTGGCAGACCCGTGCGTTCGGATAGGTCGCGCGCAGTTTCTCGATGATTGCCTGGTCGGCGACTTCCCCGGACATGCGGACGTCGCGGGGCGCGATCAGGGCGGCCGCGGGGCTGAGCATGGCACGCCGCCAATGCGTCGGCGTGCCGGAGATGAAGGTGACGCCGGCGCCCCCGGCCCGCGCGAGGAAATCGACGGGCGCCTCATGCTCGCTGGACAGCACCATCGATCCGCCGCCGATCAGGGCGCGCAGCAGGATCTGCAAGCCGCCATAGCGCCGTATGTCGTAGAACGTGCACCAGACCGACCCGGTCGCAGGCGCCGCGTCGCGCGCGATCACCCCGGTGAGCGCGGCCAGGCTGTGGATCGCCATTTTCGGCGGGCCGGTGGTGCCGGAGGTGAACAGCGCCCATTCCGTCTCCACGCGCCCATCACGCCCGAAGCCCGTGGGCGTGACGGCCGGGCCGTCCATGATGATGACCTTGACCCCGAGATCGGCCAGTTCCGGCAAGGGACGGTCGGACGCCACGACGCCGACCTCGGCGGTGTCGATGGCGAAGCGCATATGCTCCGGCGACAGGTCCGGCGTGCACAGGACGATCCGGCGCGCGATACCGTCCAGCGCCAGAAGCGCCAGGGCCGCGCCCAACTGGTTGGTGGTGCGGATCATCACATGGGCGTCGCGCACCGCAGCCAGGAACGGCTCCGAGGCCACGCCGCACGCGATCGCGTCGAACGGCAGGCGGGTCGTGTCGTCCAGAAAAAAGCGCTGATCGAGCGGTCCGGCCGCCTCGGTCAACTGCCAGAGGGTGCGCGGGTCAGGGTTCGGCATTCGTGAAGCGTTCATGGCCGTTGGGCATCGGGGCGGAACTCTATCCCTGTCCGAGCACGGGCGCGACATCGCCGGTGACCAGGGGGGCGGAGGGGCTGGCCAGGAAGGCGGGATCCGTCACGGATCGCGCGGCTTTCCGCTGCATCACCAGTCCCAGCCAGTTGGCATACAGATTCACTGCCAGCCCGTGCCAGCCATGGCCGAGATTGGCCAGGCAGGCCTCGGTCGGGAATGCCGCGGACAGGTCGGCACTGCGTTCCCGCATCGCGCGTTCCCGGAACGCGGTCAGGACGGCCGTCGCCTCGGGTCCGAAATAACCGTGCGGGATCGCTGGGTAGTCGTCGCGCTGGCAGGCCAAGTATTGGCGCACGTCCCGACGGTATTCGCGCAGCAAGGTCTGCGCGTCGTATTCCGGGTGACCCTGGCAGAACACGAACAGCGCGGTCACTTCCTTGATGAACAGATCGACGCCGCCATCGTCCGACCGTGACAGGACGCGGTAGCCGTGACGAAGCAGTTCGTCTTCGGGCAGTTCGTTGTAGCGGGAATGGGGGACCCGCCAGCGCCGCGGCATATCGGCGACGATCGGGTGCGCCGCTTCGGTCCGGGCGAAGTCGTACAGGCCGGATAGTTTCCCCGGCAACCGACGGCGTTCGATGCCGTCGAGATACAGCACCGCCGCGTGCGCGGCCAGGCAGGACCACATTGTGGGAACGGCGTGATCGACGGCGAAATCCACCAGCTCCGTCAGCTTGCGCCAGTAGGGCTCGTCCACCAGCGCCGCCGCCTGCGGGGGGGCGCCGGTGACGATCAGCGCATCCGGCACGGCGGTTTCAAGCCGTGAGGAGTCTTCATAGCGCGCTTCGCCGCACCGGCCCTGGGTCAGCGCCGGCATCACCGTATCGAGCGAATAGAAGCGCAACTCGACCGCGGCGTTCAGGCAGGCGGCCGACAGGATGGAACGGAACTGCTGTTCGGTATGCTTCCGGGCCTCGCCCGGCATGCTGTTGACCAGCCCGATGACGATCGGCGACACCGGCGCGAGGATATGCCGTTCCACCGAACTTGCAGCCCGCCTGTGTATCACTGTCAGCTTTCTCCCCCGTTCAGGATGCCGCAGCCAGCACGTCCAACCGAAGTCTCGCCGCATCCAAGGCCTGGTCCAGATCGGCGATGATGTCGTCGGCGTGTTCGATACCGATGCTCAACCGGATCATTTCCGGCGTGACACCAGCTTTGACCTGTTCCTCCCGCGTCATCTGCCGATGCGTCGTGGACGCGGGATGGCAGGCGAGCGACTTGGCGTCACCAAGGTTGACCAGGCGCTTGATGAGTTTCAGCGCGTCATAGAAACGAACTGCGCCATCATAGCCGCCCTTCGCGCCGAACGTCAGCAACGAACAGGCCTTCCCGTTCAGATATTTTCGCGCCAGCGCGTGATAGGGGTTGTCGGGAAAGCCGACATAGTTGACCCAGTCGACACGCGGATCGTTCCGCAGGAATTCCGCCACCCGCCTGGCGTTCTCGACATGCCGTTCGACCCGCAGGGCCACCGTCTCGATGCCTTGCAGCAGAAGGAAGGCGCTCAGTGGCGACAGCACGGAACCGGTGGTGCGCAGATACACGCTGCGGCACCGCGCGATATACGCGGCGTCTCCGAAATGATCGGTGTAGACGAGGCCATGATAGGATTCGTCAGGCTCATTGAACATCGGGAAACGCCGGGCATGGTTACGCCAGGGGAATTTTCCGCTGTCGACGATGATCCCGCCCATCGTGGTGCCATGGCCGCCCATGAACTTGGTCATCGAATGCACGACGATATCCGCGCCATGTTCGATCGGACGCAGCAGGATCGGCGTCGCGACGGTGTTGTCCACGATCAAGGGCACGCCATGCGCATGCGCGACGCGGGCCAGCCCTTCGATATCGCACATGTTCCCGGCCGGGTTCCCCACGGTCTCGCAGAACACGCCTCGGCTATTCTCGTCCAGCAGCGCCGCGATCGCTGCCGGCTGGTCGCTCTCCGCGAACCGGACGGTGATGCCGAGGCGGCGGAGGTAATGGGCGAACAGCGTGTGCGTGGTGCCATACAGTTGCGGCACGGAGACGATGTTCTTTCCGGGATCGAGAAGATTGGCGACGGCGTAGTGCAGCGCCGCCTGGCCCGACCCGACCGCCATCGCCTCCACGCCGCCTTCCAACTGCGCGACGCGGCGTTCCAGCACGGCACAGGTCGGATTGCTGATCCGGCTGTAGCGGAATCCCTCGGCTTCCAGATTGAACAAGGCCGCGCCGTGATCCGCACTGTCGAACGCGTACGCAACGGTCTGGTAGATCGGCACGGCGACCGAATGCGTCGTCGGGTCGTCTTCATATCCGCCATGGATGGCGATGGTTTCCTTGCGAACCTTAGACATCGCCATGCTCCTCAGCGATTATGAGCCTGCAACGCGGCGTTGACTGCTGCTTCAAATCTTCCCGCCTTCAGGGGAGCTGCAACATGACCGTTCTTTGCCAAGGTTGCCGCCTGAAACTGGACAATCATCCGCTAGAAGTCAAGAATTAATGATGATTCCCCAATTTTAGATGTCATAGACCAAAAAGTCGTCTTGGTTGCAAAGTTTCTACATCTTCAACCGGGGATTTATCGCGCCGCTTCCAGCGCCCCGACCAGTTTCTCCACATCCTCGACCGCCGTCGCCCCATGCGTGACGCAGGTCCGGATGACCGGCCGGCCTTCAAACATCGCCACGGAAATCCAGGCCGTTCCCGCGGCGAGCACACGCCGGACGATCGTAGCCGGATCGGCCGATCCTTCCGGCGGTTCCAGGCAGAGCACCGCCAGCGGCGAATCGTTCGCGACCCGCCACCCAAGCGATCCCAACCGCCGCGCAAGCAGCCCCGCCAGACCGATCGCCCGTTCCACATGCGCGGCGTAACCGTCCCAGCCGGCGGCAGCCAGCGCCAGGAACAGCCGCAGCCCCAGGAAGCGCCGCGACCATTGGATCGAATTGACGTAGGGATCGACGCTGACGCTGTTCGACGGCATGTAGCCGGTGGAGACCTGGAACGCCGCGGACAGCACGGCCGGGCGGCGCGTCAGGAACATCCCGCAGCCCATCGTCGTCGCGAACCATTTATGCGCGTCGATCGTCACTGAGTCAGCCAGTTCCAGGCCAGCCAATACGCCCCGGCGCTGCGGAGAGGCGATCGCCGCCCCACCCCAGGCCGCGTCGACATGCAGCCAAAGCCCGTGGTCCCTGGCGATCGCCGCGCAATCCGGCAAGGGGTCGATCATGCCGGCCGCCGTCGTGCCGGCGGTCGCGGCCACCATGAACGGCACCGCCCCTTGCGCCCGATCCGTCGCGATGGCGTCCGCCAGGCTGGGGGCATGCAGGCGTCCTTGCCCGTCGGTCCGGACCAACCGCACCGCCTCGCGCCCGATGCCCGCCTGGTGCGCGATCTTGATCCAGGCGAGATGCGCTTCCCGCGAGATGTAGAACACCGGCGGCCCGTCGAAGCACCGCGCGCCCAGCCGGGCGAAATCGGGACTGGCGACGGTCAGGGCGCAGGTCAGCGCCGTCGCGTTCGCCTCGGCACCGCCGGAGGTGAAATGGCCGCCCGCGTCCGCCGGCAGGCCTGCCCGAGCGGCGACGGCGCGGATGACATGGGCTTCCATCGCGACGGCGGCGGGGGACGTCGTGGCGCTCGCAAGCTGCGGGTTGAAGGCCGCGACGATGCGGTCGGCACACTGCGCCGGAAAGGTCGGAGCCGGGTTGAACAGGCCGAAATAGCGTGGGTGGGTGATCTGCGTGACCCCACGCTCCAGGCTTTCGATCACCCAGGGCAGCAACGCGTCGAGCGCCCGCGGGGCGGCGAAATCGACCTCTGCCAACTCCTCCCGGAACCGGCTCATGTCCAGCGTCGGCGCCACCGGCCCGGCGGCGATCCGCCGGTCGAGGCCGTCCAGCGCCGCAGCGAGCAACGCCTCCGACCGTCGGCGGTCGGCGGCGGCAGGGAACAGGCCGGGGACCGGAGGATGGGTCATGAATGGACCGCGGCCGCCTCATACAGATGGACGAGGTCGCCGACGGTGACCGGGATCGCCACGTCGTCGCCCGAACCGAACGGGTCGACCCCCAGTTCATCGTCCAGCGTGGCGACCAGGATCGCGAGACACAGCGAGTCGAGACCAGATTCGAGCAGTAGAACCCCATCGGCCAGAGGGACGAGTACTTTGTTTTGCTGCTTGGCAACAACAGCCATTTGATCGAGAACAGTCGAACGGATTGTCATAGTCTGACTCCAGTGGAAGAATACTTAACATTTACCCGGGATTTACGGCGGCGGCCTGGTTGGGCAGGCTACCGGCATCGCCGCCGTCATTCAATTCCGTCACGTACCGTATCATCAGATCGATCGCGGTCCGGCGCATCGCGCCGGCGGTGAGCATGTGGTCGAGGCCGGGGACGATCCTGACCGTCGTGCCGGCGAAGGCCATAAGCCCGGTGCCGCCGCGGCCGAATTCCTGTTCGATCGCATCGACCCCGTGATCGCCGGACGAGAACAGGAAGAACGTCTTCACCTGCCGTCGCGACAGCGCCGTCATGATCCGGCGGCCGACACTCTGCCGCTCGACCCAGCCGCGCCGCTCCGCCCAGCCCAGCACCGCGTCGCGCGCCCGCTCGGCCGTCCGTTCCGCCTGCGTCCATAGGATCTTGCCTATGTCGAGATCGCGCATGAGCCGCCCCCAGGCCTCCTTGGCGACGAGCCGCTGCACGTAATGGCTGAGCTTGGTGTTCCGGCGCGTCACCGAGAACAGGTCGTCGTCGCTGCGCCACTCCAGCACCGGCAGGTTCACCATCAGCACCACGCCGATGCGCTGGTCCGCCACCGCCCCGTGCAGCGCGTGATAGGCGCCCGAGCAGATGCCATGCACGGCGAAGCGGCGATATCCGAGTTGCGATAGCAGATCGATTGCCGCGCCGATATCGGCCGAGCGGTCGATATTGAACTCCGGCGCTGAAACAGGGATCTTGTCCGTCCGGTCGGCGCTGTCGCCCAGCCCCGCGAAGTCGATCCGAAACGAAGCGATACCGGACCGGGCGAGATCCCTGGCGAACTGTACGGCGAACCGCGCGACGCCGTAATGCGGGTTGAGCCCGGTGTTGCCGATGATGACGGCGAGATCGCCCGCGTCCCCATCCGGCCGGCAAAACATGCCGAACAGCGCATCATCCGGTCCGAACCGCAGCGGCGTTTCGACCCAGCCCGGCGCGGCGAGGACCGCGGCCGGCCCGGCTGCGCCGACCACCGACACCGGCGGGGTCGGCACCACCTGCCGCATCCAGGCCAGCAGCGGCGAGAAATCCATCGGCCGCGTGTCCAAACCTTCGATCGGCTGCAGCATGGGTGCGAGGCAGGCGAAGTCGGTGCTGGTGACGTCGGCACCCTTCTGGCGCCAGGCCCGCTCGCAGTCCGCGCCCAGCTTGGATGGCGCCTGCATGAACAGGCCGACCGGCAGGTCCGGCGGCAGGCTGGCGTTCCGCAAGTCGACCTGGGCGATACGCTCCAGGGTTTCCGCACCCAGATACAGCTCGTGCAGTTCCAGCCCGCCATCGGGCAACACGGCGGCCCGGTTTTCCAACCGCGCCTGCATCTGCAGTTGTTGCACATAGGACCGGCCGCGCAGCACCGGCGCCAGCAGCACGAGAGCAGCCACGTCGTCGCGCTGCTCCGCCGCCAGGGTCGCAAGCGTGGCGCCGATACGCACCCCGCACAGGATGACCCGCCGCGCCCCCGTCTCCCGCCGGAGATGATCGAGTGCGGCATGAATGCTCTTCCGCCAGGTTTCCCAAAGCTCGGTCCGCTCGGGATCTTCGGCGGAGTCGCCCGTATCGGGATAATCGAACCGCATCGCCGGGTAACCGGCGATGGCCAGTTCGTCCGCAAGGTTCCGCAAGGGATGGTGCGCGCGCACCATGTCCCAATTCAACCCTGAACAGATAAGAACAGCAACATCACTACTTTTAGTTGCTCTAATATAATGTAACCAACCGAAAGACGAGCCTATGACCACCGGCTGCATGGTCGGGCGACGATCGGGCGCGGTCCCGTCCGCCACGCCGGGGTTCGCCGGATTCATGATGACGCCGCCCGTTGCACCCACCGCGGCGAATCCCAAGTCAGGCGCTGGAAACATGGCTTTTTCGTCATGCCCGCCCTGATTCGGATGAACCGATATAGCAACGGTCGACGCCTGCCGCGCGGGCCTGATGATCGGCGCTTCGTCGTCGTAATACGCGTGAGAGGGCAACTGCCTGAACTCCGGAAGATTAAGCCAGACGAAAGATTGCAGCCGGCATCCCGCACGACCGCCCAATCTTGATATCCGACATTTTCGGACATCCGACGGGTATGGATAAAGTTTGTCATACTGTATCCATTACGTCTACCTATCTGTTGACTTGCGACGTGCATTTCTGCTTAAAGTGCGTCCAGAAAGTGAAAATCCTGGGCTGGGCCGACGGTTTCTGAGACAGCCTCTCGTGAAATTTTGTTGCGGATATAATATCATGTCAATGCAGGACGTATCGGTTCTTCCGGAAATGCCGCTTGCCTCCGGGGTCGTTGGAAATATTTCGCTATCTTCGCGGGAACGCTTGCGGGAACTGGTTGCCGAAATCCTGTCAACACAATCACAGATTACATCGTTTTCGGACGATGACACATTGGTTGAAATCGGAATTACATCCGTCGACATGGTCACGCTGCTGCTCGCCGTCGAAAGCACGTTCAACGTCGAAGTCCCGCAGCATGAGATCACCGCGGAAACGTTTCGGTCGATCGCAACTGTCGACGCGCTGCTTGGCCGCCTAGGATACGCCGCGTAGCCCTGAAACGGCTACGCTGCCCCCAGCCTTTCCACCACCTCGGCCCCGATCTGCCGATGCGCCTGGCGTGCATACGGGACCACGCGGCCAAACGCATAAAACAGATGAACCATTCCCGGATGGCAGGTGTACCGCACATCAACGCCAGCCTGGCGTAGCCGTTCGGCATAGGCAGCGCCTTCATCCTTCAACGGATCGAATTCGGCCGTATGGATCACGGTCGGCGGCAGATGCCGCAACTCCGGCTGCCGCAGCGGTGAAATATCCGGATGAAGCGGGTCCGTGCCGGGCGGCAGGTAGTGGGCCATTTCCTCGGCCAGGCCGCGCGTTTCGACCAGGTAACCCTGCCCCATCTCACGGCGGGACACCGTATCGGCGTTAGCCTCCAGAATCGGGCATAGCAGAAGCTGCAAGGCCAGGACGCCAGGCCTTGTCCGGGCAACATGGCTGCAAACCGCGGCAGCCAGCGTTCCGCCGGCGGAATCACCCGCGATCCCGATCCGCGTCGGATCGACCGCGATCTCCTCGGCATGGTCGATCACCCAACCGGCCGCGGCCAGTGCATCGTCCAGCGCGGCCGGGAATCTGTGCTCAGGCGGCTGTCGGTAGAGTACGGAAACGATACGGCTTTCCGTCACTTCACATAGAGTCCGACAGAATGGATCGTGCGTATCCAAGTCGCCACAAATAAAACCACCGCCATGGAAATAGACCAACGCCGGCAACCGGCCGGAATCGGCGTTTCGTGGCGCGTAAAGGCGAATGGTCACCCCACCGGCCAGATCCCGTTGTTCGATAGCCCCGACCTGGCTGCCGATCTCGGACAGCCGCATCAGGCCACGAAATGCGTCCCGCCGCTGCGTGATGCCGGGGTCCGCCACCGTTCCGGCGACAGACAGCGTGCGCAGAAGACGTTTGATATGAGGATCAAGCGGCATGGCCGGGACGGCGGCCGCAGGTCACATCTTCAACGCGTCACGCACACTCGCCGGCCATGACGCGATGTCCAGACCGTGCGTCGCGAACATCGCAACCGCCAGGCGATCCATCCCGAAGGCCGCGCACCCGGTGTGCACCGGCGCACCGGCATGGTCCTGGAAGTTCCAGGTCGTGCCGAAATGGTCACGGTGGTAGTTGAAGCTCATGCACGCCGTCGGGCGATCCGTGCCGTAGATCGGCACCAGCAGCTCGAACTTCAGCGCCTGCTGGAACTGGGCGACAGCTTTCATCTGGCCTTCGCGCCCGAAGAACGGATCGCTCGCCGTCTCCACCTTCGCCGGCAGACCGAGTCGCTGGGCGATCTGCTGCCCGCGCTCGATCCAATAGGTGCGAAAGGCGACGACGTCATTCGGCTCGCCGATGCAGACGTACTCTCGCATCCGAAACGACTGCAGCCTGTCGAGCATCTGCGATGGTTCCCGGCGGAAGCAGTCGCAGGCGACGTCGAACACCAGGCCGCCGCGCGGTGCCGGACCACGCGACGCAGCGATGGGATAAATGGGATAACAGGCGGCCGGCGACAGCACCAGGTCGGCGGGCGCCAGCGACGTCGTCCAACTGCCACCGGCGTAATGGCGCTGCACGGCGGCGCGGATATCCGCCTCACTGCCATGCAGCGAGCAGACGCAGCCCAGCAGGTTCGGAAAACTGTTGAGGTAGCCTGACTTTTCCAGGTCAGCCCTGCTCATGACGGGTGGAAAACGGAAAACTTCCGCGGCCGCGGGCCGATATTCCGATATCAGCGCGGCCAGCCGCTCCACCACGCCCTCATAAAGGCCGGTCCGAGCATAGACGCCGTCCACGCCCATCGGATGAAACAGGCCGGCAGCGAGCCGTTCAGTCAGTTCCGTCATTTCGATTCCCGACTATCGATTGCTGGATTCAGTGCTGACGCCATCATTTCACTTGGAAACGCTACTCGCTCAAGAAGGGCGGGACCGCGGTCAACAAGGCGGTCGTCGCCAGGTTGGTCATGATGCGGTCGTTGTTGATCATAATCGGCGAAGACAGCACATCGCGCAAATGCCGGCCAACGCTGACGTCGGAGTCGTTCCGATACCCCGACAAGCCGCACGCCCGCATCGCGTCCAGCACGATGCCGACGGCCAGTTCGGACGCCTGGACCTTGGTGAGGTTCAGTTTTGCCTGGAAGTCCATCGAGGCCAGCACGCGCGGATTGTCGGCGTTCTGCTCGAACGACCGAACGGACGTCGCGATCAGGCCGCGCAACGACTG
The DNA here is from genome assembly GCF_035548235.1 of Rhodopila sp. Lineage (GTDB taxonomy): Bacteria > Pseudomonadota > Alphaproteobacteria > Acetobacterales > Acetobacteraceae > Rhodopila. The sequence goes on from NZ_DASZTJ010000057.1 coordinate 25,395, forward strand.
CAGCGAACCCGTGGCCGTGGTGAAATGCGGCGCGCCCGGCGGCAGGGTCCCGTTGTTCTGGCGGGCGGCGCGGCGCACGAATGCACGGGCCCGCTCGACCGCGCCGGCGGCGATTCCGGCCCAGACCCCTGCCCAGGCCAGGTGGGAGACCGGCACCATGCTGTACTTGTGAATCGTCTCGTACGGCTCCGGCAGTACCTGGTCGGCGGACCCGGTGGCCAACAGGTTGAAGCCGGAACTGCAGGTGCCGCGCATGCCCAGCGTATCCCACCCGCTGGTCGGCTTGAGCACGCAGTCGGACTTCAGGAAGCTGACAAGGACCTGGTCCGACGCGGCGGACACCGCGGACCGGCGCGCCGTGGTGATGATCGCGTCCGCCTGCTCGCCGTAAGAGACCACAGTCGCGGCGCGATCGAGTTGGATGCCCGCCGCCGTCCGCTCGACCGGCGCGGCACTGGACCGGACATTGCCGCCTGCCTGACCTTCCGTGGTCGAGGAGGCCAGCAGCATCTGCTCTGCGGCGATACGGCGAAGAAACGTCTCATGCCAGGCGCTGTCGTGCGCATGCCGCAGCACGCAAGCCACGCAGGCCTGGTGCATGGCGTAGATCATCGCCGCCGAGGAGCAGGCCTGCCCCAGCCGGTAGCAGATATCGACGATCTCGGAGAGGGTCGCGCCCTCGCCGCCCAGCGCCGCGGGCAGCATGATCCCCAGCAGACGCTGTTCCCGCATGGCCGCGAGCGCTTCGTCCGGGAACCGTGCAGCGCGGTCGACGGCGTCCGCGTGCTTAGCCGCGACCGCGGCCACGGCTTCGGCCCGAGCGCGCAGATCCCGATCGTCGCGGCTTGGGTCGCTGTCCAGGGGCATCTGCCGCGCTTCGGCGCCGCTGATTGCGTGCTCCATGCTGCCTCTCATCATTCTCTCACCACGCTTGGGTTTCGTTCGATCAGCCGGGACAAAGATTCAGTGTCGGACCAGTCGTTGCCGTTCCAGATCTTGAGATCGTCAGTATCAAGTCGAAGCGGCGGTCCTGCCGCAGTTGGCCGCACGGGTTCATCGGAACAGACAAATTGTCTATACTGAACACATGACGCCATCCACCCGGGCTGGTGCGGCTTCCTCACCGCCTTCAACCCCTCAACCTTGGAAACCATCCGCAACGGGACCACGGTCGCGGTTTCGTCGAACCCAACGCTTTGAAGATCGTGACGTCGACCCTTCTTCCGACGGGAGGGCCGAGTCCTTACCAGACTTACCCAAAAACGGAACACATTTCCTATTTTTAGAAAAACCACCATCACATCCAGGTGTTTTTCATCATTAATGAGACGTAGCAGCTATAGCGCGTCAAAAGCAAGTAGAATCGCCAGGCACGGTCACGACCGGCTACAATCAGCCCCGGCGGATGCCGAAAGAAAGCCGCGCGTCGTCGCGACCGCCGAATTTCCCTGCGCTACCGTAGCGAAAAGCTGATCGGCACGACCAGATCGATGAGGTTCCCCGGCACCTGGGCCGGCGGCTTGGGCAGAGGCTGTGCGCGATCCACCAGGCTCTCCGCCTCCTGATCCAGGTCGGCGTGTCCGGAGCTTCGCGCCAGCGCGATGCCGTGGACCATGCCCGACCGGTCGATGGCGAAGCGGACCAGGACGATGCCTTCCTCCCCGCGCCGCTGTGCGGCGATCGGATAGCGCTTGAACCGTGCGAGATAGGCGGCAACGGCGCTTTCCCAGGACGCCGTCACAGGCCCCGACGGGGCGACTGTCTGCGGTGCCGCGGCCTGGGTCGGCGGCTGCGGGACGGGTGGCGCCGGCGCGGGTTCGGGCGTCCGCGTTTCCACCGGCGCGCGATGCACCGGCGGCGGCCGGCGCTTGAGCTTAGGTTTGGGCTTCGGGACCGGGAGGTCCGGCGGGATCTCCTTGGCCAGCGGCGGCGGCGGTTCCGGCAGGGGCAGCGGCTCCGGCGGCGTCACGTCAGGCGGTGTGGGATCGGGCGGTGTGGGATCGGGCGGAGTCGGCGGCGGCTCCCTGGCAGCCGGCGGCGGCGGCTCCAGCGTCGGCGGCGCTGGTTCGGGCGCCGGCGCGACGACCGGAGGAGCGGGCAGCGGCGCCAGATCCAGTTCCACCACCGGCGCGGCGTTCACCGGCGGGGTCTCCGGCTTGATCTCGCGCAGCCGCAGCATGGCCGCGCCGTGAAGCAACACGACCGCCACGAAACATAGACCCCAGCGGACCGCCGAACGGCCTCCTCCTCCGCTCCACGCTTGTTCCCCCGTGGCGCCTCCTGCGGGCCGCTCCGGCTCGACAGTGGTGGCGCTCAAGGCGTCGTCCCCGTCGGGGTAGCCTGTTCCAACGCCACCAGCGCAACCTTCAGGTAACCGGCCTCCCGCAGCCGGTCCATCGCACCCATCAGATCCTCATACGGCACCGTCTTGTCGGCGCGCAGGAAGATGCGCTGCGATTTGTCGCCGTGACTCGCCTGTTCCAGCGCCTGGGCCAGGCCGTCGGGCGCCACGACGTCATCGCCCAGGGCCAGCGTATGGTCGGCCTTCACCGTCAGGAAGATCGGCTTGTCGGGACGCGGCGACGCCTGCGCGGTCGAGCTTGGCAAGTCCACCGCGACATCCACCGTCGCCAGCGGCGCCGCCACCATGAAGATAATGAGCAGGACCAGCATCACGTCGATGAACGGCGTGACGTTGATCTCGTAGTGCTCCGCGAGTTCGTCCTCGCCGTCGTCCAACCGGGCGGCCATCGGACTACTCCGCCGCCGACCGCAGCGGCACGTGATGCAGGTCGAGGTCGCGTGAGGCCAGCCGCTCCACCGCCGCCGCCAAGTCGCCAAGGCCCGCCTTGTAGCCCGCCAGTCCGCGGGCAAACAGGTTGTAGATCACCACCGCCGGAATCGCGGCGATCAACCCGGCCGCGGTCGCCAGCAATGCCTCGGCGATGCCCGGCGCGACAACGGCGAGGTTGGTCGTCTGCATCTTCGAGATGCCGATGAAGCTGTTCATGATGCCCCACACGGTGCCGAACAGGCCGATGAACGGCGCGGTCGCGCCGATCGTCGCCAGCACCCCGGTGCCGCGCCGCATTCGCCGCGCCAGCCGCAACTCGATGCGCAACAGGCGGGAGGCGATGCGGTCGCGAATCCCCTCGCGCGATGCGCCGGCCGAATGCGCCTTCTCCGTCTCCACCGCGGCCAGCATCAGCGCGGTCGGATCACCGCCCTTGCCGATCCGCACCTTCAGCTCCGCTGCCGACCGTTGCGTCTCCGCGACCTCCACCGCCCGGCGGAGCCGGCGGCTGGCCATGACCAGTTCGCAGCCCTTGGCCAGCAGGACGGTCCAGGTGACGATCGAGGCCAGCACGAGGCCGACCATCACCGCCTGCACGACCCGGTCGGCGTGCAGGAACATCGAGGTCACCGACAATTCCGGCGGCAGGATCGCGGCCGTTACCGACGGCGGCGCGACGGCGGGCGCGGCAGCCGAGGTGACCGTGGCCGAGGCAGCCGTCGGCGCGACGTCCTGCGCCCAAGCCAAGCCCGGCAGGCAGATGCCCACCGATCCGATTATCGCGATCACGCGGCGGCGCGCGTCATTCCAGCCTGTGCTCATTCGCCTGCTCCTTGCAAAGTCGCGTGCATCTGGCGCTTGCGGCGGGCAGAGCGCCGCAGCAGCCACATCGCCACGCCGGTTATCGGAAACACCACCAGGGCCAGTCCCGTCAGGCCGACCGCAAGGCGCCAGACCGGCCCCAAGCCGGCGCCCTCGTGAAGCGTGCGCAGCCAGGCGAGTACCTTCGCCCCGGTCGGACCGGCGTCCGGGTCCCGCTTGCCCAGGACGCGATGGGTCGCCGGATCAAGCATCACCAGTGTCGGCGGCCCGTCATCCGATCCCTCGGGGCGCATGACCGCCATCAACGGCCGACCCGCTCCCGGCGGAAACCGCAGCGAGACCAGCCTCATATCGGGCGCCGCGTCACGCAGCGCGGCTTCGACACCGGCCAAGACGACCGTCCTGGGCCCGTTCCCCCCAGGCGCCTGCCCGGGGGCCATTCTGAGCTGAGGGACGCCGAAGAACGCACCGAACGCCTGCGGAAACGCCATGGTCACGCCCGAGGCGGCCTGCAGGAACAGCAGGACCATCACCCACCCGCCGATTGCGCTGTGCAATCCCCTTTGCAGGCGGTATCCGGTCGCGCCGAACGGCACGGTCAGCGCCGCACGCCAGCGTCCATGTCGCGGCCAGAAGATCGGCACGCCGGTCAATGCCAGGATCGTTAGGCCGATCCCGCAACAGCCGATAACGTTGCGGCCAGCCGGACCGGGGATCAACAACGTCTCGTGGACGGCGTGGACCCAGCGATAGAGACTGTCCGGATGCGCCGCTTGGCCCAGGACCGCGAGGGAGGCTGGATCGACGTAGATACGCGTGTCGGCTGCCCGTTGACCTGGCCGCCCCAGGTCGACGACGGCCGGATGCCGGGCATCATCCGATGCTTCATATCGCAACAGCACGCTTCCGGGAGCGGCGGCCTCGGCGACAGCGACAACGGCCGCCATCGGGTGCGGCAACCCTGGCGAGGCCGGCGGCGCCGGCCTCGCCAATTCGCCGAACGGCGGTGCCGCGACCATGAAAATACCGGTCACCGCCTGGATCAGCATCGGCAGCGCCAGGAGCAGGCCGAACCAGCGATGGACGGCGCGCAGGAAGGCCATCATGGGCTCACACCTCGGCCCAGAGTCGCAGCAGGTTGTGATACACGCCGGTCAACTGCACCACGGCGGCGTGGTCGGGCACGTCGCGGCCCAGTTGCTGGATCGCGGTGTCGAGGTCGAACAGCAGCGTCCGCTGCTCGTCGCTGCGCAGCATGCTCTGGATCCAGAAGAACGCGGCGATGCGCGCACCTCGGGTGACCGGACGGACATGGTGCAGGCTGCTGGCGGGATACAGCAGCATATGACCCGCCGGCAGCTTGGCGGCATGGGCGCCGTAGCGGTCCTCGATCACCAGTTCGCCGCCGTCGTAGCTGTCGGGGGGACTGAGGAACAGGGTCGCCGACAGGTCGGTGCGCACCCGCATGGGCGGCGTCCGTGCCTGGCGGATCGCGTTGTCGACATGGGTGCCGAAGGATTCGCCGCCTTCGTACCGGTTGAACAACGGCGGAAAGACGCGCTGCGGCAGGGCGCCGGCAACGAACAGAGGCGTGCGTTCCAGCGCCGCCAGGATCACCTGGCCCTGCGCCCGCGCGACCGGATGGTCTTCCGGCACCTGGCGGTTATGTTTCACCTGGGCCGACTGAAAGCCGGCGGTGATCCGTCCATCGGCCCAGGCAGCCTTGGCGAGCGCATCGAGGCATGCGCGCACCTGGGCTGGTGTCAGAACGTCCGGGATGTGCAGCAGCATCCGTCAGAGCTTGGCGCTGATGGTAAACAGGGCGGCGCGCGCCGGCCCGAGGATGATGTGGCCGGGATGGAGCTCGTCGAAGTAATAGGTATTGGTCACGTTCGTGACGTTCACCTGCAGGCTGAGATTTGGGGTGATCGGGTATTTCGCCATCAGCGACATGGTCCAGTAGCCGGGCGCGCGTTCGATGATGTTCGTTCCGCTGACAGGGGTCGAGGACGCGGTCCTGGCGGAGACGAAGTTGATACCGCCTCCGATCTCGACGTTGTGCCAGGGCAGGCGGTATTCGGTCCAGGCGGTCAGGGTATGAGCCGGCGCGTTTGGCGGCGTATGGCCGACCTCCTTGGGATTCGGCGACGACACCACGATTGCGTCGTTATAGTTGTAACCGCCGAATACCTGCCATCGATCCGTCAGGTGGCCGGTCACGCCGATCTCGAAACCACGCACCCGATAGTTGCCGGCGAGAATGTCCGCGAGCGGATTGTTCGGATCGGTCTCCCGGACATTGCTCTTCTGCTCCTGATACAGTGCGCCTGTCAGCGAAACGCGCTGGTGCAGGAGGTTCCATTTCGTCCCGACTTCATAGATCGTCGTCTTTTCAGGGGCGACCGTGGCCGTGGCGGCGGTCAGCGACAGCGACTCCGCCGACGGGTCGAAGGACGTGCCGTAGTCGAAATAGATGCTTCCGTCGGTCGTAGGCTTGACGACGACCGCCCCATGATAGGTCGGCAGGTCGTCGTTTCGTGTCAGGTTCAGCCTGGTCGGCACGCTCTGGTGGAACGTGCTGTCGAAACGATCCCAGCGCCAGCCGCCGATCAGGTCCACATAGGGGCCGATGCTGATCGTATCGATGGCATAGATGCCGTAATTGTTGATGATGGTGTTGGTGATGGAACTGACGGTCGGCGACTGGGTGAACGGCACGGGTACCGGCGACAGCAGGCTGGTCGCGGTGGTTCCGTAGGTATACCGCGTCGGGTCCGACGTCTGCCGCGCGATTTCCACACCCGTGACGAGGGTGTGCTTGATAGGGCCGGTATCGAAATGGATCGTCGCGTTGGTCTGGTTGTCGAGAATCGTCTCCTGGCTGCTCAAGGCGATCGTGTGACGTGAAACGGTCAGCGCCGAGAGGGGAAGCAGCGGGTTGGAGACGATGCCCGTGGCCGGGCCGAAGCCGATGATCTGCGGTTCGGTCACCCGGATGGCGCGCTGGTAAGTGCCGTAGCGGAATTGGTCGTTGACCGTGATGTTGTCGTTGAAGTCGTGCTCGATCTTCGCCGTGCCGATGTTGACGTTGGTACGGAAGAAGTCGGAATCGGGATAGCCGTAGAAATTCCGCTGCGGCACCGGCGCGGGCCTGCCGCTGAGCCAGGGGATGCCGTAATCAGGCGTGTCGTATTCCTGGAAATGGAAATAGTCCAAGGTGACGCGCGTGGGCGTCCCGAGCCCGAACGCCAGCTCCGGGGCGAAACCAAAGCGGCTGAACTCGGCGTCGTCGCGACCGGCGACATCGTTCCGGTCGGCCATCAGGTTCATGCGCAGGGCAGCGCCGTTCAGGCCCTGGATGGGGCGATTGACGTCCGTGGTCATACGCGCCGTGCCATCCGTCCCGAAGCTCAGCGTGCCGGCGGTGATCGGCGTCAGCACCGGTTGCTTCGAAACCTGGTTGATCGCGCCGCCGGTCGATCCGCGGCCGAACAGGACCGAAGCGGGGCCCTTCAGCACCTCGATCGTTTCCAGGTTGAACGGGTCGCGATAGTAACTGCCGAAGTCGCGCACGTCGTCCAGGAAGAAGTCGTTCTGGGCGTTGAAGCCGCGGATCGACAGGTTGTCCCCCTGCTGCCCACCCTCCCCGGCCGCGAGGCTAATTCCCGGGACGTTGCGCAACGCGTCGCGCATGGTCGTCACACCCTGGTCGTTGAGCAACTGCCTGGGCACCTCGGTGATCGATTGCGGGGTATCGACGAGAGGTCCCGTCAGCTTGCCGAAACTTGGTGCGTCGACCTGATAGCCGCTGTTGCTGCCCGCGCTGCCTTCGACGGAAACCTGCGGCAATTCCCGCGACGTGCTGTCCGTGGCCTGCGCCCACGCAATGGTCGCGAATGGAAGGTTTGCGGCCGCCAACCCCAGGAACGTGCAGGTCGAAGGTCGAAGCGAAAGACGTTCAGGGGCGGGCATCCAACTGGGTTCCTTGACTTTCATATAAATGCGAACGATTCTCATTATCATTATCATCGGAATTCAGCCCCGACAAGCGTCCAGACGCCCAACCCGGAGATGACGAATGAGACTGCGCGCAAGCCGAGTCGCGGAGCCGATCGGGTTCGATTCGTTACGATCGTTGGATGAGACCCGCTGGCAATCGATCCTGTCCGGCGAACCCGCCAAGGCCGCGCAATGGCTGGAGGCCGCGGCGCGCTATGGGCTGGTGGAGGCGCAGACGCTGTTCGCCCAGCTTCTTCTCGACGGCCACGCCCTTCCCAAGGATTCCGCTCGGGCCTTTCGATGGTTTCGGATCGCGGCCGATGCTGGATATGCCCCGGCAATGAACATGGCAGGTCGGTGCCTGGAGCATGCCTGGGGCGTAGCGCGGGATTGGGAAGCCGCCGCCGCGTGGTATCGGCGCGCCGCCGAGGCGTCATTGGATTGGGCGCAATACAACTTGGCGAACATGTTGTTACGCGGCCGTGGCGTGCCGCGGGACCGACCGCAGGCACTTGATTGGTTCCTGCGCGCGGCAGCGCAGGGACATGCGAAGTCGATGAACCTCGTCGGCCGGTTCCTGGAAGAAGGATGGGAGATGCCGGCGAACCCCTCGGCCGCGATGGCGTGGTATCGCCGTTCGGCGGAACTGGGCGACTTCCGAGGTCAGTTTAATCTGGCAACCTGCCTGATCCAGGCTGGCCGCATCGCGGAGACGACACCCTGGCTGCAACAGGCGGCGGAGACGGGATCAGCCGATTTCTTGCGGGAGATGGATGTGTGGGCGCAACTTCATCCGGATCTGTGCCCCAAGCCGGTGCTGCAAACGATCGCCTCGCGTCTGGCGGCGATTGCGAGGGGCCATGGGGGCGCCATTCCCTCCACCATGGCGCCGGCCTAGGTTCGTGGCGCCCCAACACAGGAAGGCGCGCATGAACCAGGTATCGACATGGAAAGCCGATCCGTTGGCCTGGGGCCGCGGGCCCCGGATATTCGAAGCGTTCCTGGAGCCGACCTGCCCGTTCTCGGCGAAAGCGTTCGGCAAGCTGGACGAGACGCTGGCCTCGGCGGGAGAAGATCGCGTCACCATCAAGATCCGCCTGCAGTCCCAGCCATGGCACATGTACTCCGGCGTGATCGTGCGCTGCATCCTGGCCGCGTCCACCCTGCCCGCCGGGAAAGAGGCGGCGAAGTCCGTGATCGCGGCGGTGGCGGCGCACCGTGAGGAATTCGAGTTCGCGCGTCATTGCGGCGGACCGAACATGGACGCCACGCCGAACGACATCATCAAGCGGATCGAGGCCTATAGCGGCCTGCGGCTCGCCGAGGCTTTCGCCATCCCGGACCTGGACCGGGAAATCAAATGGCACTGCAAATACGCGCGCCAGAACGGCATCCACGTCTCTCCGACCTTCATGATCGACGGATTGGTTCGTTCCGACATGAGCAGCGGCGACAGCGTGTCCGATTGGGTGTCGCGGCTGCTGGCGGGGTAATCCGCCCTTACCCGACCGGTCGCGTGACGCAGTACGTGCCGCCGCCCCAGGGCACCAGGCAGGTCATCTTCACGCCGGCCCCGCCCGTGACGATGACATGGATGTCGCGGGGAGCGTGGGCGATCGGCCAATCCGGTCCGGACTCGGAATGCAGGAAATCCTGGGCCTGTTCCAGCGTCCAGCCGGCCTTGGCAACGACGTCCGCCATTTCCGGGGGCAGCAGCAGGAACTGCTCGCCAGGGTCGCGACGGCGGCCGCCGGACGACGCCTCGCGCGCGCCCTGCATCGCGGCCAGGGCGGGACGCAAGACGGCCTCCGGCGTCGACGCGCCGGCTTCGGGCAACACTTCCAGCGTGCCGGACAGGCCGATGACCGTGACGGCGTCCGCAGCCGCGTCCAGGCCTCGCCGCGCATGGAACGGGGTGGTCAGGGAATGCTCCCCCTCGGCGAAGGCCATGCCGTATTTCGCTGGTTGGCCCATCGTGGCCATGTCGCCCACCAGCGGCCGGGCGCCGCCGATGTTCGTCAGCACGAGGCGCAACGCCCGACCGATGCAGGCATTCGCCCGATTGCCGGGACCGAGGCAGTTGGTGCCGGCGTTCATGCCCAGGACCGTGGCCAACGGTCCATGCACCAGCGCCGCGACCGTCGGCGTACCGGTCGTGGTCTGGATACCGAGCAGGTTGAACGTCGGCTCCAGTGTCGCGATGGCGGCTTCGAGCACGACGGGGAACTCGGCAGGGCGGCATCCCGCGACCACGCAGCACCAGGCGGCGGCCTGGGCGGTGATCTCTCCGAACAGCGGCGGCATCAGGCCGAAGGAAGACGCCGGATCGCGGCCTCCCAACATGGTTGCCAACCGTTCGGCCGTCGGCACCACTGCGGGCAGCCCGTCGGCCAATTCCAACTCCAGCAACAGTCCCTGCGCTTCATCCCAGGCCGAATCATCGGCAAAGAGCGGCGCGTCCCGGTCGCCGACGGTGACGCTGCTCATCCGGCCGGCAAGGTGACGGGGATGGAGATCGCGGCGGTGCCGCCGAAGGACGGTATCCACGCCGAATGCTTGCCGGGACCGCCGGCGACGGCGATGTGGATGTCGTCCGGGGTCGGCGCGGTCTTGTAGAAGCCGTTTTCCGGCATGTGGCCGGCTTCCTGGTAGATGCGATGGTTCTCCGGCGACACCAGTGCCGCGGACACGCGTGCCTTGTCGAACAGGAACTGCTGGATCGCTTCGATCGTCCAGTTGTCGCGCGCCAGCGTCGCGGCGTGCTCCGGTCCGAACACCAGGACATACGGGCCTTTGGCATAGACCGTGTTCGCGGCGGGCGAGGCGATGGCGCCGGCGAACGTCGTCAGGATGCTTTCGCCGGTCGTGCTGCCATGGTCGTTCAGGTTGTGGTTCGGTTCGGCCGACATCACCGTCACCACACTTTCATGCGCCTGGAAGCCGTGGCGGACGTGATAGGGGGCGAAGGGGCTGTCCTCCTCGTTCTCGCCGAAGCAGAACGTGTATTTCGCCGGCGAACCGAAGGTCGAGCGGTCCATCACCGCCGGCTTCGCCCCGCCCACATTGCTCAGGATCAGTTGCAGCGCCCGGCCAATCGCGGCGTTGGCGCGCCAGCCCTGGCCGAAGCAGTTGGTGCCGCAGTTGATGTTCAGCGCGTGGCGCAGCGGACCGTTCACCATCACCATCGGCGCGCAGGAATGCGTCGTGGCCAGCGTTCCATGCAGGTTGTAATCGGCGACCAGCACGCCGCGCAGCGCCGACAGGACGACGGGGAAATAGGCCGGGCGGCATCCCGCCATCACCGCGTTCGCCGCCAGGCTGCGCAGCGTGGGCACAAGCTGGCGCGGCGTGATCGCCGGGAAGGGTTTGTTGTCGCCGCGCGCGCCGTCCATCATGCGGGCGACGGCGTCCTCGGTGGGCACGACCAGCGGCAGGCCGTCGGTCCAGCCCTGCGCTTCCACGTAGTCCGCCCAGGCATCGGCATCCATTTCCGGAATGTCGAGAACCTCGGCGTCGTCGGTATCGGACATCCTTGTTTCCCCAACGATAAAGGCTTCGGGCCGCCTCTTGTCCTCCCAGCCCCCATCATGGCCCGGCTCGACCGGACCATCCCCTGCCAGGGAGGACAAAGATGGTTCGGTCGAACCGGGCCCGACGGAGGAAGACGATCACGGTCAACCGGGGTCGGCGTGACCCTTCATCTCCTGCTTCAGCCCCTCGAACGCCGCCGAGATCCGGTCTTCCAACTCCGCGGCGTTCAGGCCGCCGACCGGATGCTTCACCACGATCAGATGCGGCTCCAACTTCCGGGCCTTGGCTTGCGCCAGGACCAGGGGCCTGAAGGTCTCCGTGGCGATCACCATCCCCGTCCCGCCACGCTTCCGGAATTCGATTGAGTCATGGAAACTCCACGACGAGCAGGACCCTCAGTCGCCGAGGGCGAACAGCCCGATCCGGTATTTGCGGGTGATGTCGTTGATCACCTCGGGCGAGGCCGGCTGGCTGGCGCTGGGCTTGGAGATGTAGTCGACATTGTCGATACGCCGTACCGTGGCCAGTCGGCTGCGCAGCCCCTCCAGCAATTCCCGGGCGTTGGGCTTGTTGTTGGAGAAGAGGATGATCGGGTCATTGAGCCAGTCGACCGGGGCGGCGGCTGCCACCCCGCCCCCCTGGGGCGCGATCCCGAACGTGGGATTGACGATGCGCATAGACGATTTCCTCCGCGTCGGCGCGTATCACACCCCTATTCGGCACACTTGCCAAGGGGGACAGCGGCGCGGCGCCCGTCTTCCATGGCGAAGCGGAGGGTGCGTTCGGCGCCGCTGCGGGCGTCGCCGGCGGCGAACAGGCCCGGCAGGCTGCATTGCTGCGCATCGCCGGTGACCAGGCGTCCATCCGCGTCCCGGGATAGATCGGCGGGGGCGAAGCCAACGGCGGGGCGGCGGCCGGTCTGGATGAAAACAGCCAAGGTTTCGAGCCGCTTCGGCGCTGCCCCATCCGCAGGCTGCACGGTCACTGAATCGAGACCGGGACTGCCCCCCAAAGCGGTGATGCGGCCGGCAATGACGGTGATGCCATCGGCGGCGGGCGCGGGCGCACCCTGGGTGACCAGCGTGACGCGGGAGGCGGTGGCGGCGAGTTCGCGGGCTTCCTCGACCGCCCAGCGGTCGGCACCGGCGACCACCACCGGGTCGCCGCGATACAGCGGACCGTCGCAGGCGGCGCAGTGCGATAGGCCCCGGGCTTCGTACCGGTCCTCGCCGTCGATACCAAGCGTGCCGGGGGCAAGGCCGACGGCGATGATCACGGCGCGTGCGTCGTGGGTCCCGCTGTCGGTGGTCACACGCCAGCCGCCGGCGGCGGGCATCAGGCCCGTGACCTCGGCGATCTCCAGCTCCGCGCCGGCCGTCACCGCGTCGTCCAGCAGGCGGGCGGCCAGGTCGGGTCCGGTCAGAGACGGACCGGTCTGGGGTTCGTCCAGGTGGGGTTCGTCCAGGTGGGGTTCGTCCAGGTGGGGTTCGTCCAGGTGGGGTCCGTCCAGGTCTTGCAGGGGGCCGAGGTTCATCAGTTCGCCACCCCCGCCCATGCGGTCGATGACGACGCAGGACAAGCCCGACCCAGCCGCCGCCGCGGCGGCACTCAGGCCTGCCGCGCCGCCGCCGATGATCACGACATCCCAGGCGGCCATGCTTACTCCGCCGCCTGCGCGGGCGTGATCTTCGCCATGTTGCCGCCGTAACGGGTCTGGAAGACAGCGGTGTCGATCTCCTCCAGGTCGATCTCGCGATTGATCACCTGCTCCTTCCACTTCAGCAGGTCCGGATGCGCGGCCTGGAATTCAGGCATGACTTCCCGGGCGAAGAGTTCGAGCGATTCGCAGATATGTTCGTGCGTGTTCTTGCCGGCCTGGTTCAGCAGGACGACCTGGTCGATGTTGGAGGTCTGGAACTTCCGCAGCTTCCGGCGAATGGTTTCAGGCGATCCGATCAGGCCGCCGCGCAGGGCCGAGGCGTGCGCTTCGGGATTCGCGCGCTTCCATTTGTTGTATTCTTCCCACATGTTCACCGCGCCGGGCGGCGGACGTTTCCGGTCGCCGCTCGCGCTGCTGTAGTATTTCAGGCAGAACTGGAAGAACGTATCGCCATCGGCTCGGGCCCTGGCCTCCTCGTCGGTCTTGGCGCACATGAAGAAGGACACCAGGGCGATGTTCGGATTGGTCCGGTAGTCGGCCAGCTTCTTCTGGCGTTTGACGAACGCGTTGTAATAGGCATGCACCCAGGCATGCGCGGCGTCGGCCGAAACGAACTGGAAGCCCAGCGCGCCCATGCCCCATTCGCCGCATTTGGCCAGGGTCTCCAGTTGCGAGCAGGCGACCCAGAGCGGCGGATGCGGCTTCTGCACAGGCTTGGGCAGCACGTTGCGCAAAGGCAGGTCGAAATACTTGCCATGATGCTCGCTGCCGCCATCCCTGAACATCGGGATGATGGCCCGGACGGCCTCCTCGAAGATCGCGCGCTTATCTCCGACGGCGACGCCGAACGGTTCCAGTTCGGTGGAGGAGGTGCTTTCGCCCATCCCCATCTCCACCCGTCCTTTCGACAGCAGATCAAGCGTGGCGATGCGTTCGGCCACGCGGCTGGGATGGTTGGTGGTGAGCTGGCAGATGCCGTGGCCGAGACGGATCTGCTTCGTGCGCTGGCTGGCGGCGGCGAGGAAGGATTCAGGCGCGGGCGAGTGGGAGTATTCCTCCAGAAAATGATGCTCGACCTGCCATGCGTAGTCGTAGCCGCAGCGATCGGCCAGTTCGATCTGCTCCAGGGCGTTCTGGTAGAGGGTCAGCTCGTCGTTCGGACCCCAGGGGCGCGGTAGCTGGAGTTCGTAGAAAATCCCGAATTTCATCTTGTTCTCCCGCGTTTCCTCGGCGTAGGGGGCGGGAGTGTACGGCAGGGGCTGGGGGTCAGCAACTGGCGGTCGGCGCGCGGAGTTTGGCGCGTGCTCTCAGCCCGATAACGATCCGATGGGCCTTAGCCCCCTCAAGGCCGCGAAGAATTTTCATTGGAGACCACCATCGAACCCTCGATATCGCCTAACCGCCTGCACCGTGCGAGGACGCATTTTTCGCATGTCCTCGCCGTATCCGTCCACGGAACGCGATGCCTTCGCGGACGATCACCAGCATCATGAATGCGCCGAACACGCATTGCAGCGTGCTCGCGCGCAGATAGAGCGCGAGCGCCACGCCGAGGATGCTGCCGACAAGCGCACCGCCACCCAACGCCGCGCCCAGTCTCACCGAGGCCGTTCCTTGCCGCACATGCGCGATCGCGCCGGAGATGGCGTTGGGCAGCATCAGGGCGAGGGAGGTTCCCTCGGCGACATGCTGCCCTCGCCCGAAGAGAAGCACCAGGGCCGGAACGGCAAGCAGGCCGCCGCCCAACCCCATCGCCGCCGACCACGCGCCGACGACCATGCCTATCAGCGCGGCGATGAGCGCGATGACCGCCTCGTGATCCAGGATGGCGGGCGGGAACAGCGCCGAGGCTCGCCCTTCGACAGCGCCGGCCGCATGAAAGAAGAGGTCGATCGTCGCGACAACGAGCACGAGAATGAAGATGGTTCGCAGTAGGATCTCGCTGCTTTGCTTCGCGAAGCGTGCACCGAGCGGCGCACCGACCAGGCCGCCGACGACCATCCCAGGCCCTGCCACAAGATCAAGGCTGCCGCCCCTCAAGACATAGAATGCCACCCCGGCAACGGCGATGGCGATGTTGGCAAGGGTCGAGGTCCCGTGGATCTCCGACCGTCTGAGGGAGGTGAAGTGGTCGAGTGCGGGCACGATGACGATCCCGCCGCCACCACCCGCCAATCCTCCGACGATCCCCGCTGCCACGCCGATGCCGGCCAGAAGGGTGGGACGCAATCGCGGGGAAGCCCCGCCCGATGGGAGCACGTTGGAAGGCGGTGTCACGATATCCTCTTCGGCCAGGTTCTCCCCGGGTCTACACGTGCCCCCGGCTCAGCATTCGCACGCGCAAGCACCATTTATCGTCGTGAAAGGATCAAATGCGATGCAGACCGTGCCCGACGCGACTCCCGCGTCACCGAGACTGATCCCGATTGCGAAGGACGCGCGAGCGTTCTCACGCGGGCGCCACAGTCATCCCTGGGCGCATCTGATCTATGCGACGAGCGGCGTCGTCTCTGTGACCACAGAAGCTGGGACCTGGGTGGTACCCCCCAATCGGGCTATCTGGGTTCCGGCCGGGGTGGAACACGCAACGCGTAGCCATGGTCCGGTCAGGTTTCGCGCGTTCATCGTCGAATCAGGGGCAAACGTGGATTTGCCGGCAGCATGCTGCGTTATGGAAATGTCCGAGTTGGCGCGGGCGCTCATCCTCCGTTTGGATGCCACCCTTTTTCCGGCCCGTCCAAACGATTTCACCGAGCGTGCAGCGCGGCTGCTGCTGGATGAATTGGGGGCCCTGCCGACCCAGCCGCTGCGTCTTCCGATGCCGCGCAACCCGCAGTTCGCAAAACTCTGCATCTCGTTA
>NZ_DASZTJ010000058.1:0-2424 GCF_035548235.1 Rhodopila sp.
CCGAGCCCGCCCCCGAACTGCCGTTTGACGACGCCGCGTGGGTCGCGTAGACGTTTTTCCCACGCACCCGTAGCTCAGCTGGATAGAGCGTTGCCCTCCGAAGGCAAAGGCCGGACGTTCGAATCGTCTCGGGTGCGCCAACTCTCTGCCGTTCGCGTGTCGCCGAGCGGCGGCTTTTGACCCAGGCAAATCATCCAGTCAGGATCGGGCCCAGCGCGTCCATTTCCGAGGCGACGAAGTCGAAGAACGCCGCCACGCGCGGCAGGCCTCGCGCGTCGGGATGAGCCAGCACGCGCCAGGCGCGGGTGAGTTCGGGGATTGGTCCAAGCACGCGGATCAGGTCCGGCTCCGCATCGCCGAGCGCCACAGGTAGCGCCGCAATACCAACACCGGCCCTCGTGCTCGACACCAGGGCAAGCACGCTGTTGGCTCGCGCTGCGTAATGCACGTCGGGCGCAACCTGATTGAGCCATAGCGACACGCGATGGCTGGCAAGGCTTTCGTCGAACGTGATCAGTTGCCGGGTCTTGAGGTCGGGGATGGACCGCGGCGCGCCATTGCGATCCACATAGTCCCGGCTGGCATAGATCGCCCAGATCGAATCCGCGAGCTTGCGGCCGATCATATCGCCATCCGTGTCGCCGGAGCGCAATGCGACGTCGGCTTCGCCCTTGGCAAGATCGATATAGCGATCGGCCAGCACGAACTCGATGCGGATGCCCGGATGCCGTTCATGGAACCGGTCGATGAACCCGGCATGGACCAGACGGATGGCGATTGGTTCGGGGCAGGTAAGGCGCAGGGTTCCGGAATGGGCCGCCCGGGCTGCCTGCCGTTCGAGCGACTCGACGGCGGCGGCGACCGCTTGCGCCGCCGGAAGGATTTCCAACCCTGCCGGCGTGAGGCGGTAGCCGCTTGGCAGGCGCTCGATGAGACGAAGCCCCAAAGCGGCTTCCAGTCCGGACAGGCGCCGCTGCACGGTCGACTGGTTGACCTTCAGCGCGCGCGCTGCCGAAAGCGTGCTGCCGTTCTCGGCCACGGCCAGAAGATATCTGAGATCGTCCCAGGCGAACACGGACGTCCCTCCGCACCCCCTCATTATGCGATTTTGCGGCCCCCTTCTGCAAGAATTCCCGCTGCCCCAGTCATCTCCACCTTGCCCAAGATGGAGCATGACGTTGGAGCCCGGACCCATGGCGCAGACTGGCAAGTCCCCGATGACCGAAACCGTGGAGGCGCAGTGGGCCGCCGCCGCTGAAGGGTGGGATGCGCAAGCGTCCGTTCTGGATGCCTGGCTTTCCGGGCCGACGCGCACAATGCTCGATCTGGCCGGGATCGAGCCTGGCAGTCGTGTTCTCGACATCGCAGCGGGAGCTGGCGGACAGACCATTGTGCTCGCACAACGGGTCGGCCGGCAGGGACGCATCCTTGCCACCGACCTTTCTCCGTTTCTGGTCGAGCGGCTGCGGGGTAACGTCGCCAGGGCCGGCCTGCGGATGGTCGAAGCGCGGGCCGCGGATGCGCAGATGCCGCTCACCGAAACCGACGCCTTCGATGCAGCCATCTGTCGGCTCGGCCTCATGCTGATGGCGGAGCCGCCTCTGTGCCTGTCGGCCACGCATGCAGCCCTGAAGTCTGGTGGGCGCTTCTCGGCGATGGTGTTTGCCGGGCCGGACGCGAACCCGTGCATCAGAATACTGATGGCGACCGCGGCACGGCACGCCGGCGTGCCGCCGCGTGACCCGTTCGCGCCAGGCGGCCTGTTGAGCCTCGGTCGCCCTGGATATCTCGATCAATTGTTCAGGGCAGTTGGCTTCAGCGACGTGTCGACATTCCAGATCGAGGCGCCTTTCCGGCTACCGTCGGTTGACGACTACATCGCCTTCCTCCGCGCGGCGGCAGCACCGGTGATCGCATTGCTGTCGCATCTCGATCCCGACGCGCAGGACGCCGCCTGGGCGGATATTCGCCGGCAACTTGCTGCATTCGACGTAACGGCAGGCTGGAACGGGCCAAACACGCTGTTGGTGACGACGGGCCGGAAATGACGGCAATCGGCACATGCCAGTGACGCCTGTTTCGCCGGTGCAGCGCGCCGTGGGACAAGCAGCCTAGGCGTAGGCGCCGCGCGGTGCCGCAGTCAGCGCCGCCGATACGCGCAGCAGCGCCGCGAGCGGCAGGGCGACACGGCGGTCTTCGCGCGCGGAATCCCTGCGTGGCGGATGCTCGGGCTCCGGCTCGACATAGGGCTCGGCGGCGTACCAGCCGCAGTCGAGGCATTTGAGGCGCAATTCGCGCCCCTTGGCCGTTTCGACGACCCCCGGAAATACGTGGTGCGAGCCGCACGACAGACAGTGCGGTCGCGCTGGCGGCAGGTGTCCCTGCGATGGCCGCGCCATTGACGAAGTCCCTCTCCCCTGCGGG
>NZ_DASZTJ010000059.1:0-33979 GCF_035548235.1 Rhodopila sp.
CGCGCCGGTCTGCCGCGGTTTCCACGGTCGCCAGGATGCGCAGCGCTTGCGAATCCGTCGCCGAGGCGATCCGGCGCACCAAGGCCCGCAGCGGATCGCCCGTGCCGGGGGACATCCGGGAGGATGCCCAGGGGGATGCCCTGGGGGACGCCCGTTGGGTCACAGGCTCAAGGCCCGCAGCGCTTCGTTGCGCCGGGTCAGTGCGATCGCCGCCCCGCCGGACAGCCGCGCATTGCCGCCATAGCTGACGTGGCAGGCGAGGTCGGCGGGCGGCAGGACGACGGGCGGATCGGTCCAGGCGGCGACCTCGGCGGGGAGGACGGGCAGGTCCTGTGCGATCTCCAGCAGCGCCAGCCGGCGCATGCCGGTCGTCCGGGCGGCCTGCCAGACCAGCGCCGGCCGTTCCCATCCATCCAGCAGCCAGAAGGCGCGCTCCGTCCGCTCCCGCAGCGTCCGAGGGTCCGCCAGGGCGCGGCGCAGCAGGGTGTCCGGATCGCCCAGCCGGCGACGGACGGCGTCCAGGAAGCCGCGCAGCATCGCCGCGCCGGCCTGCATGGCTGGCACGATCAAGGCGCCGATGCCGTCGCCGTCATGCACGGCGTCCGTGGCGATCCAATCGCCGATGTCGCGGGCCGTGTCCTCCAGCCGAACGACCGTGCGGGGCAGGCGTGCCATGTCGTCGTCCTTCAGGCCGATCGGGCCGGCCGCCTCGCAGCAGGCGCGCAGCGCCGCGGCGGCCTTGGCGACGGGCAGCCCCAGCGTTCCGGCGATCAAGCGCTCCGGCGCCTCGGGCTGTTCGATCCCGGTGACGCAGCACGCCACCGCGCCCAGGACGCGGCGCTGTTCGGCGGCATCACTGTCGCGGCGCAGCCTGGCGGCTTCCGCCGCGACCGGACCGGCATGCCCGTCCTCGGCGACCGCAAGCGCCGCCTCCCGCACCAGGCGTGGGTGGGGAGGCGCAAATTGGGCGATTCGCCGGAACAGCAGCGCGTCATGATGGTTGGCCCCGCGCAGCGCCGCCGCGCCTGCCCAGTCGGTCACGAACACGCTCGGGCCGCCGGAGGGATTGGGCAGCACCAACTCCACGCCGCCGCGATCCGCCGCCCGTACCCGAGCAGCGGCGAGCATCGGGGTCGTGAACGGCACTGCCGCACCGCGGGCACGAAACGTCGCGGCGCCGGCTGGTCCGGCGCCGGGTCGTCCGGGAGGGGGACGTCCGGGGGGCCGGTTCATGGTGCGGCACGTCCCGCCGCCGGGGCGTGGATGCCGCGACGGGGCGGCGCCGGAGGCTGGTGCGAAATCACCGGCGCAGCATGCCGGGAAAGGATGAAAGAAAGGTTACCGGCCGCCGCCGGCGACGCCCGGTTCCGCCAATCGGGGTTCCGCCAATCGGGGTTCCGCCAATCGGAAATCGTCCAGCGCCGGGCGTCCGGTCACGTGACGCCAGTGGTGCCAGAGCAGCCGCGCGGCCAGGGACCGGACGGGTTGCAGGCCGGCCACCATCTCCCGCAATGCCTGGGGCGAGGGGCGTTGCGGCAAGCCTTTCAGGTGCGCCAGCGCGGCGGCCAGGGCGATGTCGCCGGCCGGAAAGATGTCGGGGCGTTCCAGCGCGAACAGCAGGTAGATCTCGGCCGACCAGCGGCCCATGCCCTTGATCGCGGCGATGGCGGCGATGGCCGCCTCGTCGTCCAGCGTGGCAAGGTGGTCGGTCCGCAGCACCCCGTCCGAAAACGCCTGCGCCAGGGCGCGGGCATGCACCACCTTGGGGCGGGAGAGCCCGGCGCCGCGCAGCGCGTCTTCGGGCAGCAGCAGAAGGGTCTCCGGCACCAGGGCGCCCGGCAGGGCCCGCAGCCGGCCCCAGATCGCGGCGGCCGCCTGGTTGCTGATCATCTGCGCCACGATCGCTTGCAGCAGGCCGGGGAAGCCCGGGGTCCGCCGCCGCCACGGCAGCGGGCCGGCGGCCGCCAGGATCCGTTCGAAATCGGGATCGAGGCTGAGCAACAGCCCGATCGCCTCGACGGCCGAGGCCGGCGGGTGGGGGAACGGATCAGGCTGCGCCGGCGGCGGGACGGGGGGCATCCGGCGGCTATGGCGGAACAGGGGACGGGGCACAAGGCGGGTATTGGCCTTGCCGTGTACACATGACGAGATCGCAGCGATCCCTGGCCGTCCCGGGTCGGGCGAATATTTACGAATAGATAACGTTCCAAGGCCTCGCCCAAGTTGCACGACTGGTCATGGCACCGAGAAAGTGCCAGTTGATATGAATTCAGCCCAAGGATTGCCCAGCCATGCCGCCGATCGAGCGTATCGTCGTCCTGATGATGGAAAACCACTCCTTCGATCGGGTCCTGGGCTGGATGAAGCAGATCTACCCGGGGATCGAGGGCGTCGACCCCAAAAACCCGCTGCAGAATCCCGATTTTCCCCCCGGTGCCCAGCATGTCATCCAGGCCCCGACCCAAGCCCGCGCCATTCCGCATGATCCCGGCCACGATCTCGACGACGTGCTGGCGCAGCTTGCCAATGCCAACCAGGGGTTCGTTGCCGATTACGCCCGGAAATATCCCAAGGCGCCGCTTTCGGAACGGCAGGAGGTCATGGGCTGGTACGAACGCGGGTTCCTGCCGGCGATCCATTATTTGGCCGAAAGCTTCGTCGTCTGCGACCACTGGTTTTCCTCGATGCCCGGCCCGACCTGGCCCAACCGGTTCTTCGTGCACAGCGGCACGTCGCTGGGGCATGTCGACATGCCGGAGGGCCTGTTCAATCCGGCCGTCCATGTCTACGACCAGGAAACGCTGTACGACGAGCTGGACAAGGCGAAGGTCGATTGGCGCATCTACCACGGCGATTTCTCGCAATCGCTGCTGCTGACGCATCAGCTCACCAAGCTCGACCACTACAGCAAGTTCACCGCCTTCGCCGACGACGTCGCGAACAATCGGCTGCCGCCCTATGTCTTCATCGAGCCGGCGTTTTTTGGTTCCGAGGAAAACGATCAGCATCCGCCGCAGGACGTCATGCGCGGCGATGCCCTGATCGCGTCGGTGTTCAACGCGCTGCACGCCAACAAGGCGGTGTTCGAGAAGACGCTGCTTGTCATCCTCTATGACGAGCATGGCGGCTTCTTCGATCACGTGTCGCCGCCGGCCACGGTCGCGCCCGACGCGCATACCGGGACCTATGCCTTCGACCGGCTGGGCGTGCGGGTGCCGGCGATCCTGGTCTCTCCATGGCTCGATCCCGGCTTCATCACCCCGGTCTTCGACCATACCAGCCTGCTGAAGATGGCGTGCCAGACCTGGGGCGTCGCGCCGTTGGGGAGCCGGACGGCGCAGGCGCACGCGCCGCTGGACGCCCTACGCTGGCGGCAAGCCGCTCGAACCGACATCCGCCCGGCGCCGTCCCCCCGGACGCTGCTGCCGATCGTTCCGCAAGCGGCGCTGACCGGGCAGAAACAGGGTCTCTACGCCTACAGCCAATACCTGGAGAGCCAGATCCGGGACCCGAAGGCCAAGGCCAACCTGATGCTCCGCGCCCACGACGCCCTGACCGGCGCCATCGCGCAGGGCACGCTGGCGACCGAGCGGCAGGATGCGTTCATGACGGAGCGGAAACGGGGGGGTTGAGGCGAGCCGGCGGACTACCGTCCGTTGGTGCTGATCGGCGCGCAGTTGGTGCGGCCGGAGGCCAGGCAGTCCTGCATCACCGCCGATCGATGCAGGCCCTGCTGCACGATCACCGTGATGACAATCAGCAAGGCGATCAGACAGAGCGCCACAAGCGCTCGCATGTTGTTCCGATCACGCTTGTCGTTCTGCGTCATGAAATCCCTCTTTGCCGTATCGTCGGCGTCGGCCGTATGTGACCCCAACGCACATCTTGGCAAGTCGTCCCCGCTTTATCCGCCGTACCGGCGCGCTAAACTATCGCTTTACGTCGGGTTGGAAAATCCATGGAGTCTCGCCGCAGCCTTGTCGTTGCCACGCTTGGCGTGACGC
Source organism: Rhodopila sp. (assembly GCF_035548235.1). Taxonomy (GTDB): domain Bacteria; phylum Pseudomonadota; class Alphaproteobacteria; order Acetobacterales; family Acetobacteraceae; genus Rhodopila. Next base: position 4,005 of record NZ_DASZTJ010000059.1, read on the forward strand.
AGACCGTATCTTGGGCGTCCTCCTATTACCTGACCGCGATCTTCGCCGACCCCGTCTCGGCGGGGCTGCACGTGTCGCGCACTTTCTTCTTCGGCGTCGTCTCGGGCGCGCTGCTTGCGTCGGGGCTGCTGGGGCCGCTGGCCGGGCGGATCATCGACCGGCGCGGGGGACGCGACGTGCTGGCCGCGACCAACCTTGCCTTCGCCGCCGGCCTCTGCGTCATGGCCGCCTCCCAGGGCCCGCTCGGCCTGATCGTCGCCTGGAGCCTGATCGCCCTTGGCATGGGCTTCGGACTTTACGAAGCCGCCTTCGCCACCGCCGCCGGGCTGTATGGGTTGGAGGCGCGCAACGCCATCACCGGCATCACGCTGATCGCCGGCTTCGCCAGCACCGTCGGCTGGCCGACCAGCCGCTTCCTGGTGGAAACCGTCGGCTGGCGGGACGCCGCCCTGGCCTGGGCCGCGCTGCACCTGCTGCTGGCCTTGCCGATGAACCGTTTCCTGATCCCAAAAGCCGCGCCGGCGGAGCGGGATGAGACCCCACTGGAGACCCCACCGGGGATTCTACCGGGATCCCCAGCCGAACCCGACGCCGAGGCCTCGCCGGTCAGCGCGACCATGCTGATCCTGGCGGGCGTGTTCGGCGCGACCTGGTTCATCTCCGCGTCGCTGGCCGCGCATCTGCCACGCCTGCTGCACGCGATGGGGGCGACGCCGGATGCCGCCGTTGCCGCGGCCGCGCTGGTCGGTCCGGCGCAGGTCATCGCTCGGCTGTTCGAGTTCGGCGTGCTGCGCCGCGTCTCGCCGATGGTCTCGGCGCGGCTGTCGACGATCCTGAACCCGATCGGCGGCGTGCTGCTGGCGATCTTCGGGCCGGTGGCGGCGATCCCGTTCGTGCTGCTGCACGGCGCCGGCAACGGCATGCTGACGATCGCCCGCGGCACCCTGCCGCTCGCGCTGTTCGGACCGTCCGGGTACGGGATGCGCACCGGCATCCTGGCGGCGCCGGCGCGCGTGCTGCAGGGCGCCGCGCCGCTGGTCTTCGGCCTCGTGCTCGACCGCCTCGGCCCCATGGCGGCGCTGGCGTTCTCCGCCGCGCTGATGGGGGGCTCCTGCGTCGTGCTGTGCCTGCTGCACCCGAATGCCGACGGGTGACGAAGGGGCAACGGGGTTTTGGCTTTCCGGGTGTCCGGTCTATATCCGCGCCGCGAAATCCAGCCAGCAAGGACCTGACCCATGCCCGTGAACCCCGCCGACGGCCCGATCCTCGGCACGCTCTACGGCAGCGACGCGATGCGCGCGGTGTTCTCCGAGACCGCCTATTTCCAGCGCATGCTCGACACCGAGGCCGCACTCGCGCGGGTCCAGGCGGAGCTGGGGATCATTCCCGCCGACGCCGCCGAAACGATCGCCGCCGCCGCGACGGTGGAGAACCTGCGCACCGAGGACCTTGCCGCCAGCGCCCGCAACGTGGGCTATCCGGTGGTGGGGCTGGTCGCCGGACTGGCCAAGGCGTCGGGCGAAGCGGGCGGCTGGACCCATTGGGGCGCCACCACCCAGGACATCATGGACACCGCGACGGTGCTGCAGGTGCGCGAGGGGCTGAACCTGATCGAGGCGGAGCTGAACGCGATCCTGAACGCCTTGACGGACCAGGCGCAGACGCATCGCGATACGGTGATGGCCGGGCGCACGCACCTGCAGCAGGCGCTGCCCGTCACCTTCGGCCTGAAATGCGCGATCTGGGCGATGCCGTTCCTGTCGCACCTGGATCGCCTGAAGCAGATCCGCACCCGCGTCGAGCAGGTCGAGCTCTCGGGCGCGGCCGGCACGCTCGCCTCCCTCACCGACCAGGGGATCGCCGTCATGGAGGCGCTGGCCGGCGCGTTGGACCTGAAGGCGCCGCTCGCCCCCTGGCATGTCTGCCGCGACGCGCTGGCCGAGACGGTGGCGTTCCTGGGCATCGTCTGCGGCACGCTCGCCAAGATCGCCACCGACATCATCCTGCTGGCGCAGACCGAAGTGGGGGAGGTCGCCGAACCCTATGTCGCGGGGCGGGGCCAGTCCTCGACCATGCCGCAGAAGCGCAATCCGATCGCCTCGGAATACATCATCGCCGCCGCGCGCACCGTGCAGGGGCTGGTGCCGGTGATGATGGGGGCGATGGCGCAGGACCATGAACGCGCCACCGGCCCTTGGCAGGCCGAGGCGCTGGTCATTCCGCAGGCGTTCACGCTTACCCACGGCGCGCTGCTGCATGCCCGCGCCATCGCCGAGGGCATGGTGGTCGATGCGGAGCGGATGCGCGCGAACCTGGACATCTCGCACGGGCTGATCGTGTCGGAGGCGGTGATGATGGGCCTTGCCCCGGTCCTGGGCCGCGGCGAGGCGCATCACGTGGTGAAGCACGCCTGCGACCTGGCGCTGGCCGAGAAGATCTCCCTGGCCGACGCGCTGGAGCGCGATCCGGTGGTCAGCGCGCGGCTGGACCGCGCGGCGATCGAGACGCTGATCGATCCGGGCCGTTACCTGGGAAGCACGCAGGCATTCATCGACCGGGTCCTGGCCGCGGCCGGGTGAGGGGGCGGGGGCGTTCCCGGCCCCCGTCGTGACCCCGTCCCTCGTCATGGCCCGGCCAAGCCGGGTCATGGCGGGGAGAGGCCTGGCGCAAGAATTGCTCGGCCGTCCCGAATCCACCTTTCGGAGCGGCGACAGATGAAACGACGTGCGTTCCTTGCCCGTTCGGCGGCAGCGGCTGCCCTCTCGGGCGGCATCGGCAGCCCGGCGATTGTGCGTGCTGCGTCGGCCACCACGCTGAAATTCGTGCCGTACGCCGACCTGGCGTTGCTCGATCCGCTCGTTTCCGCCTTCGTGACCCGCAACCATGTGATGATGGTGTTCGACACGCTGTTCGCCATCGACGAGCAGTTCAAGCCGCAATACCAGATGCTCGCGGGTCACACCGTCGACAATGACGGCAAGCTTTGGACCCTGACGTTGCGCGACAAGCTCCTGTTCCACGATGGCACGCCGGTGCTGGGGCGGGACGTCGTCGCCAGCCTGCGCCGCTGGGCCACGGCCGATGCCTTCGGCCAGGCGCTGATGGACGCCACCGATGACCTGTCCGCGCCCAACGACAAGCAGGTGGTGTTCCGCCTCAAGCGCCCGTTCCCGCTGCTGCCCGACGCGCTCGCCAAGCCCAGCAACCTGATGGCGGTGATCATGCCGGAGCGTCTGGCGAAGACCCCGCCCGGCACCCGCATCACCGAGATGGTGGGCAGCGGCCCGTTCCGGTTCCTGGCCAACGAACGTGTCTCCGGCGCACGGAACGTCTATGCGAAGTTCGAGCAATACGTACCCCGTGAGGGAACGCCCAGCTTCTGCGCCGGCCCGCGGATCGTGAATTTCGACCGGGTGGAGTGGCTGACCACGCCCGACCCTGCGACCCAGGCTGCCGCACTGAAGGCCAACGAGGTCGACTGGGTCGAGCAGCCGGTCATGGACCTTGTGCCGTCGCTGAAAGCCGACAGCGACCTGCGCGTCGAGGTGCTGGAAACGACCGGCCTGATCGGCGTGCTGCGCTTCAACCACCTGCACCCGCCCTTCGACAATCCCGCGATCCGCCGCGCGGCGTTGCGCGCCGTCAGCCAGAAGGAGTTCATGACGGCGGTCGCCGGTGAAGCCGGGCCGGGCGTGATCAACGACCGTGTAGGCTTCTTCGCGCCCAGTTCCGCCTATGCATCGACCGCGGGGATGGAGCATGTCACCAACACGCCCGACCTCGATGCGCTGAAGAAAGAAGTCGCGGCCGCCGGCTACAAGGGCGAGAAGGTCGTCTTCCTGGGCGCCGCCGACGTGCCGCGCATCACCGCGATCTGCGAGGTCGGCGCCGACGTGCTGTCGAAGATCGGGCTGAACGTCGATTACGTCTCGCTCGACTGGGGCACGGTCGTGCAGCGCATCTACAACAAGGCGCCGCCGTCCGAGGGCGGATGGAGCATCTTCGGCTCGATGTGGGGCGGCCTCGACTGGGACAATCCGGCGGGCAACGCGGTGCTGCGCGGCAATGGCGAAAATGCCTGGTTCGGCTGGCCCAACGATCCCCGGATGGAGGCGCTGCGGGACCGGTGGCTGCACGCGGTCGACATGCCGACGCAGAAATCGCTGGCCGCCGACATGCAGCGCCTGGCCTATGATCAGGCGCCTGCCATGCCGCTGGGTCTTTATTACCAGCCGGTGGCGTACCGGGCGAACCTGACGGGGTTCCAGAAAGGGCTGATCCTGTTCACGGGCGTCAAGCGAACCTGATCGGGGCCTTCCGCGGCCGATGCAGGGGCAAGGCGGGCCTGCCGGGCCAGCGCCTGCCATGACGGAGAGGGGCAGTGCGTGCCTCATGGATATTGACGCCTGTCGGGCATCAGCGCCTATCGGGTGCAGGCCCATCGCGTTTGATCCCCCTGCCGGGTCGCGGCTTCCGCGGCGCGGCGCTATATCATCGCGGATACCCCGGTCCGGAGGAGAGCCGCATGATCAGCGTCGATGAAGCCCGCGAACGCATCCTCCAGGTGCTGCATCCGCTGCCGGCCGAGATCGTTGCCCTGGCCGATGCGTGGCAGCGCGTCGCCGCGGCACCGGTGATCGCCAGGCTGACGCAGCCGCCGGCCGATGTCTCGGCCATGGACGGCTACGCGCTGCGGGCCGCGGACGGGGCCGAGGGTTCCGTCCTGCGCGTCATCGGCGCGGCGCCGGCCGGCCATCCTTTCGCGGGCGCCGTGGGGGCCGGGGAGGCTGTCCGCCTGTTCACCGGCAGCGTCGTTCCCCAGGGCGCGGACGGGATCCTGCTGCAGGAGGACGCGACGCGGGACGGCGACCGCGTCCGCATCAACGAGACGGTCGCCGCCGGCCGTCATATCCGCCGCGCGGGTCAGGACTTCGCGGCCGGGGACGCGGTGGTGCCGGCCGGACGGCGGTTGACGGCGCGCGACGTGGGCCTGGCGGCCGCGGCGAACCATCCCTGGCTGTCCGTGCATCGCCGCCCGCGCGTCGCGATCCTGGCCACGGGGGATGAGATCGCCTTGCCGGGCGAACCGATTCCCCCCGGCGGCATCGTCAGCTCCAACTCCCACGCGCTGGCGGCGCTGGTGCGCGCCGTCGGGGGGGAGCCCATGGTGCTGCCCGTGGCGCGGGACGACGCCCTGATGATCGCTGCCGTCGCCGATTCGGTTGCCGGCATGGACATGCTGGTGACGACCGGTGGCGCCTCGGTCGGCGATCATGACCTGGTGATCGAGTCGCTGAAGTCCCGCGGCATGACGCTGGATTTCTGGCAGATCGCGATGCGCCCCGGAAAGCCGCTGCTGTTCGGCGACCTGGCGGGGACGCCGGTGCTGGGACTGCCGGGAAATCCGGTCTCGGCGATGGTGTGCTCGATCCTGTTCCTGCTGCCGGCGCTGTCCCGCCTGGCGGGACTGCCGGCCGCGCCGCCGCCGGTATCGGCCGCCATCCTGGGGGCCGCGGTGAAGGCCAACGACAAGCGGGCGGATCACCTGCGGGCCACGATCAGCGTCGACGGGGCAGGGCGGGTCGTTGCGACCCCGTTCCCCGTGCAGGACTCGGCGATGCTGCGCCGACTGGCGCTGGCGGACGCGCTGATCCTGCGCGCGCCGCATGCGCCGTCGCTGGAGGCCGGGGCGGAGGTCGGAGTCATTCGACTCGATTCCCTCGGCATCTGACGGATTCGGAATTGAAAAGATGTAGCTGCATACGGGGATAATCAAAATTGTCCACAGTTCTGCTTGACTAATGCATTGGAACCAACATAGAACGCGCTTGATGGTTGCCGCTTTGTTCCGACCGATATCAAGACAGGTATCAATCGGGAACAGGCGGGAACGGGTCCGAGGACCGTGGTGGGGCTTTGAAGGACGCGTGGCATGTTGACTCGCAAGCAATACGAATTGCTCGTCTATATCGATAAGCATCTCAAGCAGACGGGCTTCTCTCCGAGCTTCGAGGAGATGAAGGACGCGCTGAACCTGCGCTCCAAGTCGGGGATACATCGCCTGATCTCCGCGCTGGAGGAACGCGGCTATCTGGCCCGGCGGCATCATCGCGCTCGGGCCCTGGACGTTCTCCGCCTGCCCGACAACATGACGGCCCGGGCCACCCCCACCGGACGGCCTGACGCCGAGGACGCCGAACAGACACAGGGCTTTTCCCCGAATGTCATCCAGGGCGATTTCACGCGTCGGATCCCCGGGGTGCAGACGGCAGCGGATGCCGGAGCGATCGAGTTGCCGATGTATGGCCGCATCGCGGCCGGCCTGCCGATCGAGGCGCTGCGCGACAACTCCGCCTCGATCGAGGTCCCGGTCTCCCTGCTGGGGCCGGGGGAGCATTACGGGCTGGAAGTCGCCGGCGACTCGATGGTCGAGGCGGGTATCCTCGACGGCGACACGGTCATCATCCAGAAGGGCGAAACGGCCGAGAACGGGCAGATCGTCGTCGCGCTGGTCGACGAGAACGAGGTGACGCTGAAGCGCCTGCGTCGGCGCGGCAACTCGATCGCCTTGGAACCCTGCAACGTGCGGCATGAGACGCGGATCTTCCCGGCCGACCGGGTGAAGGTGCAGGGCAAGATCGTCGCACTGATGCGGAAGTACTGACCGGGAGCGAAGGGCGTTCCGCTGCCCGGTCCGACCCCGGACCTTTCGTCAAGACCTTCCGTGATTGTCCGGCCCATACCCTTCGTCATGGCCCGGCGGGATCGGGCCATCCCGTGCCGCAGGGGAAAAAGATGGCCCGGCCACGCCGGGTCATGGCGGGAAGAACGGGGCGGCCGCGCCGGCGGCCCGCAGGCCATCCCCGGCGTCGTCACACCATCCCGCCGACCCACACCACCCGGCCCAGAACCGTGATCGCCGAGGCGGACTCCCGACCCACCACATCCGGCTGGTAGGTCTGGTTGTCGCTGATCAGGACCAGGCTTCCGTCATGGCGCCGCTGGACCCGCCTGATCTGGCGCTGGTTCCCGATATCCAACACGTAAATCCCGTTTCCAACGATCCGACGCTCGGTCGTATCAAGCAGAACCGTATCGTGCGGCTTGATTGTCGGAGACATCGCCTCATCGGTGGCAACGTCCAGGACCAGATGTTGCGCTTCCACCCCGACGACCGAGCGCACCCAGTCCTGACGCATCGCAAGGTATCGGCCCGGGCTGCGGCCGCTCTCGAATCCTGTCTGATCCGGAATGATAACGAAACTACCCCATTCCGTCTCACCGCCCGTCTCGGCGGTTCGCCCCTTGCGGCGGCCGGCGATGCTGGTCTCGAAGGAAGGTTCAGGCCCTTCGCCCTCGGCGAGCCAGGCCACGCTGACACCCGCGGCGCGGGACAGGGCAATCAACCGCTCACGACTGGGTTCGGCTTCTCCTTTCAACCACTTGCGAAAGGCCGAGGGAGACACGCCCATGGCGCGCGCCAGGCGATCGGTGCTCGGCCAATGCGCCAGGATCATGTGCAGACGCTTTGTGAATGCCGACTTATCCGCGCCACCCGCGAACGAGACTTTTTGTTCCGCCACACCACTCAATCGCGCATTTCCCTGGAATCCCGTTGTCAGATCACCCTGCCTGACGCGTACGCCGCGCCCCGGCGCAGCATTCCGGCCACCCCGTCGCGGGCATGCGTCCCGGTCAGGATGCCGCGTCGACGGAAAGGAGCGACCGCAACGATATCTCCAAATGATGTCCCCATTGGCATGGAAATTACATTTTAAACTGTCCTATCGTTCGCTCGATATCCCGTCAACCTTTGTGTCGATCCGCGAGCCGGTCCCGGCACGGCTCGCGGAACCTGCCGGTCAGGCGCGCACGTCTTCCCTCACCGTCGTCTCGTAGACCCGCATGACCGACGCGGAATCATCGCCACCCAGGCCCATGCCGCGCGCCATCCGCATCAGGCTCATGACCTGCGGCGCGATCATCCCCGGTACGCCCAGCTCGTCAGCCATTTCCAATGCGAGACGAAGATCCTTGTGCGCGAGATCCAGCGCGAAGGTCGGACGGTAGTCGCCGGCCAGCACCTTGGTCGACAGGTTCGCATAACCCGCGGACATGCCGCTCGCGTTGCGGATCACCGCATCCAGCTTCTTCAGGTCGATGCCGGAACGCTTGCCCATCATCAGCGCCTCGGCCGCGGCGGCGGCGTTGCAGAACGCCAGCATGTTGTTGATCAGCTTGGCGGTGGAGCCCATGCCGATATCGCCCACATGCACGACCTCTCCGCTGAATGACTTCAGCAGCGGCAGTTGCTGTTCAAAGGTCGTCGCGTCGCCGCCGACCATGATGACGATCGTGCCGTCCGTGGCCCGAGCGACGCCGCCCGAGACGGGGGCTTCGAGCATGGGGATGCCCTTGGCGCGCATCCCCTCGTGCACCTTGCGCGCGGTGGCCGGCGAATTGGTCGACAGGTCGATGAACACCGTCCCGGCCTTGGCGTTCGCGGCGATGCCGTTGGGACCGAGCGTGACGTCCTCGACGACCTTGGGGATGGGGAGGGAGGTGATGACGACGTCGCAGCGCCCCGCGAGGTCCGCGACCGAGGCGCCGGCGGACGCACCAAGATCGGTGCAGGTCTTCACCGCATCGGGATTGAGGTCGAAGACCACGACCTCATGGTTCGTGTTGCGGATGATGTTGCGGCACATGGGGCCACCCATGTTGCCGACACCAATGAAACCCACTTTCATCTTTGCGTTCCCTCCCGATCAGGCAGGCCGGACCGCCCGGCCATCGGAAGAGTGTGGCCGAAGTCGTTGCGCTTGTCAGGGGCGTGCGGCGTCAGGCATGAGCCGGAACCGCGTCGCGCAGCCAGCGCTCCAGGTCGCGCACCTGAAACGGTTTCCCCATCATCGGGGACGTCCGCAGCCCGGCCGGGATCATGGACGCGTCGCTGTAGCCGGTGGTGAACAGGAACGGCACACCGCGATCGCGCAGGATGTGGGCGACGTCCCAGGACGGCTCGCCGTTCAGGTCGACATCGATGATCGCGACGTCGATGGCTTCGTCGCGCGCGACCGCCAGGGCGTCTTGCAGACGCGCGGCGGGACCGACCAGGGTCCAGCCCATGTCTTCGATCACGGTTTCGATCAGCATCGCGACCAGGGCGGTATCCTCTACGACCAGGACGCGGGGGGGAATGGCAGGGTCAGGCTGGGTCACACCGCTCTCCCGAATGACTGGCGGAATCCTGCGATCCGCGGCCTGCTCTCGGCGAATTAGGCAAAAACAGGCCTTGTTATAATTTTCGTAACAAATCCCATCGGGGATGGCGATACGAGACAGGGGCGAAACCACGTTCAACAATATGTGCGCGCCCTATGCGCTCCCGCGCCGGCACCCCCTTCGTCACGGAAAAGAGCCGTTCACAAACCGTGGGAAACCGCCCCTGGCAACAGCAGATCGGGCCATCGCGGCGGGGTGATCGCCATCACCTTGAACAACACGCCCATGGCCTCCGGGTTCGTCAGCCGTGCGGCGGCCTGGCGAAGCGCCTCGGCGTGGCGAGGCTGCGCCCTGGCCAGCATCCGCGTGCGGTCGGGCAAGCCCCAGGCCGTCAGGAATGTGCCCTGGAGGGCCGGGCCAAGGACCGTCGCGCCACGCGCGCGTGCGACGCCGGCCAGGTCGCTGAAATCGACATGCGCGGTCAGGTCGGCATGCCCGGGATCGGCCAACGGGTCGGCCGCGCGCTTGCCCGCGATGGCCTGCAAGCTGTCGCCCGGGCCGCTTTCCGCCGGCCCGTAATCCACGAACAGGGCGGCGCCCGTCCGGGCCAGCAGGCGGTCGGCGACGGCGGCGACGAAGGTTCGGGCGGCTTCGTTGACCTCGATGATCGCGCCGTCGCGCACATCCGGACGAACGGGGACCAGGGAAGCATCGGCGGGCAGTTCCACCCAGGCGCCGTTGTCGACGTAGCGTTCCGTCCAGCCATCCGTCCGCCGGACGAACTGCCGGATGGGCAGGGCGTCCAGGAATTCGTTGGCCAGCAGGATCATCGGTTCGGGCGGCAGGCTGTGCAGCCCGTCGTGCCAGACGGCGTCGGGGACCAGCGCGGCCTGCTTCGCCCGCAGGCTGGGCGAGGTCTCGATGAAATGCACCCGCGCCGCCGCCGCGCAGGCCGGCATGGCCGTGCGCACGGCCCGCAGCAGGTCGCGCATCAGCGTGCCGCGGCCGGGGCCGGCTTCGACCAGCAGGAACGGGGCAGGGCGGCCGGCCGCGACCCAGGCCGTCATCGCCCAAACGCCCAGGATTTCCCCGAACATCTGGGAGATCTCCGGGGCGGTGGTGAAGTCCTGGAACGGATCGTGGCGGCTGTAATACGCGGCATTGGCCCGCGCCATGAAGCGATCCAGCCGTTCAGGTCCGCTCCCGCTGCCCATTCACGCCGCTGGCCGTCGTTTTGCCCGGACGATCAGCCAGATGCCGGCCAGGATCATCGGCACCGACAGGATCTGTCCCATCGTGGTGCCGAACGCCAGGAAACCCAGGAACGCATCGGGCTCGCGGAAACACTCGCCGATGATCCGCGCCACGCCATAGCCGCAGAGGAAGGAGCCGGTGAGCAGGCCGAAGCGCTGGCGCACGCTCAGGCGGCGGGACAGCACCACCATCAGGATCAGCAGGCACACGCCCTCCAGCAGCGCCTGGTAGATCTGGCTTGGATGGCGGGGGATCAGTCCCGCCCGCGGGAAGATCATGGCCCAGGGCAGCCATTCCGGCGCCGGGCGGCCCCATAGCTCGCCGTTGATGAAGTTCGCGACGCGGCCGAGGCCCAGGCCGATCGGCGCGACGATCGCGATCCGGTCGGCGAAGCCCAGCAAGGGTATTCGCTCCTTGCGGCAGAACAGGGTGGCAGCGACCGCGACGCCCAGCATGCCGCCGTGGAAGCTCATGCCGCCTTCCCAGACGGCGAAGATCTGCAGCGGATGGGCGAAATAGACGTCGGGCTGGTAGAACAGCACGTAGCCCAGCCGCCCGCCCAGCACCACGCCCAGGGTCGCCCAGGTCAGGAAGTCGTCGACCTGCAGCGGCGTGGCGACCGCCGGCGCGACCTGGACCAGGCGGCGCGCGATGCGCCAGCCGACCACCAGGCCGGTGATATAGGCGAGCGCGTACCAGCGTATGCTCAATGGACCCAGTTGGAGCAGCACCGGGTCGAACTGCGGAAAGAACAGGACGGGGATCATACGAAGTGGTCGGCCGCCGCGAGGTGGTTCTGCACGTAACGGCGGATGCCTTCCTCCAGCGGCGTGAACTGCCCGCCATAGCCGGCGGCGCGCAGGCGGCCCATCGGCGCTTCGGTGAAGGACTGGTACTGCCCGACCAGGCTGGCCGGCATGTCGATGAACTGCACTTGCCGCGGCTGCCCGGCCGCGTCGCACACGGCATGCGCCAGGTCGAGATAGGTGCGCGCCCGGCCGGTGCCCAGGTTGAACAACCCGCTGACCTTGGGCGTTTCCAGCAGCCACAGCATCACGTCGACCACGTCGCCGACCCAGATGAAGTCCCGTGCCTGCGCCCCATCAGGGAGGCCCGGCTGGTCCGACTTGAACAGCCGCGCGGGGCCGCCGGCCGCGACTTCGTCGTGCTTGACCTTCACGACCGAGATCATCTTGCCCTTGTGGTATTCGTTGGGCCCGTAGACGTTGAAGAACTTGAGCCCGGCCCATTGCGGCGGCCGCTTCGCCGCCGGCGCCAGATAGCGGGCGACCAGCAGGTCGAAGGCATGCTTGGTCCAGCCATAGAGATTGAGCGGCCGCAGCGTCTCCAATGCCGGCAGGCTGAAATCGTCCTCGAACCCCTGGGCGCCGTTGCCATACGTCGCGGCCGAGGAGGCATAGATGAACCGCACCCCGCGCTGGGCGCACCATTCCCACAGGTAGCGGCTGAGCTCGACATTGGTGGCCCAGGTATGATCGCCGTCGACCGCGGTCGTCTCGCTGACGGCGCCGAGGTGGAACACCGCCTCCAGCGGCGGATGGCTATCCAGGAAGGCGTTCAGCATGTCCGGCGGCACGATCCGCGAGGGGGGATGCTTGGCCAGGTTGCGCCATTTCCCGTCGCTGCCCAGCACGTCGGCAACCACGGTTTCGTGCCCGCGCCCCGCGAGGGCCGCTTGCAGGTTGGAGCCGATGAACCCGGCGCCGCCAGTTATCAGGATCATGGTCGCGCTATATACGGGGGTATGACAGGTGGCGAAAGCCGCCAGGAGCAGGAGCGCGAATCGATGACAGACCGGCCCCGTTTTTTCGACGATCTGACGGGCGTGGCGCAGGGCGCATTGGCGACCCTGGCGGGCCTGCGCGAGGAAACCGAGGCGATGGTGCGCGCCAGGACCGACGATATGATCGAACGGCTGGAACTGGCGCGGCGCGAGGACCTGGAGGCGGTCAAGGACCTCGCCGCCAACGCACGGGCAGGGCAGGAAGCGGCGGAGGCGCGCCTGACGGAGCTGGAAGCCCGCCACGCGGCGCTGGAGGCTCGTTATGCCGCGCTGGCGGAACGGCTGGCGCGGCTGGAAACGCCGGCTCCCGCGACCGGAGTCCCGCCGGATGCGCCGGCAGCCGGCTGAGGCGCAGTGGCTTCCGTCATGGGCGGCTCTTCCCCGCGGATGCGTTATCTGCGAGCGTATCCGCCATGAACGACGCCGTGCAGCCTGACGCGCAATCGATCCATCGTGCCATCGTCACCCTGGACACCCATATCGACATACCGTGGCCCTCCGGCCCCGACCCGTTCCACGACAGCACCCGCAAGGTCGACCTCCCGAAGCTGCATCGGGGCGGGATCAGCGCGGCCTGCCTGGTGGCCTATGTGCCGCAGATGACCCGCACGCCGGCGACCGAGGATGCCGCCTATCTGCGCGCCGTCGCGATGCTGGACCAGATCAACCGGATGGCCGAACAGGATTCGCCGTTCCCGCTGCGCATCTGCGGCAGCGCCGCCGCGATCGAGGCGGCGAAGCGCGACAGCGTCCAGGCCATCGTGCCTTGCGTGGAGAACGGGTTCGTGGTCGGCGCCGATCTCGGCCGCATCGCCGCGCTGCGGGCGCGGGGCGCGGTCTACATGACGCTGACCCATAACGGTCACAACGGACTGGCCGATTCCTGCAATCCGCGCCGCGACCTGGGTGATCGGGAAACCGAGCACGGGGGGCTGTCGGCGTTGGGGAAGGCGGCGATCGCGGCGATGAACCGGGTCGGCATGCTGGTCGACGTCGCCCATACGTCTCGCGACACGATGGTGCAGGCAGCCGAGGAGTCGCGCTCGCCCATCGTCTCCACCCATTCCTGCGTGTCGGCGCTGTGCGATCACTCGCGCAACATGACCGACTGGCAGTTGGACGTGGTCCGCGATGTGAGGGGCGTGGTGCAGATCACGGCGGTGTCGGCCTTCATCAAGCCGAACGCGAAGCCCGAGGAGGTCACGATCGCCGATTTCGTCGACCATATCGACCACGCCGTGCGGCGGATCGGGATCGACTACGTGGGCATTTCGTCGGATTTCGACGGCGGCGGCGGGTTCCGCGACTGGAACGACGCCGGCGACAGCCACAACGTCACCACGGAATTGCTGCGCCGGGGCTATGACCGCGGTGCGCTGGAGAAGCTCTGGGGCGGCAACTTCCTGCGGGTGATGCGGGTGGCGGAGGGTCTTGCGAGGGGCTGACCATGCGCATGGTGACGTTGCCTGGTGGGGAGACGGTTCCGGCCTTAGGGCAGGGGACGTGGTACATGGGGGAGCGGCGCGCCGACGCGGCCAGGGAAGCCGACGCGCTGCGGCTGGGAATCGACCTGGGCATGACGCTGGTCGACACGGCGGAGATGTATGCCAACGGCGGCGCCGAGGCGGTGGTCGCCAAGGCCATCGCCGGCCAGCGGGACAAAGTGTTCGTGGTCAGCAAGGTGCTGCCGTCCAACGCTTCGCGCGCCGGGACCATCGCGGCCTGCGAGCGTAGCCTCCAGCGGCTGGGCACCGACCGGATCGACCTGTACCTGCTGCATTGGCGTGGCGGGCATCGCCTGGCGGAGACGGTCGCCGGCTTCGACGCCCTCCGTTCGGCGGGGAAGATCCGCTATTGGGGCGTTTCCAACCTCGACACCGACGACATGGAGGCGTTGGCGGGCGTGCCCGGCGGCGGGGCCTGTGCGTCCAACCAGGTACTGTACCATGTCGGCAGCCGGGGCATCGAGTATGACCTGTTGCCTTGGTGCACCCGGCGCGGAATCCCGCTGATGGCCTATTCCCCGCTGGGACACGATGTCCGCCGACTGCTGCGGTCGTCGGCCTTGCAGGCGGTGGCGAAGCGGCACGGCGCCACGCCGGCGCAGGTGGCGATTGCCTGGACGATGCGAAGCGGCGTCGTGATGTCGATCCCGAAAGCGTCGGACCCGGCGCATGTGCGGGAGAATGCGGGCGCGGCCGGCCTCGCCTTGACCGACCAGGACCTGGCCGAAATCGACGCGGCCCATCCGCCGCCGCGGTCGAAGACGTCGCTGGATATCCTGTAGCGGCAAGACGTTACGCGAAGGGGTTCACCGTTTCGGCGCGTCGCGGTGCGGCCGGCGTCTTCCACGGCTTCCAGCCGGGCACCACCACCACGATCGGCGACCAGAACAGCCGGAACGAGCGGTTGACCCGGATTTCCATCCGAACGGGCTCGCCATCCGCCGTGTAGCAGATCATGGCGCCGCGGCCTTCATCCGTGACGTCGGACATGACTTGTTCGATTTCAACGTATTGGCTGCCGCGCTTGCCGATCCACATCAGCTTCCATTGGCCCGCGCGGCTATAGGCGTCGTTCGCCGAGTGATACTCGAACTGGCGGTTCCGCTCGTCCTCGATCTTCACGTCGCCGACGCCCGCGGCATAGCCCTTGTGCGATCCGCCGGAGCGTTTGCCCGCGATCCCGAACTGGATCCACGGCGAGGACTTGCGCGGCAGTTGCGCCAGGACAGTGCGCGCGTCCTCGGGATCGAACGTGGTCTCGTCGCCGTAGATCAGCCTGTCGACGGCGGCGGCGACCTGAAAGCGGTCGAACGGGACACTGGGGGACGCGGAAGCCATTGACGGAGCGTTGCCACGACCGGCAACCCGATCGCAAGATCAAACATCGAGCGCTAGTCTACATATTAACATAATATAGATTATGCGGTTTTTGCGCGTGGCCAGGTCGCACCGCGACTGCGGCGTCACGACACCATCCCTTCCGAACCACCCTGCGCGCGATGGTTGCAACAGCCGAACCATACCGGCGATACTCTCACCCCATCGCAGCCCAAAGGCCTTGCGACGTGACACTCCGGACCGTCTCAGCGTTTCTCGTCGCGTGCCTCGCGCTCGGTCCTTTGCGCGGATCGATCAGCGCGCCGTCGCCGAACCTGCCGCGGGCTCCGGTCATCTGGGCCTGGGAGCGGCCCGAGGATCTGCGGTTCGCCGATCCCGACATCACCGTCGCCGTACTGGCCGGCTTCGTCCGGCTGACCGCCGACTCCGTCCAGGCGCGGCCAAGGCTGCAACCGGCCCGTCTGAGCCCCACCCAGCCCGTCATCGGCGTCGTCCATGTCGAGATCGCTCGACCCCGGAAGCCCGCCTGGACAGCGGAACAGCGCGCCAGGACGGCCGCCTTGGTCCTGAGTTTGCTGCAAAATCCGCGCTTCCGTGCCTGGCAGATCGATTTCGAGGTCAGAGCGTCGGAGCGCCATATCCTGTTGGACCTGCTGGGTGACGTCCGCGAACGGATGCCGCCGGGCAAGCGCCTGTCCATGACCGCGTTGGCATCCTGGTGCGACACGGAAACCTGGCTGGAGGCCGCACCGGTGGACGACATCGTCCCCATGCTCTTCCGCATGGGCCCCTCCGGCATACGACTGCGTGCTCGGCTTGCCGCCGGCGGCGACTGGCGCAACCCGCGCTGCCGGACGGCGATCGGCGTTGCCAGCGACACGCCACCGGACGCCCTGCCCCCGGATCGCCAGGTCTGGATGTTCAATCCCCATCCCTGGACCGCCGCCGACCTGATGGCCCTTCGCAACAGGCTCCGCACATGAAACGACTGATCCTCGTCGCGACGCTGGTCCTGGCGCCCGCCGCCGCCATCGCCTCGGGCGGTGGGTTCCCGGTCCCCTGGACGATCGACCCCTATGGCGGCCCGCCGGCGGAACAAGACGCGTTCTACGACGGCCATCCCGGAATCCTGCTGGCCAAGGCGCCCTGGGCCCGGCTGTTCGCCGCCTGGCGCATGCTGCACGGACTGCCGGTCGGGGCCGAAGCCGGGAAGACCCTCGCCGAACCGTGCTGCGGCAGCGGTTGGGGCGGCGCGGATGCCGGGATCAAGGCGTGGACGCAAGCCAGGACGGCAGTGCCCGACGCGCCGAAGATCGACGACACCAGCATCGATCCGTATCGTACCGTCGGCGATTTCGCCGCCGTGCAGACCTGTTTCAACGAGGCGTTCCGCACCGCCGCCACCACGCTGCAAGCCCGCATCGCCGCCCATGGCGTGGCCGACCCGTGGGTGAAAGCCTGGGTCTTGGCGCAGGACGCGGTGTTCGCCGGCTGCAACGGCTCCGACGGCCTGCCGCCGCTGGCCACCGGCGCGCCGGACTGGCTGCGCGCCGACTACGCGTATCAGCAGGCGGCGCTCGCGCTGTATCAGCGTCACTTCAAGGCGGCCGAGGACCAGTTCCTGGCGATCGCCGCCGACACGGCCTCGCCCTGGTCGCCCTATGGTCCGTACCTGGCCGCCCGAGCGGCGGTGACCGCGGCGTTGCCGACGGATGACAAGGTGGCGTTCGCGCATGCCAGGACGCTGCTGGCCGCGCTCGACCCGCCGGATGTGTTCGGCCATGCCGGACAGGCCCGGTTGCTGGGCGCCCTCGCCTTCCGCGACCAGCCCGATGAGCGCCGCAAGGCGCTGGCGGCGGAACTGGCCGGACCGGCGCTACCGCCCACGGTCGCGGCCGATTTCAAGGACTCCCGCCGTCTGGGACAGTCCCCGGCCGGGGAGCCGGCCTATCTCGACTGGATCGCCGTCTTCGGCCGCACGCCGGATAAGCCCGAGGCGCAATGGTTCGACCATTTCCAGGCCGACCAAGTCTGGAAGACCGATGCCGATGCGCTGGCCCATGCCCGGCAGCGCTGGAAGGACACGGGCGACGTCGCTTGGCTGCTGGCGGCGATGATCTGGTCCGGTCCCGGCGATGACGCGGCCGATCTGGTTGCCGCCGCGCGGAAGATCGCCCCGGATCAGCCGGCCTATCTGACCGCGCTCTATCACCGTGTCCGCCTCGCCGGCCCGAAGCCTGACGACCAGGCGGACCTCGATGCCGCGCTCGCCCGCACCGACCTGGCGCTGAGTGACCGCAACCTGCTGCTCGCAGAACGGGTGCTGGCGCTGTCCGACCTGGGCGACCTTGCACGGCTTGGCCCGCGGACCTCGCCCTGCGTCACGCCGGACGATACCGATAAAGGCTGCCTCGTGACCGATTACGGCATGGAGGACCTGCCCTTCTCCACGCTCCGCCCGGATCTGCGTTTCGGTGACGATGCGGCGGCGATCCTGGATCAACTGCCGATCGCCGAGCGGGCGAAGCTGGCGGGGAACGCCGCCCTGCCGCCGGGCCTGGGCTTCGATCTGGCGTTCACCACCTGGGTGCGCGCCGTGCTGACGGGTGACGACGCGACCGCCGACCGGCTGACGCCGCGGCTGAAGGCCGGATTGCCGCAATTGACGAAGGAATGGGACACATACCTGGCCGCCAGGCCGGGGAACGACAAGCGCTTCGCCGCCTGGTTCATCCTGGCGAAGGTGCCGGGCGCGGACGTGGACCTGCGCGGCCCATACACGAGGCCCCAAGGGGCGGTCGCCGACTTCGACGGCCACTGGCGCAACTGGCTCTACGCGCCCGCCGGCGCGAAGTCCGTGGGGCCGGCAGCGATCGACGGCGATATCGTCTGCTACGGACTCTGCGGCCAGGGTGCCTTCCCGGTCGCCATGCCGGCGCCGGTCGCGGCGATGGCCGATCGCGCGGCGGCGGAACGCGGCCGTTTCATGCCGGCGGACGCTGCCAAGGCGGGATCGGTGTGGGAGGATGTGCTGGCCTATGTGAAGGCCCACGCCGCCGATCCGCGCTCACCCGAGGCGCTGTATTGGGTGGTCCGGGTCAGCCGGTTCGGCACCGGGCACAACCGGTCGTCGTACCGCGCCTTCATGCTGCTGCATGAGCGATACAAGAACTCGTCCTGGGCCAAGGAAACTAAATATTTTTACGACTGACCGCTGACCCCGGTCCGGGGGCGCCCAAAGGGCCGCCACGGGCCGGCCGGTCTTGCGCCGGGGCCGGACCTCTCGTATCCGCGTGGCATGTCCGATCCCGCGCTGTCGGCCGAAGCCGAACTTCGTCGCCTGCTGACGATCATGCAGGCCTTGCGTGACCCCGCGACCGGGTGTCCCTGGGACAAGGTGCAGGATTTCGACAGCATCGCGCCCTATACGATCGAGGAAGCATACGAGGTCGCCGACGCTATCGCCCAGCGGGACTTCACCGCCCTGCCCGATGAACTGGGCGACCTGCTGTTCCAGGTCGTCTACCACGCCCGGATGGCCGAGGAAGCCGGCCTGTTCGGCTTTGCCGACGTGGCAAAATGCATCAATGACAAGATGATACGCCGCCATCCGCATGTGTTCGGCGATGCCGCCGCGCGCGACGCCGCCCAGCAGACGGAGGCCTGGGAAGCCGGCAAATCGCAAGAGCGTGCGACCCGCCAGCAGACCGGCGCATTGGCTGGCGTGCCGGTCGGCCTCCCTGCCCTGACCCGTGCGGCGAAGCTGACCAAGCGTGCCGCCAGGGTCGGGTTCGACTGGCCCGATGTTGAGCAGGTCCTGGATAAGCTTGATGAAGAAATTCAGGAGCTTCGCGCGGAACTCTCGGATGCCGATCCAGCCCGCCTGACCGATGAGGTCGGCGACCTGCTGTTCGTGCTGGCGAACCTCGCGCGGAAGCTCGACCTGGACCCGGAGACCTGCCTGCGTCACGCCAATGAGAAATTCTGTCGTCGATTCAATGCGATGGAGCAATTGGTCGAGGCGAAGGGCACGACGTTGGCGGACAGCAGCCTGGCGACGATGGAAGACGCCTGGCAAGCCGTGAAGGCAGCTGAAAAGAAACCGCTATAACAATCGTCTAAGAGGAATTCTGAGAATGGCATCAGAGGATTACCAGCTCGACATCCTGGTCCAGGGCTATCCCGGCAAATCCGTCTGCCACGGCGGCCTGGGCTGGAGCACGATCGTCCTGCTGCGTGGCAACGGCCGCGTCGCGCTGATCGACTGCGGCACCTTCAGCCACCGCAACAACCTGATCAACGGCTTGAAGCGCCACGGCCTGACGCCCGCCGAGGTGACGGACGTCGTGCTGACCCACTCGCATTTCGACCATTCGATCAACTGGGTGATGTTCCCCAAGGCGACGATCTGGATCGGGCAGGAGGAACTCGACTGGTCGGTGCGGGAGCCTTGGGGCCTGACGCCGGTGCCTGAGTTGTACGTGCGGGAACTGGCGGGCTCGCCGCAATTGCGGCGGATCCGGCATGGCGAGACGGTGCTGCCCGGCATGACCGCCTACGACGCGCCCGGCCACACGCCCGGCCACCTGATCTTCTACCTGACCGGCAACGCGCGCGACGTGCTGTTCACCGGCGACGCGGCGAAGAACCGGGTGGAACTGCTGACGCGGCAGGCGGACATGACGTACGACGCTTCGGTCACCGCCCGCTCGATCGAAAGCATGTGGACGCTCTGGCGCAAGCGCCCCGGCACGCTGCTGGTTCCGGGCCACGACCTGCCCATGGTGCTGGAAGACGACAAGCCGGTCTTCGTCGGCAAGCGCGAGGCCGCCATCGAATCCTGGTTCGAGGACGCGCTGGAAAGGACGACCCGGTTCGAGCTGGTGCTGTGACGGCAGGCGGGCCCGGGCGGCGCCTGCCCGCCATGGCTGCAGTGGCGCCGATGCCTCCCCTTCGACCGGGTCCCTGTTAAGAATTTATAAACCTTCCGCCGCCTACGCTTGCAGGCATGGACCTGACCGTCTGCATCTGCACCACCGACCGGCCGCGCTATGTGCGGGATTGCCTGCGCGGACTCGCCCGACAGACCGTTCCGCGCCAGCGCTTCGCCTTACTGATCGTCGACAGCGCCTCCGCCGACCGGACCGAACTGGCCGCGCTGGCGGACGAGCATGATGCGCGCCTGGTCCGGGTCGAGCGTCCCGGCGTCAGCCTCGCACGCAACGCCGGCGCCTGGGCGGCGAGGAGCCGCTATATCGCTTATATCGACGACGACGCGATCCCGGAGCCGAACTGGATCGAATCGATCCTGGCCTCGCTGCGCAAGCCGGGGCCGCCGCCGGCCCTGATCGGCGGCCGCATCCTGCCGAAATGGGAAGCGCCGTTGCCCCGCTGGTGGCCATCCTCCCTGCGGGGCGTCCTGTCGATTATCGAACATGAGGGCGAAGGCGAGTATCGCACGGACGCGGTGCCCCCCAAGCTGGAGCCGTACGGCGCCAACATGGTGGTCAACGTCCTGTCGCTGCTGGCCGCCGGCGGCTTCGGGTCCAGCGTCGGGCGCTACGGCGACACGCTGCTGTCCGATGAGGAAGTCCAACTCGCCTGGTCGCTTCAGGACGCGGGCTATTCGGTCCGCTACGACTCCCGGATCGTGGTCTACCATCAGATCCAGGCGCGCCGCCTGTGCCCGGAATGGCTGTTGAGCCGGCTGTATTGGCAGGGTGCCTCCACCGTGCTGACCCGCCGGCTGCTGCAAGACCCGGCCTCGGTCTGGCGGGAGCTGCCCCGGCGGCTGGCAGTGGCCTGTCTGCTGGCGCCCGCCATGCTGGTCCCCCGACGCTCCACGCGGCTGCTCGCGGCCCGGTGGCGGCTGGCCTATGCCACGGGCTTCATCCGCGCCGCCCTGGGCTGGCAAGCCGCCGCTGCCGCGGAAACCCAGGCTCGGTTGCCGGCCACGGCGTAACCGCGGCGCCCTGTTTCGCGCGATGGGTCGGGTAAGGCCTGGCAGTAATGCAGTTTCGCATTATATTGAGCCCGATCACGAGGGATGTCGGTCATGACGACATTGACAGTCACCGCGCGGGGTCAGGTCACCTTCCGCAAGGACGTGCTCCGGCACCTGGGCATCCAGCCCGGTGAAAAGATCGAACTGGACTTGCTGCCCGATGGGCGGGCAGAGCTGAAAGCAGCCCGGCGGAAAGGCACCTTTCACGACCTGCACGGCTTCCTGAAGGGCAAAACCAATGGCCGGGTGCTCTCCGTCGAAGAGATCAACGACGCCATCTCCGAGGCGGGTGCCGAAGCCGGTATGGGAACGGACCGCGGATGAAAGTGACAGCCGATACGAACGTGCTGTTGCGCGCTTGCGTGGCCGACGATGCCGAACAGGCCAGGGCTGCCGTGGCCTGCCTGGCCAGCGCGGAGCAAGTGGTCGTGAGCTTGCAAGCCTTATGGGAGTTCGCGTGGGTGTTGCGCCGCCAATACAAGACCGGTCGGTCGGACGTAGCAGCCGCGATTCGGGCGCTGCTGGACACGGAAAACGTGTTGGTCAATTGCCCGGGTGCCGAGGCGGGGTTGGCCGTGCTTGAAGCCGGCGGCGATTTCGCGGACGGCATCATCGCTTTCGAGGGGAATTGGCAGGGCGCGGACACCTTTGTGTCCTTCGACAAGAACGCCGTCACCCTGTTGGCCAGCCAGGGCATACGCACGCAGCTTCTGACCTGAACGTTAGACTGGCCTGAACGTGGGGCACGGGCCGCTTGGCGCAATTCCCCCGCGCTGTGCGGCGATCGCGCTTGCGACACGCGCGCGATTCCGCCTACCAGTTACCGGTGGCGGGCTGCGAAGCCGGCCAGGTCGTCGGAACAGGTAGTCCGATCCGATATCGGTGCGCGGGAGCGATCGACACAAGATGACGTCATCTCCTTTCGTCGATTTGCTGCCTCGGTTGCCGCTCGCGGCTCGGTCGTTGCTGCATGTGGGCTGCGGCGACGGCGAACTGGGACGGCATTACCGTCCCATGAACCCGACGATCCGCCTGCTGGGCATCGAAAGCGACCGTGCCCGGGCGGAACAGGCAGCCGTCGGATTCAACGCCATCGCGGTCGGCGACATCGAAGCCACGCCCCTGCCCTTCAACGAACCCGACGGCATCGACTGTCTGCTCTATGACGGAATCCTGGAACGGCTGAGCGATCCCTGGCGCCTCGTCGCGGCCCAGGCCTCCATGCTGACGCCGGACGGCGTCGTCGTCATGACGCTGCCCAACCCCGGCTCCTGGCAGGTGCTCGACGGCGTGCTGCACGGGCGGATGGAGGCCGAACTGCTGTCCCCGCCGGCGGGCTTCACGGTCGAGGCGGTGACGCGACATCTTTCGCGCATCGGCCTGGTCCCCTGCGACATCATGGAGTGTCAGGTCAGCCGGACATTCGCCGAACCGTTCCTGGCGGCGATGGCGCCGGCGCTGGCCAACCTGGGTATCGACCCCGAGACCTTCGCCAAGCGTGCCAGCGCGGGACGGCTGATCTGGCGCGCGCGCAAGGAGCCGCGGCAGCGTATGTTCCTGCGCGGCAACATGCTGGCGCCGGTCGGCGGCGTCTCCCATGTCCGTGTCGTGTATCCGCTGCGCGCGATGGCCACCGACCCGTCGGTCATCACAGAGGTCACCGACGTGATCGATACGCGGCCGCCACAGGACGACGCACCGCGCATCTTCGTGCTGCACCGCCCGGCGCTGAGCGGCGAGCAAGGGTTCAAGTTGCTGGAGACGTTGACCCAGGGCGGGAACCTGCTGGTCACCGAGTTCGACGACCACCCCGACTTCTTTCCGATGATGCAGCGCGGCGGCGCCTTGTCGTTCCAGGGCGCGCACGCGGTCCAGACCAGCACGCCGGCGCTGGCCGAGGTGCTGCGGCGCCACAACCCGGAGGTCGCGGTCTTCCCCAACGCGATGGTCAGCCTGCCCGAAATCCGCAACTACACCCAGCCCGATACGATCACGGTGTTCTTCGGCGCGTTGAACCGCGAGGACGATTGGGAACCGCTGATGCCGGTGATCAACGAAGTCGCGGCCCTGGCCGGGGAGCGGCTGCGTTTCCAGGTGATCCACGACCAGGGCTTCTTCGATGCCCTGGACGTGGTCCACAAGGAATTCACCCCGACCTGCGACTATGAGACCTATCTGCAGATCCTGGGGAATTGCGAAGTCTCGTTCATGCCGCTGAGCGACACGCCGTTCAACCGCACCAAGTCCGACCTGAAATTCATCGAGGCTGCCGCCTGCCGCGCTACGCCCCTGGCAAGCCCGATCGTCTACGCCGACAGCGTCGAGCACACCCGTACCGGCCTGCTGTTCGCAAGCCCGGACGAGCTGCGGACCCAGCTGCTGCGCATCCTGGCGCTGCCGGAGAACGCGAAGGCGATCGCCAACACGGCGCGCGAACATGTGGCCAGGAACCGGATGCTGGCCTATCAGGTGGCGCCGCGGATCGCCTGGTACCGGTCGCTGTGGGAACGGCGGGAAAGCCTGTTCGCCGCCCAGCGGGAACGGGTCCGCGCCTATTACGACAAGGCGGCCTGACGCCTCAGCTTCCCCGATAGGTCGAGTAGGTCCAGGCGTTCAGCAGCAAGGGGATATGATAGTGCCCCTCGGGTTCGGCCACGCCGAAACGGACCGGGATGACGTCATACCAGGGCGGGTCCGTCACATTGGGCCAGCCGGCGTAGTAGTCCTCCACATGGAACCGCAGCTCGTAGCGGCCCATCCGCAGTGGTTCGCCGTGCAGCAGTGGTTCGTCCGTCCGGCCGTCTTGGTTGGTGATCCCGTCCTTGATCAGCACACCCTCGCGGAACAGCTCGATCCGGATACCTTCGGCGGCCTTGCCGCGGGCGGTGTCGAGCACGTGGGTCGACAAATGTCCCGCCACGCGCGGCTTTCCCGGGCCCGAGACGCGATCGACGAGGCGAAGCCGGGTGATGAAGCCGATTTCCCGCAGCGCGGCCGCGATCTCCTCGGTCTTGGTGTTGGCCAGCCGCTGTTCCAGCCCGCGCAGCACGAACGGCGGCGTCATGCGCCGGACGCAGGTGATGAAAGGGATGCCGAACCGGGCCTCATAGTCGGCTGACCCCGTCTCGAAACGCGCCAGCGATCCACCCAGGGCGTCCATGCCCAGCCCCCCTTGCTCCGACCGGGACTCCGCCGTCAGCGCCGGGTCGGTCATCGCTTTCGGCGACAAAGGCGGATGGCCACGCAGGAATTCGAGCTGCACGTCTTCCTCGGCGGTCTCCACCGCCCGCATCAACGCGGCGTGCAGGGCCGCAACGGTCTCGAACGGCCGCGCCCCGGCGGCGGTCGCCGCGACCCAGGGCGCGTGCTCGAATACGCCGGCCAGGGCGGCGACGAAGTCCGTATCCGGCATGGCGTTGAGCTGGTCGAGCGTGTGCATGGGCAAGCTCCGGTCACAGGCAGCGGGACAGGCAGGTTCTAACCTGCCGGCCACGCATCGGCCCAGGGATGCGCGGCCTCGTATTGAAGACCGAGCGCCAGCAGGGCTGCATCGGCGCCGTACGGGCCGACAAGCTGGAAGCCGATCGGCAGCCCGGCCGCGGACCGTTCGCATGGCAGCGCAAGACCCGGCAGGCCCCCGGCGTTGGCGAAGGCCGTGAACACCGCATGGCCCCTCGGTCCCACCGGTTGGCCGGCGATGACGGGCGGATGCGATTCGGTCTTCGGCCAGGGCAGCGCCGCGGCCGACGGGGTCATCAGGACGTCCGTCGTTTCGAAGAACACCGACATCGTCCGCCGCAGCCGCCCGACGTCATCCAGGGCCTGGAACAGGTCGGCCGCCGGCATCGCGGCACCCCTTTCCGCGGTCTGCTGCAGGATCGCAGCGGCAGGGGACGCCTGCCGTTCCCGCATCAGCCAGGCCAGCCCGGCGGCGCTGACGGTGGATTGGATCAGCGCCACCTCGTCCGGATCGAAGGGCGGCGGCCCCTCGCTGACCTCATGACCGAGATCGGCCATGTGCCGGGCGGCAGCGGCCACGCTGGCGGCGATCTCCGGATCGACCGGATGAGCGCCGAAGCGTGGGACATACAGGATGCGGGACGGCCGCGCCGGAGGCATCGCGCCAAGATCCGGCAGCATCCGGCTGGCCGGATCGCGCGCATCCCGTGCCGCCAGCGCTCGGGTCACCGTCCAGATGTCGCCGACCGTCCGCGCGATGGGGCCGATCACCTCGAAATCGAGCAGGATGGCCGGCAATCCGTCACAGCGCGGGATACGTCCCGGCGTCGGCTTCAGGCCGACGAGGCCGGTATGGGACGCCGGCCGGCGGATCGACCCGCCCCCATCGGTGCCAAGCGCGACCGGACCGATGCCGGCGGCAACCGCCGAAACCGCACCGCCCGAGGAACCGCCGGGTGTCAGCGCGGGGTTCCACGGATTGCCCGTGGGACCGAACAGCGTGTTGTCGGTATAGCCCATCAGGGTGAGTTCGGGGACGTTGGTCTTGCCGACCAGCACCGCGCCGCCGGCCAGCATCCGGGCAACGGGCAGTTCGTCGCGCTCGCCCTGGAAGTCGCGGAACACCGGGCAGCCCCAACGGGTCGGCAGCGCGGCGGTGACGATGTTGTCCTTGACGGTGAACGGGATGCCGTCCAACGCGCCGAGCGGGGCGTTGCTGCGCCAGCGGGCCGCGCTGGCCTCGGCCTGACGGCGAGCCGCTGCAGGGTCGGTGGCGATGACGGCGTTCAGGGCCGGGTTGACGGCGTCCAGTCGCGCCAGGACCGCGTCCAGCACGTCCACCGGCGTCACGGAACCCGCAGCGTACGCAGCGATCAAGGACGTGGCGGATGCGCGATGCCAGGCCGTCATCTCGCCGATGGTGATCGAACTGATGAACAGCGTGTCAGGCTGCGCGGGCCGGATCCACTCCATCGCCCAGGGCGCGCACCCCCGGGCCTCCGACATGTTGCGATCGCGTGCGCCGTCAAGAATCAGGGTCCAGGTCGCGCGCGACGTCCGGCCGGCTCATTAGCTTTTCGATCTTCATCGCGTAGTCCAGCGACGTATCCGGCTCGAACACCAGGTCCGGCGCGCTGCGCAGCCGCAACGCCTGCGCCACCTGCCCCCGCAGATATGGCGTCGCCCGGCTCAGCGCCGGGATCAGCACCTGCACGTCGGACCGGCCGAGGCGGGAGATGAACGCCGTGGCCCGCTTCAGGTCGGGGGCGATCCGGACTTCGGTGACGGTGATCTGGGCGGCGGCCAGGTCGGGGTCGCGAAACTCGTGCCGGGAGAAGATGCCGGCCAGCACGTGGCGGATTTCCTCCGCCACGCGCAGTTGCCGTTGAGAAGGTCCCGCGTGGGCTGGCTTCCTCAAGCCGGGACCATCTCGGTTTCGAAGCACTCGACGACGTCGCCTTCTTCCAGGTCGTGGAAGTTGGCGAAGGACAGGCCGCATTCATAGCCGCGAGCCACTTCGCGGACGTCGTCCTTGAAGCGCTTGAGCTGCGACAGTTCCCCGGTGTGGATCACCACGTTGTCGCGCAGCACGCGCACGCCGGCACCGCGCTTGACCACGCCTTCGGTGATGTAGCAGCCGGCGACCTTGCCGGTCTTGGTGATGTTGAACACCTTGCGGACCTCGGCATAGCCCAGGAACTTCTCGCGTTCCTTCGGCGCGACCTTGCCCTTGACCAGCTTTTCGACGTCGTCGGCGACTTCGTAGATGATCGAGAAATAGCGGATATCCACGCCTTCCCGCTGCGCCAGGTCGCGTGCCTGCGACGTCGCGCGGACGTTGAAGGCGATGATGATCGCGCTGGACGCCTTCGCAAGCTGGATGTCGGATTCGGTGATCTGGCCGACGCCGGCCAGCAGCACGCGGACCTTGACCTCCTCGTGGGCCAGCTTCAGCACCGTGGCCTGGATCGCCTCGGCGCTGCCCTGCACGTCGGCCTTGATCAGGACGGCGACTTCCTTCTGCTCGCCGGCCTGGATACGCGCCAGCATCTGGTCCAGCGTGCCGCGGGCGCCGGCGGCGAGGCCGGCCATCTTCTCGCGCTGGCGACGGACGCGGAACTCGGTGATCTCGCGGGCGCGGCCTTCGTTTTCCACCACGACGAAGGGTTCGCCGGCCGATGGCGCGCCGCTCAGGCCCAGCAACTCGACCGGCATGGAGGGGCCGGCTTCCTTCAACTGACGGCCCTTGTCGTCCAGCATCGCACGCACGCGGCCCCATTCGGCGCCGGCTACGACGATATCGCCCTGATCCAGCGTGCCGCGCTGCACCAGCACCGTGCCAACCGGACCGCGTCCGCGATCCAGGCGGCTTTCGATCACCGTGCCCTCGGCGCTGCGGCGCGGATTGGCCTTCAGGTCGAGGATTTCCGCTTGCAGCAGGATCGCCTCTTCCAGCTTGTCCAGGCCCTGCTTCTTCAGCGCCGAGACCTCGACGTCCTGCGTCTCGCCGCCCATCGCCTCGACCACGATCTCGTGCGACAGCAGTTCCTGGCGCACGCGGTTCGGGTTGGCGTCGGGTTTGTCCATCTTGTTGATGGCGACGATGATCGGCGCGTTGGCGGCCTTGGCGTGCTTGATCGCCTCGATCGTCTGCGGCATCACGCCGTCGTCGGCCGCGACCACCAGGACGACGATGTCGGTGACCGACGCGCCGCGCATGCGCATGGCGGTGAACGCCTCATGGCCTGGCGTGTCGATGAAGGTGATCCGGTCGCCGGTCGAAACCGTGACCTGGTACGCACCGATATGCTGGGTGATCCCGCCCGCTTCACCGGCTGCCACATCGGTCGAGCGCAGCGCATCCAGCAGCGAGGTCTTGCCGTGGTCGACATGGCCCATGATGGTCACGACAGGCGGACGCGCCTCCAGGTCGATATCCTCGTCGGCCGCGCCTTCCAGGCCAAGCTCGACGTCGGATTCCGACACGCGGCGCACGCGGTGGCCGAATTCCTGCACCACCAGTTCCGCCGTGTCCGCGTCCAGCGACTGGGTGATCGTCGCCATCACGCCCAGGCGCATCAGGGTCTTGATGACCTCCGGCGCACGCGTGGCCATGCGGTTGGCGAGTTCCTGCACCGTGATCTGTTCCGGCAGCACGACGTCGCGCACCACTTTCACCTGATCCGAACGCAGGCGGTCGAGTTCCGCCTGGCGACGCTCGCGCTCGCGCTGCCGCCGGACCGAGGCCAGCGAGCGGACCTTCTCGTCCTCGCCCTCGATAGCGGCCTGAACGTCGATGCGGCCGGCGCGGCGGCGGTCGTCGCTCCCCTTCTTCGGCTGCACCATCGGCGGCTTGCGGCCGGGCACGCCGCCCGTGCCGGGACGCCGGACCGGACGCGCTTCTTCGTCGTCCTCGGGCCGCGTGCCGCGGAGACGCAAGGTTTCGGTAGCCGAACCGGGCGTGGCGGCCTGCGTAGGCGCCGCCTGCCGGTTCTGCGGCTGTCCCTGGCCCTGTTGCGGCTGCCGCGCGGTGGCGGGCGGCTGCGGCTGGGGACGCTGGCCGGGCGCCCGCGCTTCGACCTGAGCCGTGCCGGTCGGCGCGGCTGTCGCCTGGCCGGTCTCGGCCTGCGCTTGCGCGGCCTGCTGGGCCGCTTCCTCGGTGGCGCGCGCTTCGGCCTCCGCAGCTTCGCGTTCGGCCGCGAGCCGTTCCTCTTCCTCGGCCGCCTTCTTGGCCTCGGCCTCGCGCCGGCGGGCTTCCTCAGCGGCGGACAGGATGGAGATCTTCTCCTGCTCGCGCCGTTCCGCTTCACGCCGAGCGGCGTCGCGCTGCTGCTCGACCAGCGCACGCTGGCGGGCGGCGAGTTCCGTCGCGGTCAGCGCGCGGCCGGCGCCGGGCGCGGGGCGCCCCGGCTGGGCCGGAGGACGCGGCGCGGGTGGGCTGCCGCCACCCGTCTGCGGGGGGGGCGCGGATGGCGCCCCGGCAGGCGCACCCTGCCCCGGTACAGGCGCACGCTTCTTGCGCACTTCCACTTGCACGACTTTTGACCGGCCATGGCTGAAACTTTGCCGAACCGATCCCGCGTCAACGGTCCGCCCAAGTTCGAGCCGCCCTGCGGGACGCAGGGAGAGCCGGCCCTTGCCACCGTCCTGATCGTTGCTTTCGCTCATATCTACTCGTCAGTACTCGCTACTTCGTTCATCGGAGCATTTTGCTGCTCCGTGGTCCTATTGGACCGCTTCGTCAACCCTGATAGCCGTCCCGCGTCCATCGCGAGCGAATCAGCCAATTTTCCTGGCGCGATCGCCACATGCACCACGTAGTCACGACCAAAGACCCTCCCAAGGTCCGCACCCGGGAGAGGATCAACCACCACCAGCCGCGACGTCTGGTCCGCGCCCGCCGCGGAGAGGAACCGCGCACGTTCCGCCGGACTGCCGTCGGCTGCCTGCACCAAAAGCCCGGCTCGGCCTGACCGGACCAAGTCCCTGGCCTTTTCGAACCCGGCAACCGCCTGCCCGGCACGCCGCGCCAGACCCAGCGAGGCCGTTATCCGTTGTTCCAAGCCCATCCGCAGAAGGCCAGGCAAATCCGCCGGCACCGTCACCGGACCGCGTGCCGCTCGGGAAAAAGCCCGAAGCAGGGCCTTGTCCGCGACGACCCGACCGGGCCGGGTCCCATGCCTTGAAATCTTGGCCGGGGCTTCCTGCTGAGCCTCCTCTGGTCCCTTCATTTTGGCGTTCGTCACGCCAGCGCGCCCAGACCCCAACGTCGATCCCGACTCTATCACATCCCAAGATGCGCTCAACCACATTCCCCGTCCGGGCAGCTTTGCGGCCAAGTCAGGCACGACCTGGCGATCGGGACCGAGGACGAAACGAATCATCC
>NZ_DASZTJ010000060.1:0-27663 GCF_035548235.1 Rhodopila sp.
CGCCGCTGACCCAGGGCGAGGGCCTGCTGCTCGCCGACCTCGACATGGGCCTGATCACCAAGCGCAAGCGGATGATGGACTCGGTCGGCCACTACGCCCGTCCCGAACTGCTGCGCCTGCTGCTGGACAACCGCCCTGCCCCGCCGATGCAGACCGTCCCCTTTCCTGCTTCTTTCCCCCATGGGAGTGCCCAGGATGATCCCCACGCCGACCACCGCGACAACCAGGACGCCGCGAACGGAACACCTGATCAACGAGCTGCAATCCTTCGGCGTGCGGCTGGCTGATCCCAAGGCAGGCGTCGAAAGCCGCCGCGGCGGCGCCGGCCCTTCGGACCATAAGGCCATCACGATTGACGATACGACCGTCATGGTTCCCGTCCATACGGCACCGGCCGCCGACAGCCCCTATGTCGCCGAAGCGCCCGACGCCGCCGGCCGCAGCCGCATCCTGCGCGACGGCGTCGCGCTGGCCTCGGCCAGTTTCCCCAAGCGCCCGCGCTTCTACGACCTGAGGACCGCGGACGGCGTGCCCTACTGGCAGGTCGCGCAGTTGCACGGCCGCGACGTGCTGGCGACGACCGTGCTGCAGACCTGCGTGCGCTATCAGAGCCGCACCAAGACCTGCCAGTTCTGCGCCATCGGCCAGTCGCTCGCGGCCGGCCGCACGATCGCGCGGAAGACCCCCGCGCAACTGGCGGAAGTCGCCAAGGCAGCGGTGGAGTTGGACGGCGTGACGCATATGGTGATGACCACCGGCACCCCGCCCGGCAAGGATCGTGGCGCCGCCATCCTGGTCGAAAGCGCCGTCGCCATCCGCGCGGCCGTCGACCTGCCGATCCAGGCCCAGTGCGAACCGCCCGATACCGACGACTGGTTCCCCCGCATGCGTGACGCCGGGATCGATACGCTGGGCATGCACCTGGAGGCGGTGACCGATCCGGTCCGCCGGCGCATCATGCCGGGCAAGGCGCAGGTGCCGCTGTCGCGCTACTTCGACGCCTTCGCCGCCGCCGTGCCGGTGTTCGGCCGCGGCCAGGTCTCCACCTATATCCTCGCCGGCCTCGGCGATGCGCCGGCCGATGTCCTTGCCGTATCCGAACGGTTGATCGCGCTGGGCGTCTATCCGTTCGTCGTGCCGTTCGTGCCGATCTCCGGCACGCCGCTGGAAAACCACCCGGCGCCCGGCGCGGACGTCATGGACAGCATCCTGCGGCCATTGTCGGCGATGCTGCGGCGGTCGGGACTGCTCGCCAGCGGCATCAAGGCCGGCTGCGGCAAATGCGGCGCCTGCTCCGCGCTGTCGAGCTACGAACGGAGGGCGGCGGCATGATCATCGAAGACATCCGTCCGTTCCTGGCCTGCGAATTCCGCATCAAGTTCGCGACCCTGCCTTGGGAAAGCCGAGCGGCGGCGGGATTGCGGCGGACGGTGTTCTGTGAGGAACAGGGGATTTTCGAGGGATCGGACCGCGACGCGATCGACGAGCACGCGATCACGCTGGTGGCCCTGTCGTCCTGGGGCGTGGCGCATGAGGACGTCGTCGGGACCGTTCGCATCCACGAGGAATCTCCCAAGGAATCCGTGGGCCTGTGGTGGGGATCGCGCCTCGCGGTCTCGCGGCCTTATCGCAAGGTTGGCGCCATCGGCACGTCGCTGATCAAGCTGGCGGTCGGCTCCGCCCATGCGCGCGGCTGCACCCGCTTCCTGGCGCATGTGCAGAGCCAGAACGCGAAGCTGTTCCACGCCCTGCACTGGCATACGATCGAGGAGACCACGATCCACGGCCATCCGCATCATTTCATGTGGGCCGACCTGGCGCATTACCCACCGATCGATACGCCGGAAATCGGTTTCCTGTCGCATCTGAAACGGGCGGCCTGACGATGCACGGTCTCGCCGCCATCGCCGAGACGCTGCGCGCCAGCCGGGGCATCGCCGCCAAGGCGGACATCGCCCTGGTCGCGCGCCGCCTGGGCATCTCGGGCGCGAGCGCCGTGCCGGCGGGCGACGACTGCGCGGCGATCCCGGACGGCGATTCCTTCCTGCTGCTGGCGATCGAAGGCTTCATCAACGAGTTCGTCGCCGCCGATCCCTGGTTCGCCGGCTGGTGCGGGGTGATGGTCAACGTCTCCGACATCGCCGCCATGGGCGGACGGCCCATCGCCGCGGTCGACGCCGTCTGGTGCGCCGGCGAGGCACAGGCCGATCCGCTGCTGGGCGGGCTGGCGGCCGCGTCGGCGACATTCGGCGTGCCGCTGGTCGGCGGGCACAGCAACCTGCGCACCGACCGCCCGCAACTCTCCGTCGCCATCCTCGGGCGGGCAAAACGGCTGCTGACGTCCTTCGACGCGCAGCCCGGCGAGCACCTGGTGGCGGCGATCGACCTGCGCGGCCGTTACCGCGACCCGGTCCCGAACTGGGAAGCCGCGACCGACGCGCCGGCCGAACGGCTGCGCGGCGACCTCGAACTGCTGCCGTCGATCGCCGAGGCCGGGTTGTCGGCCGCCGCCAAGGACATCAGCCAGGGCGGCATCGTCGGCACCGCGATGATGCTGGCGGAATGTTCGCGGGCGGGCCTGACGATCGACCTGGACGCCATCCCCCGGCCCGAGGGCGTCGCGCTCGATCTCTGGCTGCGGACCTTTCCCAGCTTCGGCTACCTGCTGACCGTTGCTCCGCCGAACCTTCCCGCCACGCTCGCGCACTTCGCCGCTCGGGGCATCCGCGCCGCGTCCGTCGGCCTTGTCGAAGACGGGCACCGGGTCGACGTCCGCCAAGGCGATGCATGCGAGACAATCTGGGATTTTTCCCGCCAGGCCTTGCTGGGGTGCGCCGATGCCTGAGCTCCGCTTCATCGTCCGCTGGCCCGACGGCAGCCGCGAGACCTGCTATTCGCCGTCGACCATCGTGCGCGATCATTTCTTGCCCGGTTCGGAATACACGTTGCCCGAGTTCCTCGCGCGCAGCCGGACGGCGCTGACCGCGGCAAGCGAGCGGGTGCGGGCGCGGTACGGTTCGCCGTGTTCGCTCGCCCTCGGGCAGCTTGCCCGCATCGAGGCGACCGCGGACCGCTTTGCCGATCAGCCCGACGCTCTCGTTTTCTTTGAAACCTTCCAGGAATAGCGCCCCGAAGGATAGCACGAGGATAGTACCATGTCCGAACCCCACTACGACGTCGCGGTGATCGGCGGCAGCCAGGCCGGCCTGTCCATGAGCTATCACCTGTCGGAAGCCGGCATCGACCACGTCGTGTTCGAGAAGAACAGCCCCGGCCATGCCTGGCGCACCCAGCGCTGGGACAATTTCTGCCTGGTCACGCCGAACTGGCAGTGCAAGCTGCCGGGCTTCCCCTATCCCGGCGACGAACCGAACGGCTTCATGCCGCGCGACGAGATCGTGCGCTATGTCGAGGACTACGCCGCGCGCATCGAGGCGCCGCTGCGGCTGGGCGTCGGCGTGCAGCGCCTGGGCGCGACCGACGCCGGCTTCCGCCTGGAGACCTCTGACGGCGCTTGCACCGCCGATGCCGTGGTCCTGGCGGTCGGCGGCTACCACCAGCCGAACATTCCCCGCCTGGCGGAACGCTTGCCGGAGGGGATCGTGCAGATCCATTCCTCGGGCTATCGCAACAGCCGGCAATTGCCGCCCGGCGCGGTGATGGTCGTCGGCAGCGGCCAGTCGGGGTGCCAGATCGCCGAGGACCTGCTGCTGGACGGGCGCGACGTGCATCTGGTCGTCGGCAGCGCCCCGCGCAGCCCGCGCGCCTATCGCGGCCGGGACGCGACGGACTGGCTGTACGACCTGGGGCAATACGACTTGCCGGTGGAGCGGCATTCCCTGGGCGAGAAGGTGCGGCGGCGCGCCAACCACTACATGACCGGGCGCGGCGGCGGGCGGGAGATCGACCTGCGCCGCTTCGCCACCCAGGGAATGACGCTGTACGGCCGGCTGCTGGACCTGGCCGGCGGGCGGCTGCGGTTCGGCGACGACCTGCGCAAGAACCTCGACGCGGCCGACACCAGCTACGACAACATCTGCGCGGTGATCGACAGATACATCGACGACAACGGCATCGCGGCGCCGCCGGGCCACCGCTGCGCGCCGGTCTGGCAGCCCGGGGCGACGGTGACCGACCTGGACCCGGTCGCGGCCGGGATCTCGGCCATCGTCTGGGCCACCGGGTTCCGCAGCGACTGGTCCTGGGTCGACCTGCCGATCTTCGACGGCGCCGGATACCCGACGCACACGCGCGGCGTGACGTCCGTGCCCGGCATCTATGTCCTGGGGCTGCCCTGGCTCTACACCTGGGGGTCCGGGCGGTTCGTGGGCGTCGGCCGGGACGCGGCGTATCTGGCGGAGCGGATCCAGGCGCATCGGCATCAGGCGGCGCTGGCGGCCGCCTGATGCCGATAAGGTGAGGTTCATGCTGCATCGCGCAATGCGGATACGCGCTTTACGCCCGGTGTGTTCGAGGGTCGGGTACGCTACTTGCCGGTAATGTCCGTCGCATCGCGCCTCACCTTCCCGTTCGACGCCCCGCCGCCGCAAGGCGAGGCGCCGCTGATCGCCCCCGGCATCCGCTGGCTGCGCCTGCCGCTGCCCTATCGCCTGGACCACGTGAACATCTACCTGCTGGAGACCGGAGACGGCTGGACCGCGCTGGACACCGGGCTGGGCACCGATGCGTGCCGGCAGGCCTGGGACGCGGCGCTGGCGGGACCGCTGGCCGGCCAGCCGCTGAAGTCGCTGATCGTCTCGCATTTCCACCCCGACCATGTCGGCCTCGCCGGCTGGCTGTGCCAGCGCTTCGGTCTGGAAATGACGATGCCGCGCCCGGAATACCTGCACAGCGCGATGATCCAGTACGCGCCCGCCGATCATGGGGAGGCGGTGTTCCGCCCGTTCTACCAGCGCCACGGCCTCTCGCCCGAAGCGACCGAGATCGTCCTGTCGCGCGGCCATGAATACCTGCGCCGGACAACGGGCGTGCCGCCGTCCTATCGACGGATCAAGCACGGCGACCGCCTGCCGGTGGGCGAGCGGACGTTCCAGGTGCTGACCGGCGGCGGCCACTCGCTGGAGCAGGCGATGCTGCACCTTCCCGACCAGCGCATCTTCCTCGCCGCCGACCAGGTCATCGCCCGGATTTCCCCCAATGTGAGCGTGCATCCGATGGAGCCGGACCTGGATGCCCTGGGCATCTACCTGGCGTCGCTGCGTGCGATCCGGGACGCGGTGGGGCCGGATGTGCTGGTGCTGCCCGGACACGGACTGCCGTTCCATGGGCTGCACGATCGGATCGCCGAACTGATCGACCACCACGCCGCCCGGTGCGACGACATCGCGAAAGCCTGCCGCGAGCGGCCGTTGACGGTCGCCGAGATCGTACCGCACGTCTTCAACCGGCCGCTCGATGCGCATCAGACCGGCTTCGCGTTCGGCGAGGTGCTGGCCCATGTGAACCACATGCTGGGCCAAGAGGCGTTGCGGCTGGAGACCGACTCAAGCGGCGTGGACCGCTACCGAGCGGCATGAGGTCGTTGCCTTCTCTGGCATGGCGCCTGCATCGATGATACCGATCGCCTGACCATCCGCCGGAGTGACCATGCAGCGACGCCAGTTCCTCAGGACCGCAACAGCCGGAGCGGCGGCGCTAGCCGCGCCGCGCATCGGACGAGCCGCCGGAGCGGCCGCGTTGCGCTTCGTGCCGCAAGCCGACCTGGCGGTGCTCGATCCGGTGTTCACCACCGCTTATGTCACCCGCAACCATGCCTTCATGGTGTTCGATACGCTGTACGGGATCGACAGCGACTTCAACCCGCAGCCGCAGATGGTTGCAGGACATACCGTCGAGAACGACGGCAAGCTGTGGACCCTGACGCTGCGGGACGGGCTGCGCTTCCACGACAATACCCCCGTGCGGTCCCGCGACGCATTGGCCAGCATCCGTCGCTGGATGCAGCGCGACGCGTTCGGCGCCTCGCTGATGGCGGCGATCGATGAGATGACGGCCCCCACCGACAAGAAGCTGCAGATCAAGCTGAAGGCGCCGTTCCCCATGCTGCCCCTGGCGATGGGGCACGGCAGCAACACCATGCTGCCGATCATGCCGGAGCGCCTGGCCAACACCCCGCCCAGCCAGGCGGTCACCGACATGGTCGGCAGCGGCCCCTATCGGTTCATCGCCTCGGAGCGTGTCGCCGGCTCGCTTGCGGTCTATGAGCGCTTCGACGGCTATGTCCCGCGCGCCTCGGGCGAGCCCAGCTTCACCGCCGGACCGAAGATCGCCAGCGTCGAGCGGGTCGAGTGGCACACCATCCCCGATCCCGCGACCGCCGCGGCCGCCTTGCAGGCGGGGGAGATCGACTGGTGGGAGAACCCGACCTCCGACCTGCTGCCGCTGCTGAAAAAGAACTCGGCGATCGTGACCGAGATCCTGGATACCGCCGGCAATATCGGCTTCCTGCGCGTGAACAGCCTGCTGCCGCCGTTCGACAACCCGGCGATCAAGCATGCGCTGCTGGGGGCGATCAACCAGACCGATTTCATGCAGGCGGTGGTCGGCGACGATCCCGCGATGTACCACGTCAAGGCGGGCGTCTTCACGCCCGGCACCCCGCTGGCGACCGATGTCGGGCTGAACGTCTTTCCCGACGGCGCGCCCGACTACGCCAAGGTCCAGCAGGCGCTGAAGGCCGCCGGCTACAAGGGGGAGAAGGTGACGTTCATCGCCGCCTCCGACTTCCCGGCGATCAACGCGCTGTGCGAGGTCAGCGCGGACATGTTCAAAAGGGCCGGGTTCAACCTCGACTACCAGTCGACGGACTGGGGATCGGTGACCCAGCGGCGCAACAACCAGGGGCCGCCGGCGCAAGGGGGATGGAACGCCCACTGCACCTACACCGCGGGCTACGACCTGCTGACGCCCGCCACCAACCCGTCGCTGAACGCGATCGGCAAGGCGGGCTTCGTCGGCTGGCCGACGGACCCCAAGCTGGCGGCGCTGCGCACGGCCTGGTTCAACGCGCCGGACCTGACAGCGCAGAAGGCGATCTGCCGGGACATCCAGACCCAGTTCTGGCAGGACCCGCCTTACGTGCCGCTGGGCCAGTTCTTCCTGTCGACGGCGTATCGGCGGACGCTGAGCGGGATCCTGAAAGGATCGTTCACGCTGTTCTGGAACGTGGTGAAGGCCTGAAGCGACCGAACGCGGCGTGACTGAGCCTGGCCCCGTCAGGCGGACCTAGGCCCGCCACCCACGCCTTTCCTCCGCCGGCACCACAAGGCGTCAATGGTCGGGCCAAGCCCGACCACGACGGGACCGTCCCCTTACGCGACCAGCGTCGCCTCCAACGTGATCTCGGCGTTCAGCACCTTCGAGACCGGGCAGTTCGCCTTCGCGGTCTGCGCCAGTTCCTGGAACTTCGCGTTATCCAGCCCCGGCACCTTCGCCTTCAGCACCAGATGGACCGCGCTGATCTTGAAGCCGCCCTCGACCTGGTCCATCGACAGCGTCGCGTCGCAATTCAGGCTCTCCGGCGGATGGCCGGCGCCGCTAAGCTGGAACGCGGTCGCCATGCTGAAGCAGCCGGCATGGGCGGCGGCGATCAACTCCTCGGGATTGGTGCCCTTGCCGTCGCCGAAGCGCGCCAGGTAGCTGTAGGGCGTGTCCTTCAGCGTCGCGCTCTGGGTCGTCAGGCTGCCGGTGCCGTCCTTGCCGCTGCCGTGCCACGCCGCCGACGCCCGCCGCTTGATCTGAGCCATGTCTCTGCTCCCCTCTTCCTTGTCGCAGCCGCCCCGCTCGGGCGGCCTCCCTGGATATAGGGTGCCGTCCCGGGACGTCGCGTGACAATTGACCGAGGCCGCGCGATCGGCGCCCTATTCGGCGGCAAGCGGCAGTTCCGCGGCCTCGACGCGGAGCCAGACGGCGGTGTCGTGGAACACCGCGCCGCCCCAGGGCGGGCCGGGTTCGTCGCTGGTCAGCGCGTTGATGCCGATGCCGCCTTCGTAGCACTCGCTGGGCCAGATGCTCTCGGCCACCAGCACGCCCGGCTGCTGCTCGGCGCCGATCCGCACGTGCAGCACGACCTCGCCCCGCGCATTGCCCAGCCGCACCTTGGTTCCTTCCGCCATGCCGAACCGGACGGCATCGTCGGGATTGACCAGGACGGTGGGACGGACTTCGCGTTTTCGGCTATAGGGCATCTCGGTGAACGAGGTGTTGAGGAAGCTGCGGGCCGGCGCCGTCACCAGGCGGAACGGCGCGTCGGCGGTCGCCGCATCGATGTTCGCCAGGTGATCCGGCAGCTTCGGCATCAGCGCATGGTCGTCGCCCAGCGACTTCCAATCGGGCGCGAAACGGTACCGCTTGTCCGGCGCGCCGAACCCGTCGATGAAATGCGCGGTCTCGAACGGCGGCATGACGTCGATCCAGCGCTTCTCCAGCACCGTCTTCGCGTCGGGCCAGCCGGAGATGCGCAGCGTCTCATCGATGATCTCCCACGCCGTCATCGAGAACCCGCGATGCGTCGCGCCCAGCCGACCGGCGAGGCCCTGCAGCACCTCGTGGTTCGAACGGCATTCGCCCGGCGGCTCGATCAGCTTGGGGCCGATCTGGATGTGGCTGTGGCCGCCGGCCTGGTAGAGATCGTCATGCTCCATGAACATCGTGGCCGGCAGCACGATGTCGGACCAGCGTGCCGTTTCGGTCAGAAACTGTTCATGCGTGGCGACGAACAGGTCGTCTCGTCCGAAACCACGCCGCACGCGGTTGCTGTCGGGGCAGACGGTGACCGGGTTCTGGTTCTGGATCAGCATCGCGGTGACCGGCGGGCCGCCCTTCAGCGCCGCCTTGTCGTTGGTCAGCACGCTGGCGATGCGGCTCATGTCCAGTTCGCGGATGCTGGTGTCGCGGACGTCCAGCCCCTCGATCAGCGTCTTGTTCCATTTGTAGATCGAGCGGTTCGACCACAGCGCGCCCCCGCCTTCGTGCTGCCAGGCGCCGGTCACCGATGGCAGCGAAACGACCGCGTGCATCGCCGCCGCGCCGTTGCGGCTGCGGGTGAAGCCGTAGCCGCAACGGATGTAGCTGCGCCTGGTCTGGCCGTAGAGCCTGCCGAACGCCTCGATCCGTTCCACGGGGATGCCGGTGATCGCCGACGCCCAGTCCGGGCCCCGCGCGCGCAGATGCGCCTCCAGCGCATCGGGACAATCGGTGTAGCGCGCCATGTAGTCACGGTCGGCGTAGCCGTCGCGGAAGGCGATATGCATCACCGCGCAGGCCAGCGCCGCATCGGTGCCGGGACGCGGCGCCAGGTGCATGTCCGCCACGGCGGCGGTCGGCGTGCGATACGGGTCGATGACCACGAATTGCGCACCGCGCTCCTTCCTGGCGCGCGACACATGGGTCATCACGTTGACCTGGGTGGAGACGGGATTGCCGCCCCACATCACCACCAGGTCGGACTTCTCCATCTCCCGCGGGTCCGGTCCGCGCGTGACGCCGACGCCCGCCATCCAGCCGATTTCCGCCAGCGCGGTACAGATCGTGTTCCGCTGGCGGGAGTATTTCATCTCGTGCCGCAGGCGGTGGATGCCGTCGCGCTGCACCAGGCCCATGGTGCCGGCATAGTAGAACGGCCAGACCGCCTCCGACCCCAACCTGGCCGTTTCGGCGATGAAGCGTTCGGCGATGCGGTCCAGCGCCTCCTCCCACGGGATCGGACGGAACTGGCCGCTGCCCTTGGGACCGGTGCGCAGCAGCGGGCGGGTCAGGCGATCGGGATGATGGACCCGTTCCCGGTAATGGGCGACCTTGTTGCAGATGACACCAGCGGTGTAGCTGTTCTCCGCCGCGCCGCGCACCGACCCGATGCGGGCGCCGTCGATGACCTCGATCGACAGGGCGCAGGTGGAGGGACAGTCATGCGGGCAGACGGAGGATTTCTGGACGCTTGGCATCCTGAAAGCCTATGCGGAAGTCAGCTCCAGGTGCAACGGGCGCCCTTCAGGTCACGCCGGTTCGGGAATCCCGTTTTACCGGACCATGACGGGGTGGACCGCCGCTAGCCCACCCCCAATGCCGCGCGCAGGTCGGCGACGACAAGGTCCGCGCCGCGCTTGCGCCATTTGACGCGCTGGCCGATCGGGGTGTTCTCCACCTCCGGCGCGACCTTCAGCGCCACGAACACCGGGCCCGGCGCCGCCATGATCCTCGGCAGCGCCTGCTTCACCGACTCCAGCCGGTCGAAACCGTACGCCGACGGGTAGCCGCTGGCCTTCGCGACGGCGGCGTAGTCGACCTTGCCCGCGTTCGGCACCGGCTGGCCGCCGGTCGTCGCGTAGACTTCGTTGTCCAGCACGAAATGATAGAAATTCGCCGGCGCCTGTTCGGCGATGGTCGGCAACTGCCCCAGGCTCATGAGGATATCGCCCTCGGAATCGAACAGGATCACCCGCCGGTCCGGCTGCGCCAGCGCAAGACCCAGGCCGAATCCGGCATGGCCGCCCATGGCGGGATCGCCCAGCGGCAGGTCCATGACGGTGTCGCTGATCGCCATCCAATGCCGCCCGCCGCGGCCGGAGATCACGATCGCATCGCCCCGGTGCTCCGCGATCAGTGCGAGGACGTCGGCTGCGTACATCATCGTCTCGTCCTCCGTTCAGCGGTTGAAGCCGTGGAATTCATCGCCGACCAGCACGACGACCGGCCCGCGCGTCTGCGCCGCAAGGTCGAACGCGGTCGAGATCCGGTCGGCGTCGTCGTCGTTCTCCACCAGGAAGAACGGGATGTTGAACGCCATCAGGAAGCGTTCGGTATAGGTCGCGGCGGTGTCGGTGATGACGCCATGGCGGGTGTAGCCACGATAGCCGACCATCAGCACGACGGGGATCTTCAGCCCCATCAGCCAGCCGCGGATGGAATCGCCGGATTCCAGCATGCCGGTGTTCTGGATCAGGATCATCGGCCTGCGCCCGCCGGCGAACAGGCCCGCGGCGATGGAGCACGCGTGCCCTTCCCGCGTCACGCCGACCAGCCGCAGGTTCGGTTCGGCGAGCATCAGCATATACAGCCAGTTCGTTTCGCTGTCCGGCAGCCACACCACCTCGGTGACCCCGTTGCGCCGCATCTGCTGGATCACGGTTTCCGGGCTGAGCGCAGTCTTACTCATCGTCCCTGTCCTCCTGGTCCCTGTCCCCCTTGGCCGGCTACAGTGCGACCACCCGGAGGGATAGGCAACTCGCCGGTCACTTCCCGACGGCGGAGGACGGCGAACGCGTCAGCAGCAGCAGCGGCATCACGGCGATGGCCAGGACCAGCATGAGCTTGAAGTCGTCGATATAGGCGATCGTCTGCGCCTGCCTTGTGACTTCCTCGTTCAACATGGCGATGCCCTTGGCGGTCGCGGGATTCCAGAGCCGCGCCGCGGCGCCGATATGCAGCATCCGGTTGAACGGCGTGACGCTGCCGGCGATCAGCGCGTGGTTCACCTGCGTGTTGGACACCAAGAGCGACCCGGTCACCGAGATGCCGATCGCGCTGCCCAGGTTGCGCATCAGGCTGTAGATGCCGGCCGCCTCGGTCCGCAGCGTCGCCGGCAGGGTGGCGAAGGTGATGATGTTGATCGGGATGTTCATGAACCCGATGCTGAGGCCCTGCAGGAAGCCGACGGCGATCATCGTGGTCTCGGCGACGTCGGGGGTCCAGGACGTCATCAGGTGCAGCGCATAGGCGCCGGTGGCGAAGCCGACGCCGACCAGAAGCCGCGGACTGACCCGGCGGATCACCCGTCCGCAGAACATCGCGGCCAGCATCAGCCCGGCGCCGCGCGGCGCCAGCACGATGCCCGCGGTCACCACCGGATAGCCCATCAGCGTCTGCAGATAGGGCGCCAGCAACGCCAGCGTGGCGTACATGATCAGCCCCAGCGTGAAATACAGCGTGATGCCGACGACGAAATTGCGGTCGGTGAACAGCACCGGCGACAGGAACGGCCGCCGCCCCAGGAAGAACTGCACCAGG
Organism: Rhodopila sp.; assembly: GCF_035548235.1. Taxonomy (GTDB): domain Bacteria; phylum Pseudomonadota; class Alphaproteobacteria; order Acetobacterales; family Acetobacteraceae; genus Rhodopila. The sequence continues at coordinate 12,025 of NZ_DASZTJ010000060.1, forward strand.
AATATGTAGAACCCCACCCCGGCCAGCACGGCTTCCAGGATGATTTCGTTGGAAGCGAACCAGTCCAGCGTCTCGCCGCGATCCAGCATGGTCTGGAACGCCCCGATCGCCAGGCTGAGCGCGCCGAAGCCGATCCAGTCCAGTCGGACGACGTTGCCGTGCGGGGTCTCCTTCAGGAACGCCAGCAGGCCCAGGACCGTCACGATGCCGAACGGCACGTTGATGTAGAAGACCCAGCGCCAGCTTTCGTTTTCCGTCAGCCAGCCGCCCAGGATGGGACCGCAGATCGGTCCGACCATCACGCCCATGGTCCAGATCGCCATCGCGGCGCCGCGCTGCTCCACCGGATAGATGTCGTACATCACCGATTGCGACAGCGGCACCAGCGACGCGCCGAAGACGCCCTGTATGACGCGGAAGATGACGATCTCGGGCAATGAATCCGCCATCCCGCACAGGATCGACGCCACGGTGAACCCGGACACGGCGGTCACGAACAGCCGCGTGCGGCCGAAGCGGGCGGCGAGGAACCCGGTCGGCGTCGTCATGATCGCCGCCGCGACGATGTAGCTGGTCAGCACCCAGTTGATCTCGTCCTGGCTGGCCGACATCGTGCCCTGCATATACGGCAGCGCCACGTTGGCGATGGTGCTGTCCAGCGACTGCATCAGCGTCGCCAGGATCGTGCAGATCGTGACCAAGGTGCGGATGCCGGGGGAGATCGGCTCCGGCTCCGCCGCCTGCGGCTTGGCCTTGATCGCATCGTCCTCCGCCGCACGCGCGGATCGCGTGCCGACGTCGGAGGCGCTCATGCCTCGCGGTCCTGTTCGGCGGCGAGGTTGCGGCAGACCAGTTCCAACACGCGGGTCGCGCCCTCCAGGTCCTGGTCCGACAGCCCCACCAGCGTCGCCGCCCGGACCTCGCGGGAGGCGGCCTCGACCTGCTCGATCACCGCCAGGCCGCGGCCGGTGACGGTGATGATCTTGGCGCGGCGGTCGCCGCTTTCTTCCCGCCGCTCGATCAGACCGGCGGTTTCCAGCGCATCCAGCAGGCGGACGACCGAGGAGCCGTCCAGCACCAGCGATGCCGCCAGGTCCTTCTGCCGCATCGGCGCGGGGGCCCGAGCGATATGGATCAGCGGGAGCCAGGTGGCCTCGGTGAGACCGAAGGGCTGCAGCCTCCGGTCCACCGACCGCCGCCATTGCCGCGCCGCTCGGGCCACCAGGCTGCCGAACCCGTCGCGGAGTTGTCCAGGTCGCTTCGTCATGATGGCTGCTTGGTCATGGCATGGTTCGGGGCGGGTTTCGGATCGGGGCGGGTTTCGGATCGATTGGCCTACCAATATATGGTACGCCATTTATTGGGATGCAGGTCAAGTCCCACGATGCCGGAACCGGCCCTCCCTTCCGCCGGCGCAAGGACCTTGGCCTCACGATTTTGCGCCCGCTGCGATTGCCCCTAACATCCTCCCGACAATCGACCAGGGAGAGCGCCATGACCACGACGACGTTCAGGATCGGCGACACCACGATCCACCGAATCATCGAGATGGAATGCGGCTTCACCCCCGCGCTGGAATTCCTGCCCAAGCTGACGCCGGCGATGCTGGACGAAAGCCGTCCCTGGATGGCGAAGCCGCCCGCCCTGGATGCCGAGGACCGGCTGATCCTGTGTTTCCAGTCCTATATCATCCGGACCCCGAAACATACGATCCTGATCGATAGCTGCGTCGGCAACGACAAGGACCGCCCGGCCCGCCCGCTCTGGAACAAGAAGCAGGACACCGTCTTCATGGACGGGCTGAAAGCCTGCGGACTGACGGTGAACGACATCGATTACGTGCTGTGCACGCATCTCCATGTCGACCATGTCGGCTGGAACACGCGGCTGGAGAACGGCCGCTGGGTGCCGACCTTCCCCAACGCGCGCTACCTGTTCTCGAAGATCGAGCTCGATTTCTGGCTGGCGGAGAACGAGAAGGAACTGGTGGCCCCGATCGCCGACAGCGTGATCCCGATCGTCGAGGCGAAGAAGTGCGACCTCGTCACCAGCGATTACGGGCTGGACGACCTGGTGTCGCTGGTCCCGTCGCCGGGGCATACGATCGATCATTACGCGGTCACGCTGGGCAAGACCGGCAAGGACGCGGTGTTTACCGGCGACCTGATCCATACGCCGTTGCAGGCGAAATGGCCGGACCTCGCCATGCGCATCGATTACGACGGCAACCAGAGTTCCGCCACGCGGCGGAAATTCCTGGAGACCTACTGCGACACCAGCACGCTATGCTGCTTCGCGCATTTCCCGACCCCGTCGCGCGGCTATGTCAGGCGCTTCGGCGACGGGTTCCGTTGCGAGTATGTGACGGATTAAAGACGTTCCAGCTAAAGCCCCCGTCACGGCCCACCTCGTCGCGGGCCATGACGGGGTGGGCAGGGTGGGACGCAGTCCGCCGGCCGTCAGACCCCCTCCACCAGCCTGATGTCCCGTTCGGCGCCATTCCCCAGCGCCGCCAACGCCTCCTGGTACGCCGGCGAATCATGCGCCGCGACCGCCTGCTCCAGGCTGTCGAACACGATGACCACGGTCCGCTGGTTCAGCCCCGCCTCATAGGTCTTGGCGGGCACCCCGCGCACCAGGAACGTCCCGCCGCCCGCGGCGATGGCGGGGCCCGCCAGCTTCGCGTAAGCGGCAAGCTTGTCGGGGTCCGTCACCGCCCGATACGTCCCGATCCAATATGTCTTGGCCATGTAACCTCCGCGAAATAGCCGCGCCACTCTGCCGCGCGGCGACCAAGGACGCAATCGCGACCCGCGGCGGGCCCGCGGCGACTGTCACGGTTTCTTAGCAATTCTTGTGCTTCGATTTGATGACCGATCGCTTTATTGCAATGAACTCTGTTGGCAACCACGACGATCGGCCGAACGCAGGTGATTCGTCTGATCGTTTCCATTCACCGCCGGCCGGCTCCGCACCGTCGCCCCGAGGGACAAACGACCGCATGACACAATTCGCCAAAGCCCTGCCGATCCGCGCCGTCCGCGAGCCGGACGCCGAACCCGTCGCGAATCCGGCGATGTTCTTCCGCCGCTGGCTCGCCAATCCCCTCCAGATGGGGTCCATCGTTCCGTCCTCGGCCGCCCTGTGCAGCCGCATCGTCCGCCACACCAGGCGCGAGCCGGACGAGTTCGTGCTGGAACTCGGCGCCGGCACCGGCGTGATCTCGGCCGCCCTGCTGGGCGGCGGCGTGCCCCCGGAACGGCTCTGCGTCGTCGAGATCGTTCCGGACATGGCAAGGCATCTGCGCGGCGTGCTGCCCGGCGTGACGGTGATCGAGGGCGACGCGCGCGAACTGGCGCACCTCGTCCCGCGGGATTGGCTGGGCCGGATCGGCACCGTCGTCTGCGGCATCCCGCTGGTGCTGCTGGCCAAGCCGATGCAGCGCCGCTTCATCGACGCGATCGAGGCCGTCGCGCCGGGCCGCGGCTTCCTGCACTACAGCTATTGCGCCACGTCGCCCCTGCCGGCGCGGGCGCACGGGCTGACCGCAAAGCGCGAGGCCTGGACGCCGCTGAACTTCCCGCCGGCCAGCGTCTGGCGCTACACGCCGGCGACGGGCGCCGCGCGAGGCTGACGGGGCGACGGGCCAGCCGGGGGCCGGGCACCGGCGCCCAGCACCGCGTCCAGCCGCGCCAGCCTTTCCTGTTCGCCCGGCGTCAGCCCGCCGGGGGCGCCGACGATGGACCGGACGTTCTCCAGCAGCGCGGCGCGGTCCGCGGCGTCGGGAACGATCGCCGCCAGGGCGTCGACCGCGTCCTCGCGCGCCAGCAACAGCACCTCGAACTGATCGCGCACGGCCGCCTTGAACTGCGAGGGCGTCAGATGGCCCAGTGTCCGCAGGACGCGGCTGAGCGCCGCGGCGCAGCGTTCGTCCAGCGACCGTTCAGCCGATGCCACATAGAGCATGGCACGGATCAGCGCGTCGCCGAACGTGCCCTTGGTCATCTCCGCCCGCGCCGTGTCGCGATAGGCGCGCTGCTCGTTCACCTCCTCGGCGGTGACGCCGGGCAGGCCGCGCGCCGGTTCGTCCGTGTTCAGGCCCAGCAGCCCCTGCACGATGGGGGAACCGTAGACGGAAAAGAAGACCTGTTCGGCCAGCGAGTCGCGCATGTCGCGCCAGGCATCCAGGGCGGCGACGATCCGGTCGGAGACCTGCCGCTGCAGCGTCAGGAACGGATTGTCCCCCGTCGCCGGCGTGCGGTCCCGTGCCGCCTCCGAGGCCAGCGGCGCGATCGCCTTCATCCACGGATTGCCGTCCGCGAACATCGTGTAGCCCAGGCGCAGCGGATGCAGCTTCATCATCGCATCCGCCATCGGCTGGCTGACCATCGCCTTGACCGCGGGCTGCCAGAAGGTGCGGTAGAGCGACAGGTTGATCTCCGACACCCGCGCCGCGGCAGCGAAGGCGCGATCGTCCTCCACGCTGTTGCGGCCCAGCGCTCGGATGTCGTCCAGGGACCGCGCCTCGATGCGGCTCAGCCACGCGCCCCCGCCCGAGCCGGCCGGTCGCGGCGTGATCACCAGCTCGTAAAGCCCCGGCGGCAGGCAGTCGATCATGTCCATCAGGCGCAGGATCTCCTCGTCCTCCTTGGCGCCGACCTTGGCGGAAACGAAGATCGCCAGGTGCCCGGCGGTCTGGTCGAGGCAATAGACGATCGTGCGTTCCCGCGCGCGGATGTCCGCCACGTCCCGGTAGAGATCGAGAATCCAGCCCAGGGTCTGCTGCGGCGGGCTGATATTGTCGCCGAACGAGGTGAAGACGATGATCGGCGCGGTGATGGCGCGCAGGTCGAACACCTTGCCGTCGCTCGACGTGATCCGGTTGCGCGTCAGCTTGTCGCCGATGAAGAGCTGGTCCACCAGGAACTGGATCTCGCGGCCGTTGAGCACGACGAAATCGCCCCACCACTTCTCGAACTCCAGGTAGCGGCCGGCTTCGGTATCGACGTTCGCATAGACGCCGTACTGCTTGCCCCACAGCCAGTTGCCGGGGTTCAGGACGTCGAAGTTCAGGATCAGCCAGGCGCCGTCGAACTTGCCGTTGCCCAGGTCGCTGGTCAGCGCCGTCAGCCAGCTTCCGCCCAGCAGGCCCCCCGTGTAGCGCATCGGGTTCTTGCCCCGGACGCCCTGCCAGTACGACATCGGCGAGCCGGCCACCATGACCGGTCCGAACAGGTCGGGCCGCAGCGCCGCGACCATCAGCGTCTGATAGCCCGCCTGGCAGTTGCCGATGGCGAAGGCCGGCGGCGCATCGGGGTGATGGTCGCGGATGCGCTCGAAGAACATGACCTGGCCTTCCACCACGTCCAGGAAGCCCTGGTCCGGTTCCGGCTGCGCGGAGAAATGGATGAAATAGACCGGATGGCCCGCGTTCAGCGCGTCGCCGATCTCGCTGTCCGGCTTGAAGCCGCCGATGCCGGGCCCCTGGCCGGCACGCGGATCGATGACCACCACGGGCCGTTTGCGGGGGTCGATCGTCACGCCGGGCGGCGGCAGGATGCGGGACAGCGAGTAGTTGATCGGCCGCTTCAGCCCATGGCCGCTGATCAGCACCTCATGGCCGAAGCGCAGCACGGTGGCGCTGGGTCGCGCGGTGATCGCGGCCTGCTGGTTGCCGCGGCGGCGCAGCGCATCCAGGAACAGCACGCCGCGCTGGGCGGCATCGACGGCGTATTCCCGCCAGGGCCCGGCGACGGGGGCCGTGGCGAGGGAAGCAGGCAGGGTGGTTGGGTTGGTGTCCATGGGGGACCCTCCGGGGCTGCGGAAACGCGGCACCCACGGGGCGACGTGAACGCCCGGAACCGGATTTTACCAGACGCCGCCTGAGGAAACTGCATGCCAGGCGGATGGCGGCGTCCTGGCCCTCCCTCCGCGTGGGTTGCTTGGGGCGTTCATAGCAAGGGCCTCGCCCTTCCGGAAGGGTCGGGATTTTGACCGATTCGTGTCCCCGCTCCCTCGTCATGGCCCGGCTTGACCATCCCATGCCTCGGTGGAGGAAGATGACCCGGTCGAGCCGAACCATGACGGGACGGCGGTTCCCGGCAGCGATCGTCAATCCGCGAAGGTCGCCACGATATCCCCGTGCAGCGCGCCGATTTCCCGCTGCACCGCGTCCAGGAACGGCGACAGTTTCCCGCCCACCATGCGCGCCACGTTCTCGTAGGACAGGCCGGCGTTCAACTCTTCCAGCCGTTCCAGCGCGGTGCCGACGCGGCGCAAGCCATAGCGGCTGCGCAACTGCGTCAGGTGCCATTCGGCCTGCGCCAGGTTCAGCCCCGCCGAACGCGGGAAGGCCGTGTTCGACAGCAGGAAACACGCCACCTGCCGCGGCTCATAGCCACTGGGATGCTCGCGCCGGTACGCGTGGTAGCCGGCGGCGGCGCGCAGCAGGGCGTTCCAGGCGCCGGCGTCGATATCCGCGTCGGCCGCCTCGTGATGCGGCACCAGGGCGTGGAAGCGCGTGTCGAGCAGGCGGGTGGTCTGGTCGGCGCGCTCCAGGTAGCGGCCGATCATGTAAAAGTGCCAGGCCTGGTCGCGATAGAACGTGCCCTCGGTGATGCCGGTGTGCGACTGGGCGCCGTCCTTCAGCATCGCGCAGACGGCGGTGAAATGCTCCGGCGTGACCATGGCGCTGTCCAGGGCGCGGATGCGGCCGTGGAACACGTTGATCTGCAGCCACATCTCGGTCGAGATCAGCGCCCGCAGCGTGCGCGCGTTCTCCTTCGCCGCCTCGATGCAGCCCTGGACCGAGGTCGGGTTCCCGGCGTCCAGCAGATAGAATTCCCCGACCGTCCGCTGGGTCGCGGCGCTGTGCTTCTTGTAGAACGCCTCCAAGTCGCCGTTGATGCGCGGGATCGACAGCCAGTTGCGCGTATCGTCGGCATCGCGCGCGAAGGTGTTGGTGACGTCCAGGATCCGGGCGAGGTTCTCGATCCGCTCCATGTAGCGGGCCAGCCACAGCGTCGCTTCGGCGTGGCGGGCGATCAGGTGGACGTTCTGGGGCCGCGTGCCTTCGATCACGTCGCTCATGTCGGTCACGCCAGCACCCATGTGTCTTTCGACCCGCCTCCCTGCGAGGAATTCACCACCAGCGTGCCTTGCCGCAGCGCCACGCGGGTCAGCCCGCCCGGCAGCACCCAGGTGCTCTTGCCGGTGATCGCGAAGGGCCGCAGGTCGACATGGCGGGGCCGCACGCCGTCGTCGGTCAGCGTCGGCGAAACCGAAAGCTGCAAGGTCGGCTGGCTGATGTAATTCGACGGGTCCGCCTTCAGCCGCGCCCGGAACTCCTCAAGCTGCGCCTTGGAGGCATGCGGGCCGATCAGCAGGCCATAGCCGCCGGACTCCGCCACCGGCTTGACCACCAGTTCGTGCAGGTGATCCAGCGTATAGGCCAGCGCATCCGGTTCGGCGCAGATCCGTGTATCGACATTCTTCAGGATCGGCTCCTCCGACAGGTAGTATCGGATGATCCGGGGCATGTAGGCATAGATCGCCTTGTCGTCGGCCACGCCGGTGCCGACGGCGTTGGCGATCGCCACCGACCCGCGCCGCCACGCCTCGATCAGCCCGCGCACGCCCAGCATCGAGTCGGGGCGGAACGCATCGGGGTCCAGGAAGTCGTCGCCGATGCGGCGATAGATCGTGTGCACCGCCGCGAGGCCGGCGGTGGTGCGCATCCAGACCTTGCCGTCCTCCACCACCAGGTCGCGGCCCTCGACCAGCGGCACGCCCATCTCGCGCGCCAGGAACACATGCTCGAAATAGGCGGAGTTGAAGATGCCGGGCGACAGCACGACGACCTGCGGATCGAGCACCGACGGCGGCGCGATGTCCGACATCGCGTTGTGCAGCCGCAGCCCGTACTCGTCGACGCCGCGCACCGTCAGGCCGGTCATCAGGTCCGACATCACGCGCAGGCTCATGTGGCGGTTCTCCACCACGTAGGCGACGCCCGACGGGGTGCGCGCGTTGTCCTCCAGCACCCGGAACTCGCCGGTTTCGTCGCGGACGATGTCCGTGCCGCAGATATGGACATACGTCTTGTACGGCACGTCGAACCCGACCATCGCGTCGCAGTACCCGCCGTTCTTCAGCACCAGCTCGGCCGGCACGACCTTGTCGGCGAGGATCTTCCGGCCGTGATAGATGTCGTGCAGAAACATGTTCAGCGCTTTGACGCGCTGGATCACGCCGGTTTCGATATGATGCCACTCGGCCGGCGTCAGCACGCGGGGAATCAGGTCGAACGGCAGGATGCGGTCGATCGCCGTCGCGTCGGAATAGACGGTGAAGGTGATCCCCCGCTCCAGCAGGTCGCGTTCGGCATCGGCGGCACGCTGGCGCAACGATGCGATCGGCAGGGCCGCGAGGCGGGAGATCAGTAGCGACAGCGTCGGGTGCGGCGGTTCGCCCTGCCGCATCATTTCACAGAAAAAGGGACCGGGATCATACCCTTGCATGCTGCCAAGCGGGACACCCCCAGGAAAGACGGCGGCCGGACCGGTACCGGCGCGGGCTGGCTGTGACTGGGACTGAACCGCACCACCTGGCTGCATGCGCGTCTCCGTTTCGCAACGCGGCATGATAGACAAAACACCCGGTGTGGGAAGAACTAATCCGACGGCCGGAGGCGGGCACGGGCCGTCATTCGTCGGCAAGGCCATGCGTCGGCGGCGGCCTCCGGACGCCCCGGCGGCATGCCCGGCGGGATCAACGGCGGGATCGACCGCGGGATCGACGGCGCAACACGATGCTATGTTCCCCGGCACCGACTGTGTATCAACGACACCCGACAGACCGGAGGACAAGGTGTCTGATCATTCACCCCCGAACGCGGCCCCGGACCAGCGGGACCGCCCCGCGGCGACCATCCGCCCCACCGTCGCCGCCCTGGAGGACATGCTGTTCGAGGCCGTCCCGGTGCTCGACCACGGCTTCGTCCGGGTGATCGACTACATGGGCGACGACTCGGCCATCGTTCAGGCGGCCCGCGTCTCCTACGGCCGCGGCACCAAGCGCGTGCAGGAGGACATCGGCCTGATCCGCTATTTGATGCGGCACCGCCACACCACGCCGTTCGAGATGTGCGAGATCAAGTTCCACGTCAAACTGCCGATCTTCGTGGCCCGCCAGTGGATCCGCCACCGCACCGCGAGCGTGAACGAGTACTCCGCCCGCTACTCGATCCTGGACAGGGAGTTCTACATCCCCGCCCCCGAACACCTGGCCGCCCAATCGGTCAGCAACCGCCAGGGGCGCGGCGCCGTCCTGCAAGGCCAGGAAGCCGCCGACGTCCTGTCGGTCCTGCGCCAGGACGCCGAACGCTGCTATGCCCACTACGCCCATATGCTGAACGAGGGCGAGGGCGCGGACCCGAACCGCCAGGGCCTCGCCCGCGAACTGGCGCGGATGAACCTGACGCTGAACACCTACACTCAGTGGTACTGGAAGACGAACCTGCACAATCTGTTCCACTTCCTGTCGCTGCGGGCCGACGCCCATGCCCAGTACGAGATCAGGGTCTATGCCGACGTCATGATGAAGATGACCGAGGCCTGGGTCCCCGCCGCCGCCGCCGCGTTCCGCGACTATCGCCTGGGCGCCGTCACCCTGTCGGCCCAGATGGTGGTGCTGCTGCGGCGCATGCTCGCCGGGGAGCCGGTCACGCAGGAAACCAGCGGCCTCAACCGGCGCGAATGGAACGAATTCGTTTCACACTTTCCGGTCCCTACGGCGGCGTGACGTCCGGATTGCTTGCCGGACAGGCGCGTTGAGCGTAAGTGACCCCTGCCCGGCCTACCTGTTCATCGTGGAGGCCGGCGTCTTTTTACGCCCTCATGAGGTCATGATTTGAGCCAAGACGGGGTAGGCCAACCGGGGCCAAACCTGGCCGCGGGAGCACAGGGTTCTACCAGCCAGGATCCCCTGGACTCGACCCTGACCGGTTCGGCGTCGCATGAGCGGAACCACAGGCCCGACAAGCCAAGCATCGGCGTGCTGCTGTCGGTCCTGGGAGTCGTCTATGGCGACATCGGCACCAGCCCGCTCTACGCGTTCAAATCCAGCCTGCAGTTCTTCGACGCGCAAAGCACGACCCCGGTCGAGGTCATGGGCGTCCTGTCGCTGATCGTCTGGTCGCTGATCTTCATCGTCACCGTCAAATACGTCATGCTGGTCATGCGGGCGGACAACCGCGGCGAAGGCGGGATCCTGGCCCTGATGGCGCTCGCGCAGCGGGTCTCGGCCGGAGAGCGGGTGAAGGGCGCCATCGCCCTGGTCGGCATCGCCGGCGCCTGCCTGTTCTTCGGCGACGGCGTGATCACCCCCGCGATCTCCGTCCTGTCGGCCGTGGAGGGACTGGAAGTCTCGGCGCCGGAGCTGAAATTCTACGTCCTGCCGATCTGCGTGGCGGTCATCTTCGGCTTGTTCGCGGCGCAATATAAAGGTACCGGCAACGTCGGCCGCGTCTTCGGCCCGATCATGGTCGTCTGGTTCCTGATCATCGGCGCGCTGGGGCTGCTGGAGATCCTGAAGCACCCCTTCGTCCTGCTGGCCCTGTCGCCGAGCTATGCGGTCGAGTTGTGCATTGTTTACAAGGGGCTGGCGTTCTTCGTCCTGGGCGCCGTGGTGCTGTGCGTCACCGGCGCCGAAGCGCTCTATGCCGACATGGGCCATTTCGGCGCTCGGCCCATCCGCATCACCTGGCTGACCTTCGTCCTGCCCGCGCTGGTGCTGAACTATTTCGGCCAGGGCGCCCTGATGATCCGCGATGCCGCGGCGATCGAGAACCCGTTCTACCTGCTGGGCCCGCAGTGGCTGCGGCTGCCGATGGTGATCCTGGCCACGGCCGCGACGGTCATCGCCAGCCAGGCGGTGATTTCCGGCGCGTTCTCCATGGCGCGGCAATGCATGCAGCTTGGCTTCCTGCCGCGCCTGACCGTCCGGCACACCTCCACCATGGAGGAAGGGCAGATCTACGTGCCGCAGATCAACCACGCCCTGGCGGTGGGCGTGATCCTGCTGGTGCTGTCGTTCAAGACCTCGGACAGCCTGGCCTCGGCCTACGGGATCGCGGTGACCGGCACGTTCCTGTGCACCGCCATCCTGGCGATGGTGGTGTTCCGCCGTGCGTTCCGCTGGTCGCGCGGGGCGGCGATCTCGGTGTTCGGGCTGCTGTTCCTGGTCGATATCGTGTTCTTCTCCGCCAACACGGTGAAGATCATCGAGGGCGGCTGGGTGCCGCTGGTGCTGGGCATCGGCCTGACCACGGCGATGACGTCCTGGAAGCGCGGGCGCGACCTGCTGCTGCAGCGCTGGCGGCAGTCCAGCATGCCGCTGAAGCCGTTCCTGGACCGGCTGCCGCAGTCGCGGATCATCCGCGTGCCGGGCGTTGCCGTGTTCATGACCGGCAACCCGGAGTTCGTGCCGACCTCGTTGCTGCATAACCTCAAGCACAACAAGGTGCTGCACGAGAACGTCCTGTTCGTCACCGTGGAGAACCTGTACGTGCCGGAGGTGTCGCAGGCGCGGCGGGCCGACTTCTCGGAACTCGCGCCGGGGATCTTCCGGGTGTCGCTGCGCTACGGGTTCATGGAAAGCCCGAACATCCCGCGCGACCTGGAGGAACTGTCCGACCGGATCAACGTGCGGGTGGCGCAGGCAAGCTACTTCCTGGGCCGCGACGTGCTGGTGCCGGGGATGGCGCCGAAACTGTCCTGGTGGCGCCGGACCCTGTTCCTGATGATGGCACGCAACGCCGTGCCGGCGACGGAGTTCTTCCGTATCCCCAGCGACCGGGTGGTGGAGCTTGGGGTGCGGATCACGATCTGATCGATCCTGACGGACCCTTGGGTCATGAGCGGTGTCATGACCGGTGTGTCATGACCGGGCCTGGCCCGGTCGCCCACCTGTCGATACCGCGAAAGTCATAAGCGGCCGGCACGACGCCGACCATGGCGGGACCGGCCGGGACGCCCCCTACCGCAGGGTCGCGCCCGTTGCCTTCGCCACGGCGGCGACGACCTTCTGGCAGGCCGCCTCGATCTCGGCGTCGGTCAACGTCCGCTCACGGGGCTGGAACGTGACTTCCACGCCCAGGGACTTGCGGCCGTCCGGCATCTGGTAGACGTCGAACAGCGTCACCCCGGTCACCAGCGTCCGCTCCGCGCCCCGCGCCGCTCGGATCACCGCATCGGCGGCGACGTCGGCCTCCACCACGAAGGCGAAGTCGCGGCGCAGCGGCTGGAACGCGGCCAGGTCGGGGGCGGATTTCCTGCGGCGCTTCGGATCGGCGACGGCGTCGAGGTTGACCTCGAACACCACCATCGGTCCCGGCAGGTCGAGATCGGCGAGCAGGCGCGGATGCACCTCCCCGAACAGGCCCAGCACCGTCTTCGGCCCCTGGCGCACAAGGCCGGAGCGGCCGGGGTGCAGGAAGGACGGCGCGTCGGTCGTCACCTGCAGGGCATCCAGCGGCACGCCAAGCGCGGTCAGCGCGGCCCACAGGTCGGCCTTGGCGTCCATCGCGTCCACCGGCCGCTGCGGCGCCAGCCAGCTTCGCGGGGTGGCGCCGGCGCGCAGCCCGGCGGCGACCAGCCGCTGGCCGTTCGGGTCGTGCATCGAGAACGCCGGCCCGACCTCGAACAGCCCGACATCCGGATAGCCCCGTGCGGCGTTGCGCTTGGCGGCCAGCGCGAGGGTCGCCACCGGCGACGGCCGCAACTGGTCCAGGTCGGAGGCGATCGGGTTCAGCAGCCGCAACGCATCCGGCGCCTCGCCGAACGTTTCCGCCTCCGCCCGCGCCATGAAGCTGAACGTGACGCATTCCATCAGCCCCGCGGCGGCCAGCGTCCGGCGGACCACGGCCGAACGCTGCTGGCGCGGCGTCAGCGTTGTCGCCGGCACCGGCGATTCGCGCGGCAGGGAGACCGGCGGCACGGCATCGAGGCCGCGCAGGCGCAGCACTTCCTCGATCAGGTCGTTCTCGGCCTCCACCGCCGCGCAGCCTTCGGCGGCCGCCCTGGCCCGCGCCGGGTCGAGCGTCGGGGCCTGGTCCAGCAGGATCGGCGCGGCGATGTCGTTGCGCCAGGACGGGACGGCGACGGTCAGGGTTTCGGCATCGCGATGGCGCGGCACGAAGCCCAGGCGCTCCAGCCCCTCCGCCGCCTCCTCCGGCCCGATGTCGGAACCGCCGAAATCCTTGATGCGGCGGAAGCGCAGCGTCGCGTCGCGCTGCCAGGCCGGTTCGGCGCCGGCAGCGGTCACGGTGCCGGCCTCACCGCCGCAGAGTTCGAGGATCAGCGTGGTCGCCGCCTCCACCGCCGCGGGCAGCAGCGCCGGGTCCAGTCCGCGTTCGAAACGTTGCCGCGCGTCCGAGACAATCTGGTGGCGGCGGCCCGTCAGGGCGATGCGGATCGGGTCGAACAGGGCGCATTCGACGAACACGTCGGTGGTGGTTTCATCGCAGCCCGTGGCCTCGCCGCCGATGACGCCGGCGATCGACTGCACGCCGGCGGCGTCGCAGATCGCGCAATCCTCGGGGTCCAGCACGTATTCCTTGCCGTTCAGCGCCAGCATCGTTTCGCCAGCGCCACGGCGCAGCACCAGCACGTCGCCGGCGAGCTTGCCCACGTCGAAGACGTGCAGCGGGCGGCCGAGGTCGAAGGTGAAGAAGTTGGTGACGTCGACCAGCGCGTTGATCGGCCGCAGCCCGATGCTGGTCAGGCGGTCCTGCAACCATTTCGGACTCGGAGAGTTCTTCACGCCGCGGATCGTGCGTCCCAGAATCCAAGGACAGGCCTCGGGGAAGTCGATCTGCCAGCGCGGGCCGCCATCGAAGGCCGGCACCACCACGGGCGGCGCGAATGGTTTCAGCGTACCGATACCGGCGGCCGCCAGGTCGCGTGCGACGCCGCGGACGCTGAAGCAGTCGCCGCGATTGGGCGTCACGCTGATCTCGATCACCGGATCATCGAGCCCGGCCCAGGCGGCATAGGATTCGCCCACCGGTGCGTCGGCCGGCAGGTCCATGATGCCGTCATGGTCGTCGCCGAGGCCCATCTCGCGCGCCGAGAGCATCATGCCCTCGCTTTTCACGCCGCGTATGTCGCCGACTTTCAGCGTGATGCCGGTGCCGGGGATGAAACTGCCAGGCAGCGCCAGGACGGCCTTCATGCCGGTGCGGGCGTTGGGCGCGCCGCACACGACCGAAACGATTCCGCTGCCGGCGTCGACCTTGCAGGCGCGCAGCCGGTCGGCGTTGGGGTGCTGCACCGCTTCGACGACATGGGCGATGCGGAAATCCGCCAGCGTGGCGCCGCGGTTTTCCACGCCTTCCAGTTCCAGCCCGATCCGGGTGAGCGCGTCGGTGATCTGCTCGAGCGACGCATCGGTTTCGAGATGCGTCTTCAGCCAGGAGAGGGTGAACTTCATCGCTCAGATCCCCTCATGCAGCATGGCGGGCGCGAGCGGGTTGAACCCGTAGTGACGCAGCCAGCGCAGATCGGATTCGTAGAACGGCCGCAGGTCCGCCATGCCATGCTTCAGCATGGTGACGCGCTCGACGCCCATGCCCCAGGCGAAGCCCTGCCATTCCCGCGGATCGATGCCGCAATTGGCCAGCACGCGGGAATGCACCATGCCGCTGCCCAGGATCTCCAGCCAGTCGCCGCCCCGGCCAAGCTCGCCGGTCTTGCGGTTCCAGCCGATATCGACCTCCATGGAGGGTTCGGTGAACGGGAAATAGGAAGAGCGGAAACGCACCGGCAGGTCGGAAATGGCGAAGAACGTGCGCAGGAAGTCGATCAGCGCGCCTTTCAGGTGGCCGAGCGTGAGGTTCCGGTCGATGACGAGACCTTCGCACTGGTGGAACATCGGCGAGTGCGTGGCGTCATGGTCGGCACGATAGGTACGGCCGGTGACGATGACCCGGATCGGCGGTTCCTGCGACAGCATCGTGCGGATCTGGCCCGGGGAGGTGTGCGTGCGCAGCACCGCCGGCGCGTTCGAGCCTTCGCGCGGCGGGACATAGAACGTGTCGTGGTCCTGCCGCGCCGGATGGTGCGGGGGGATGTTCAGGGCGCCGAAGTTGAACCAGTCGCTCTCGACGTCCGGTCCGTCGACGACGGTGCAGCCCATGGCGCCGAAGATGGCGGCGATCTCCTCCATGGTGCGGGCGATCGGGTGGATCAGCCCGGCGGGACGCGGCCGGGGCGGCAGGGTGGGATCGATGCGTTCGGCCGCAAGCCGAACGTCGAGGGCGGCATGTTCCAGTTCGGCCTTGCGGGCCTCGATGGCGGTCGTCAGCGCGTCCTTCAGCCGGTTGAGGGCGATCCCGCGATCCTTGCGCTGTTCGGGCGGGGTCTTGCCCAGGTCCCGCAACAGGCCGGTCAGGCTGCCGTTGCGGCCGAGGACGGCGATGCGCACCGCGTCCCAGGCCCGCAGGTCGGCGGCGGCGGCCAGCGCCGCGTCGGTTTCGGACTTCAGGGCGTCGAGATCGTCGTTCATGATCGGCTTCCCGCGTAACCGCTTGCTTATGTCATGGCCGGCCTCGTTCCGGCCATCCACGACTTGCTCGGGCAT
>NZ_DASZTJ010000061.1:0-4951 GCF_035548235.1 Rhodopila sp.
AGCAGCGGGATCAGCACGGCGATGAGCGAGATCGTCAGCGATACGATGGTGAAGCCGATCTGCTCGGCGCCCTTCAAGGCGGCGCGCAGCGGCGGCTCGCCCTCCTCGATATAGCGCGAGATGTTCTCGATCATCACGATCGCGTCGTCGACGACGAATCCCGTCGCGACCGTCAGCGCCATCAACGACAGGTTGTTGAGGCTGAAGCCGCAGAGATACATCGCCCCGAACGTACCGACGAGCGAGAGCGGCACGGAGAGGCTCGGGATGATGGTGGCGCGCACCGTGCGCAGAAAGAGGAAGATCACCAGCACCACCAGCGCCACGGCGAGTGCCAGCTCGAATTCCACGTCGCGCACCGAGGCGCGGATGGTGTTCGTGCGATCGGTCAGCACCGACACGTCGATGCCGGCCGGGAGCGACGCTTGCAATTGCGGCAACAGCGCTTTGATCGTATCGACGACCTGGATAACATTGGCGCCCGGTTGGCGCTGGATGTTGAGAATCACGGCGGGCGTCGCGTTCATCCAAGCGGCGAGCTTGGCGTTCTGCGCGCCATCGACGATCCGGGCGACGTCGGAAAGCCGTACCGGCGCGCCGTCCTTATAGGCGATCACCAGATCGCGATATTCATCGGCCGATTTCAGCTGATCGTTCGAATTGAGGGTGTAAGCGCGGGCGGGGCCATCGAAGCTGCCCTTCGGCGTGTTGACGTTGGCGTTGCCGATCGTGGTGCGCAGATCGTCGATGTTGAGGCCATAGGCCGCAAGCGCGCGCAGATTGGCCTGGATACGCACCGCCGGCCTTTGCCCGCCGTTGATGCTGACGAGGCCCACGCCGGGAAGCTGCGAGATTTTCTGCGCGAGGCGTGTATCCGCCATATCCTCGACCTGAGGCAGGGTCAGCGTGTCCGAGGTCAGCGCCAGTGTCAGGATCGGCGCGTCGGCGGGATTGACCTTGGCATAGATCGGCGGCGCCGGCAGGTCGGAGGGCAACAGGTTGCCGGCGGCGTTGATCGCGGCCTGCACCTCCTGCTCCGCGACGTCGAGGCTCACGTCCAGGCCGAACTGCAGGGTGATCAGCGACGCCCCGGCCGAGGAGGTCGAGAACATCTCGTTCAGGCTGGGCATCTGCCCGAACTGCACCTCCAGCGGCGAGGTGACGGAGGACGTCATCACCTCCGGGCTGGCGCCGGGGTAGAAGGTCTGGACCTGGATGGTGGGATAGTCGACCTCCGGCAGGGCCGAAACCGGCAGGAAGCGGTAGGCGACGAAGCCGACCATCAGGATCGCCGCCATCAGCAGGGTGGTGGCGACCGGACGGAGGATGAACGGGCGGGACGGGCTCATTTCCCTGCCGCGGACCCCGCCTTGGCACCTTTGGTCTGCTCCGGATGAACCCCCGTACGCTCGGTCGCGGCACCCTGCTTCGTCCCCTGCTCAGCCTGGGGCAGTGTCACTTTCGAGCCGTCGCGGAGCCGGTCCGTGCCTTCGGTGACGACGCGGTCGCCGGGCTGAAGGCCGGAGGTCACCGCCTCGTACTGCCCATCGATCGGGCCGACTTTGATCGTCCGTACGGAAACCGTATCGTTGGCGTTGACCACGTACACGAATGTCCCCGGCTCACCCCGCTGCACCGCGGATACCGGCACGCGCACCGTGTCCTTCAGCGTGTTGACCAGCAGGCGGACGTTGACGAACTGATTGGGGATCAGCATCTCGTCCGGATTGTCGAACAGCGCCCGAAGCTTCAGCGTGCCGGTGGTGGTGTCGATCACGTTGTCCAGCGTTGCCAGGTGGCCGGATTCCAGGTGCCTGGTGTTGGTGCGGTCATACGCCTCGGCGTCCAGCACCTGGCCCTTGCGGACTTCCGAAAGAATGTCCGGCAGGTTGTCCTCGGTCACCGAGAACAGCACCGAGATCGGATGCAACTGCGTGATCACGGCGATCCCGGTGGTGCCCGACGCCTGGATGTAGTTGCCCTCATCCACCTGGCGCAGGCCGACCAGCCCATCGATGGGCGAGACGATCCGGCAATAGGACAGGTTCACCTTCGCCGTATCCACCGCGCCCTGATCGGCCTTCACCTGGCCGGCATATTGCTGCACGAGATATTTCTGATCGTCGAGCTGCTGCTGCGCGATCGAATCCTGCCGCCCCAGCGTCTGGTAACGCTTCAAGTCGGTCTGCGCCTGCGCCAGCAGCCCCTGGTCCTTGGCCAGCGTGCCCTCGGCCTGCTCCAGCGCCGCCTGGTAGGGCCTGGGATCGATCTGGGCGAGGAAGTCGCCCTTATGGACCTCCTGCCCCTCCTTGAACCCGATCTCCTGCAACTGGCCGCTGATCTGCGTGTAGACGGTGACGGTGTCCAGGGACGTGACCGTCCCCAACTCGTTGAGGATGATGCGGATGTCGCCCTTGTCGATCGTCGCGAAGCCGACCGGTTGCGGCGCGCCCTGGGCAAAACGATTGGCGTTGCCCGCGCGCCCCGCCGTCGAGGGCTCGCGATGCGCCCACCAGTACCAGCCGCCGCCGATCGCCCCCAGCACCACGAGCGCCAGCAGCGCCCGTCCGAGGCCGGAGCGGCGCTTCGTCGGGCTCCCGGGCTTCGTCGCGGGCGTGTTCGGCTTTGTCCGCTCTCGCTCGACTATCTCATCCATCCGGCGCGCTGCCTTCCGCTGGTGCTCCGTAACAGGCTTCCGGCGATAAAGCGTTCGGACGGCCTACCGCAAGTTCCAAGCCGTCGATGTTACCCGTCGTGCCGCTTGGTTACAGGCCAGTTATATACGGCTCGCGGAGGCGTGAAGAGCGCCGCGGCCATTTGACTCATGCCAAGACCGTGACATGGTGTACGGGACGCGCCCGCGCCTGCAGTCGGGGCGAAGCCCACCCGGACCCGACATGTCGCTCAAAGCCTCTCTTCTGGCCGCCGCCTGGATCGTGATCCCCGTCTGCCTTCGCGCCGCCGTCCCTCAATACGACGTGCAGGTCGTCGCGGCCTATCCCCATGATCCGACAGCTTTCACCGAGGGCTTGTTCTATCGGGACGGCTTCCTGTACGAGGCCACCGGGCAGGTCGGGCAATCCTCCATCCGCAAGGTCGACCTCGCCACCGGCAAGGTCCTCCAGCGCCGTCCGCTTGCTCCTCCCTATTTCGGCGAGGGCATCGTCGCCTGGCGGAACAGGTTGATCGAGCTGACCTGGCAGAACCATGTCGGCTTCGTCTACGACCTGCGGACTTTCAAGCCGCTGTCGCACTTCCCGATCAAGGGGGAAGGCTGGGCGCTGACCCAGGACGGCGCGCGCCTGATCATGAGCGACGGCACCACCGACCTGCGTATCCTGAACCCCGCCACCCTGGTTGAAGCGGGGCGCATCCACGTCACCTGCGACGGCAAGCCGATCCGCAACATAAACGAATTGGAATGGGTCAAGGACGAGGTCTACGCCAACATCTGGGTCACGGATGAGATCGTGCGCATCGACCCCAGGACGGGCGACGTCGTCGGGGCGATTGATCTGGAGAAGCTGGCGGCATGGAACCCCGCCCATCCGCCGGACAAGGTACCCAACGGCATCGCCTATGACGCCGAACACGACCGTCTGTTCGTGACGGGGAAGCTCTGGCCCAAGCTGTACCAGGTCAAGCTCGTGCCCGCGGCGGCCCCCAAGCCCGATATCTGCGCAGCCATTTCCGGGCCGGGGTAATCACGTTTGTGATCGCTGGGTGACCGGAGCGGGGGCGGCGCATTTACCTCCGGCGTGGTATAACAGGGCCGGTGATGCACTCCCGTTTGGACGATCCGCGACCTGGACCTCGGCTGTTGCCGGGTTCCGGCGTCAGATTCCATCTTTGGGCCCCCCGTTGGACACCGGAGCACCGGTCCATCCGACTGGCCATCGAAGGCCGGCCGCCGGCCGAGATGCGGGCGATGGACGACGGCTGGCACGTGGCCGATGTCCCTGACGCCGGCCCCGGGACGCTGTACCGCTTCGTGCTGCCGGACGGGTTGTCGGTGCCTGACCCCGCGTCGCGGTTCCAGCCCCAGGATGTCCACGGACCAAGCGAGGTGGTCGATCCGGATCATTACGTATGGAACGATGCGTCGTGGCACGGCCGTCCTTGGCATGAGGCCGTCATCTACGAGCTGCATATCGGCGCTTTCACCCCGGAAGGCACGTTCCGTGCCGCGATCGGACGTCTGGACCACCTGCAGGTCCTGGGCGTCACCGCGATCGAGATCATGCCGGTCGCCGATTTCCCGGGCACGCGCAACTGGGGATACGACGGCGTGCTGCTCTACGCGCCTGACGCCGCTTATGGCACGCCGGACGACCTGCGGGCGCTCGTCGATGCCGCCCATGCACGCGGGATCATGGTGCTGCTGGACGTCGTCTATAACCATTTCGGCCCCGACGGAAACTACCTGGGCGCCTATGCCCCGCACTTCTTCACCGACCGCCATCAGACGCCGTGGGGCGCCGGCCTGCATTTCGAGACCAAGCCCGTCCGCGACTTCATCATCGGCAACGCCGCCTATTGGCTGACGGATTTCCACCTCGACGGCCTGCGTTTCGACGCCGTCCACGCCATCCAGGATGACAGTGAGCGCCATATCCTGGTGGAAATGGCGGAGCGGCTGCGCGCCTTGCCGTTGAGTCACCCCGTCCACCTGATCCTGGAGAACGAACAGAACCAGGCTAAGCTGCTGGAACGCGGCCTTTACTCCGCGCAGTGGAACGACGACGCGCATCACGTCCTGCACGTCGCCGCGACCGGCGAGGCGGACGGCTACTACGCCGCCTATCGGCCGGAGACCGGACGCCTGGGCCGCACGCTGGCGGAGGGGTTCGGCTTCCAGGGCGAAATGATGGAGTATCGCGGCCATCCGCGGGGGGAACCAAGCGGGCACTTGCCGCCCGAGGCGTTTGTCGCGTTCATCCAGAACCACGAC
>NZ_DASZTJ010000062.1:0-9198 GCF_035548235.1 Rhodopila sp.
CTGTGATCCGCCAGGCGATCGGCGCATCCAACATGGCGATCCGCGACCAGGATGGGTTCGAGCGGAAACTCCTGGCGATCCGCAAGCAGATCCTGAACAACCTGCGCCAGTTCGCCGAAAGGCGGAACATGCCGGGGGTGATGGAACTGTACATGCCGTCCTTCTCGACCCGGACGGTGGTGTACAAGGGGCTGTTGCTGGCGACCCAGGTCGGCAGCTTCTACGAGGACCTGCGCAACCCGCTGACCGTTTCGGCCCTGGCGCTGGTGCACCAGCGTTTCTCAACCAATACGTTCCCGTCCTGGAAACTGGCACACCCGTACCGGTTCCTGGCCCATAACGGGGAGATCAACACCGTCCGCGGCAACGTCAACTGGATGTACGCCCGCCGCCGCTCCATGGAATCCGATCTGCTCGGTCCCGATCTGAACAAGATGTGGCCGATCATCCCGCACGGCCAGTCGGACACCGCCTGCATCGACAACGCGTTGGAATTGCTGGTGGCCGGCGGCTACAAGCTCGCGCATGCGATGATGATGCTGATCCCGGAGGCCTGGGCGCACGATCCGCTGATGGACCCCAAGCGCCGCGCGTTCTACGAATATTACGCCGCGCTGATGGAACCGTGGGACGGCCCCGCCGCCATCGCCTTCACCGATGGCCGGCAGATCGGCGCGACGCTCGACCGCAACGGCCTGCGTCCCGCGCGGTATGTGGTCACCGACGACGACATGGTGATCCTGGCCTCCGAGTCCGGCGTGCTGCCGGTGCCGGAGAAGAAAATCATCCGCAAGTGGCGCCTGCAGCCCGGCAAGATGCTGCTGATCGACCTGGAAGAGGGGCGGATCATCTCGGACGACGAGATCAAGCAGACCCTGGCGGACGCGCATCCTTACGGCGAATGGCTGGAAAAGACCCAGTTCAAGCTCGAAACCCTGGATGCGCCGGAGGATATGTCCGAAGCGCATCGGCCGAACGATCCGGACACGCTGCTGAAGCACCAGCAGGCCTTCGGCTATACGCAGGAGGACGTTCAGTTCTTCCTCGAACCGATGGGACTCAACGGCGACGATCCCGTCGGCTCGATGGGCACCGACACGCCGCTGGCAGTGCTGTCGGACAAGCCCAAGCTGCTGTTCAACTACTTCAAGCAGAACTTCGCCCAGGTCACCAATCCGCCGATCGACCCGATCCGCGAGGAATTGGTGATGTCGCTGGTGACCATCATCGGGCCGCGCCCGAACCTTCTGGGTCATCACGCCGGCAACCATTACCGGCTGGAGGTGTCGCAGCCGATCCTGACCAACGCCGACCTGGAGAAGATCAAGGACATCGAAAACCTGGCCGGCGGCGCGTTCCGCACCCAGACGATCGACACCACCTGGCCGGCGGAGGCCGGCGCGGACGGGATGGAGAAAGCCGTCGCCCGCATCTGCCAGGAAGCGACCGAAGCGGTGCTGGCCGACTTCAACATCCTGATCCTGTCCGATCGCGCCGTCGGTCCGGACCGCATCCCGGTGCCGTCGCTGCTGGCCACCGCCGCGGTCCACCACCACCTGATCCGCCAGGGCCTGCGCATGTCCACCGGCATCGTGGTGGAAACCGGCGAAGCGCGGGAAGTGCACCACTTCTGCGTCCTGGCCGGCTACGGCGCCGAGGCGGTCAATCCGTACCTGGCATTCGAGACGCTGGAGCAGATCCGCACCACGTCGAAGATGAACAAGTCGGCCTATGACGTCCGCAAGAACTACATGAAGGCGGTCGGCAAGGGCATGATGAAGGTGATGTCGAAGATGGGCATCTCCACGCTGCAATCCTATTGCGGCGCGCAGATCTTCGACGCCGTGGGCCTGTCGTCGGAGTTCGTGGAGAAGTGCTTCACCCGCACCGCCACCACGATCGAAGGCGTCGGCTTCCCCGAGATCGCGGCCGAGGCCGTCGCCCGCCACAAGGCGGCATACGGGCACAACCCGATCTATCGCGGCATGCTGGATGTCGGCGGCGACTACGCTTTCCGCCTGCGCGGCGAGGCACATGCCTGGACGCCGGAAACCATCTCCAAGCTGCAGCACGCCGTCCGCGGCAACCTGCCCGCCGAGTTCCACGCCTTCACCCGGCAGATCGACGAGCAGAGCGAGCGGCTGCTGACCATCCGCGGCCTGATGAACCTGAAGTTCGTGGAAAACCCGGTCCCGATCGACGAGGTCGAACCAGCCAAGGAAATCGTCAAGCGCTTCGCCACCGGCGCCATGAGCTTCGGGTCCATCTCCCGCGAGGCGCACACCACGCTGGCGATCGCAATGAACCGCATCGGCGGCAAGTCCAACACCGGCGAAGGCGGCGAAGAGGCCGACCGCTACAAGAAGCTGCCGAACGGCGATTCCGAGCGCTCCGCCATCAAGCAGGTGGCGTCGGGCCGGTTCGGCGTCACCACCGAATACCTGGTCAACGCCGACGACATCCAGATCAAGATGGCGCAGGGCGCGAAGCCGGGCGAAGGCGGGCAGCTTCCCGGCCACAAGGTGGATCGCAACATCGCCCGCGTACGCTACTCGACGCCGGGCGTGGGGCTGATCTCGCCGCCGCCGCATCACGACATCTACTCGATCGAGGACCTCGCGCAGCTCATCCACGACCTGAAGAACACCAATCCCAGGGCGCGGGTCTCGGTGAAGCTGGTCGCGGAAGTCGGCGTCGGCACGGTCGCGGCCGGCGTCGCCAAGGCGCGGGCCGACCATGTGACGATCTCGGGGTTCGAAGGCGGCACCGGGGCGTCTCCGCTGACCTCTCTCACCCATGCGGGTTCGCCGTGGGAGATCGGACTGGCCGAGACGCAGCAGACGCTGGTGCTGAACGGGCTGCGCTCGCGCATCTCGGTGCAGGTCGATGGCGGGCTGCGCACCGGGCGGGACGTGGTGATCGGCGCGCTGCTGGGGGCCGACGAGTTCGGCTTCGCCACCGCGCCGCTGATCGCCGCGGGCTGCATCATGATGCGCAAATGCCACCTGAACACCTGCCCGGTCGGCGTGGCGACCCAGGACCCGGTGCTGCGCAAGCGCTTCACCGGCCAGCCGGAGCACGTCATCAACTTCTTCTTCTTCATCGCCGAAGAAGTGCGCCAGTTGATGGCGAAACTGGGCTTCCGCACCTTCAACGAAATGATCGGCCAGGTCGGCAGGCTGGATATGCGCCGGGCGGTTGAGCACTGGAAGGCGCACGGGGTGGATCTGTCGAAGATCCTGTACCAGCCGGAGATCAAGCCCGGCATCGGCATCCACCGCACCGAGGCGCAGAACCACCACCTCGACAAGGCGCTGGATCAGGTGCTGATCAAGGAAGCCGCACCGGCGCTGGAAAGCCAGACCCCGGTCCGGCTGGAGCATCCGATCCGCAACATCAACCGCACCGTCGGCGCCATGCTGTCGGGCGAGGTCGCTCGGCTCTACGGCCATGCCGGCCTGCCGGAGGACACGATCTCCGTCCATCTGACCGGCAATGCCGGGCAGAGCTTCGGGGCGTTCCTGGCGCGCGGCGTGTCGCTCTACCTGGACGGCGACGCCAACGACTATGTCGGCAAGGGCCTGTCCGGCGGGCGCGTGGTGG
Organism: Rhodopila sp.; assembly: GCF_035548235.1. Taxonomy (GTDB): domain Bacteria; phylum Pseudomonadota; class Alphaproteobacteria; order Acetobacterales; family Acetobacteraceae; genus Rhodopila. The sequence continues at coordinate 3,604 of NZ_DASZTJ010000062.1, forward strand.
TGAAACAGCCGCCCGGCGTCAGCCGCGACCCGACGAAGAACATCATCGTCGGCAACACGGTCCTGTACGGCGCGATCGCCGGCGAAGCCTATTTCCACGGCGTCGCGGGCGAGCGGTTCGCGGTGCGCAACTCGGGCGCCGTCGCCGTCGTCGAGGGCTGCGGCGACCACGGCTGCGAGTACATGACAGGCGGCGTGGTCGTGGTCCTGGGCGACACCGGACGCAACTTCGCGGCCGGCATGTCGGGCGGCATCGCCTATGTCTATGACGCAAGCGGCACGTTCTCCAAGCTGTGCAACATGGCAGGCGTGGAGATCGAGACGGTCGGCGCCTCGGAACTCGGCCTCGCCGACGACGCCGGGCGGCCGCGCCAGCGCTCCGCCAGCGTCGATGACAACGGCATGGGCGATCCGCTGCGCTTCGATGCGGAGCGCCTGCGCATCCTGGTCGAACGCCACCTGCTGTTCACCGGCAGCAGCCGTGCGAGGTCGCTGTTGGATGACTGGGACACGGCACTGCCGCACTTCGTGAAGGTCATGCCGCGCGACTACAAGCGCGCGCTGCTCGACATGAAGAAGGAACAGGCGGCCGCTGCGACCGTGGCGGCGGAGTAACGTCCTCTCCGTGATGGCCGGCCCTGTCCCGGCCATCCACACCTTGCGGGGCTGAGAGAGCCAAAGGCGTGGATGGCAGGGCCAAGCCCGGCCATGACACGCAGCGTAGGAAACGATTGACGATAACGATGCCCCCGACCGGCAATCGGCGACCGGGCATCTGGAGACGAAGATGGGCAAGATCACAGGCTTTCTCGAAATCGACCGCCAGGACCGCGGCTACGAGAAACCCGAACAGCGCCTGAAGACCTTCAAGGAATTCATCAAGCCGCTGTCCGCCGAGGCGCTGAACAGCCAGGCGGCACGCTGCATGGATTGCGGCATCCCGTTCTGCCACAACGGCTGTCCGGTGAATAACCAGATCCCCGACTGGAACAACCTGGTGTACCGGGAGCAGTGGGAGCAGGCCTGCGTCAACCTGCATTCCACCAACAACTTCCCGGAATTCACCGGCCGCATCTGTCCCGCGCCCTGCGAGGCCGCCTGCACGCTGAACATCGACGACAACCCGGTGACAATCAAAACGATCGAATGCGCCATCGTCGATCGCGGCTGGGAAGAGGGTTGGATCAGGCCGATCCCGGCCGAGATGTCGACCGGCAAGCGGGTCGCCGTCGTCGGCTCCGGCCCTGCCGGCATGGCCTGCTCGCAGCAGCTTGCCCGCGCCGGGCACGCAGTGACACTGATCGATAAGCAGGATCGCATCGGCGGCCTGCTGCGCTATGGCATCCCCGACTTCAAGATGGAAAAGCACCTGATCGACCGCCGCATGAAGCAGATGGCGGGCGAGGGCGTCTCCTTCCAGACCGGCGTCGAGGTCGGCAAGGACGTCACCGTCGACCAGTTGCTGGCCGAGTACGACGCTGTGGTGCTGACCGGCGGGGCCGAATGGCCGCGCAACCTGGATGTCGACGGCCGCGACCTGGACGGCATCCATTATGCCATGGACTTCCTGACCCAGCAGAACAAGCGCGATGCCGGCGACGACGAAACCGTTGCCGCACCCGCCGGCACGATCTCCGCGAAGGGCAAGCATGTCGTCGTCATCGGCGGTGGCGATACCGGGTCGGACTGCATCGGCACCTCGCTCCGTCAGGGGGCGGCCAAGGTGACCCAGATCGAGATCATGCCCAAGCCGCCGGTGAGGGAGAACAAGGCGATGGTCTGGCCGGATTGGCCGACCAAGCTGCGGTCGTCCCACGCGCATGAGGAAGGCTGCGAGCGCGACTGGGCCGTGCTGACCAAGTCCGCGGTCGGGGAAAACGGCAAGATCACCGCGCTGAACTGCGCGCGCGCGGAATGGGACCGCACCCCGGACGGCCGGATGACGATGAAGGAAGTCCCGAACAGCGCGTTCCAGATCAAGGCGGACCTGGTGCTGCTGGCGATGGGCTTCCTGGGTCCCCGGCGCGGCGACCTGCTGACCCAGGCGGGTGTCGAGTTGGATCAGCGCGGCAACGTGCTGGCGAACACGGTCGAGTACAAGACCTCGCGGGAGAAACTGTTCTCCGCCGGCGACATGCGCCGCGGCCAGTCGCTCGTGGTGTGGGCCATCCGCGAGGGCCGGCAATGCGCGCGGGCGGTGGACCAGTTCCTGATGGGGACAAGCACGCTGCCGCGATAGGCTCGTTGCCATTCCGTCACGGCCCGGCTTGACCGGGCCATCTTTTTCCGGGGGCCCAGGATGGTCCGGTCAAACCGGGCCGTGACGGCGGAAACCCCACAACTTCCGCATCTATTCCGACAAGTAACGACGTCATCCGCTGCCACGCCCCGCGGCGGCCCAAGTTCATGAACACGTCACAGACCCCGCCCCGCCCCCGCGGTTAAGAGGCTTGCAACCAATCAAGCCAAGGGGACCGACGTGAAGCTCACCTTCCGCTGCATGCTGATGGCCACCGCCATCACAGCCGCTGCCGCCGCGCCGTCGGCGTTCGCCGCCAATGCCGACTGCCCCAACGGGGGCACTGTCCGGTTCGGCGTCGAACCGTTCGATACCTCGGCCAAGCTGGTGCCGATCTATGGCCATATCGGCAAGCTGCTGGGCGAGAAGATCGGCTGCGACGTCCAGGTCTACGTCGCCACCAACTACAACGCCGAGATCGAAGCCATGCGCAACGGCAAGCTGGAGGTCGGCGAGTTCGGTCCCCTCGGCTATGTCCTCGCGCACCAGGTCGCCAAGGCCGAAGCGGTCGCCGCCTTCGCCGACAAGGATGGCAAACCGGATCATTACTGGGCCAGCCTGGTGACCACGCCCAACACCGGCATCAAGACGGTGGCCGAGATCAAGGGCCATACCTTTGCCTTCTCCGATCCCGCATCGACCTCGGGCCATCTGTTCCCGGCCTATGGCCTGCGCAAGGCCGGTCTCGATCCGGACAAGGACATCAAGGCGCTCTACGCCGGCAGCCACACCGCTTCCTATGAGGCGCTGTACAACCACAAGGTCGATGCCGGCGAGCTGAACAGCGAGCAGTTGGAGTCGGCCACGCAGCGCGGTCACTACAAGGAAGGCGACATCGTCTTCCTGTGGAAGTCCGACCCGATCCCGACCGATCCGATCACCGTTCGCGGCGACCTGCCGGAAGGCTTCAAGAAGCGGCTGATCGCGGCGCTGCAAACGCTGGACCTGTCCTCGCTGCCCGAGGCTGACCGCAAGATCATGGGCCTGGGCGGCCAGCGTTTCGTGCCGCAGACCGACGCGGCCTATGACGGCATCCGCGACCTGGTGAAGACGCTCAACATCGATCTGGAAAAACTGTCCTGATCGGCGCCGGCACCGCCGCGGGGTCCCATGGCGCGCGCCTGGGGGTGCGTGGCCTGGCGATGCGATACCCGAACGGGACAGAGGCCCTCCGCGGCCTCGACCTCGAGGTTCGGGCAGGCGAGTTGGTCGTCATCCTGGGTGGGAACGGTTGCGGCAAGACCACGCTGCTGCGTTCGATCACCAGGGCGGTCAAGCCGACGGCGGGACAGGTCTGGCTGAACGGCCGCGACCTTGTCTCCCTCGAAGGCGAAGCGCTCCGGTCCGCTCGGATGGACCTCGCGATGATATGGCAGCAGGCCAACCTGGTCCGCCGACGCAGCGTCATTGCCAACATCGCCTGCGGCGCGCTGGGCCGGAACCGCACCTGGTGGACCGCCCTGGGCGGGTTGCCCAACGCCGAACTGCCTGCCGCGTATGAAGCGTTGGGACAGGTTGGGCTCGCGCACCTGGCGCCGCAGCGCGCCGGCACGCTGTCGGGCGGCCAGGCGCAACGCGTATCCATCGCGCGGGCGCTGATGCAGCGACCCTCGGTGCTGCTGGCCGACGAACCGGTTGCCAGCCTGGACCCCGAGGCCGCCACGGACATCATGCGGCTGCTGCAACGGCTGGCGCGGCACGACGGCCTCGCGGTGCTGTGCGTGCTGCACCAGGTCGACCTCGCTTTCGGGTTCGCCGACAGGATCGTCGGCATGCGGGCTGGCCGAGCGGTGTTCGACCGGCCGACCGGCGGAGTTTCCTCGGACGAGGTTCAGGAACTCTATCAAAAGAGGGCAGCATGAGCGGCGCGGCGGACACCCCAATCCAGGATATCGGCCTCGGCCAGTCTCGTTCCGCCCGGTTGGCCCCGGTGCGGGCGTCGATGCTGACCTCCATGGGCATCGCGATCCGCAGCGTGATCGTCGTGCTCGGACTGGCGATCGTCGTGCAGTCGCTGATCGTGGTGCAGGCCCGGCCGCAAGACCTGATCACCGGGTTCCACGGCATGGTGGACATGATCCGGCGTGCGACGCCGCCTGATTTTTCCAAGCTTCCGGACGCGGTCTGGCCGACGCTGGAAACGATCGACATCGCGATCTTCGGCACGCTGGGCGGCATCGTGCTGGCGCTGCCGCTGTCGGTGTTGGCGGCCGCCAACGTGTCGCCGGCGCGCTGGCTGTATCACCTGGCGCGCGGCCTGATCGGTTTCGCCCGCGCGGTGCCGGACCTGGTTTGGGCGCTGCTGTTCGTGACGGCGGTGGGATTGGGCCCCTTCCCCGGCGGCCTGGCACTGGCGGTCCACTCGCTCGGCATGCTGGGGCGGCTGTTCGCCGAAACGATCGAGAACATGGATATGGCCCCGATCGACGCCCTGTCGCTGACGGGTGCGAGCCGATTGCAGGTCTTCACGCACGGCGTCATGCCGACGGTCCTGCCAGCCGTGGCTGGGATCGGTTTGTACCGGCTGGACGAAAACATCCGCTCGTCGCTGGTGCTGGGCTTCGTCGGCGCGGGGGGCATCGGGTTTCAGTTGCTGACGGCGATGAACCTGTTTCAGTACCGGGAGGTCTCCCTGCTGCTGATCATCGTGTTCGTCCTGGTGTTCCTGGCCGAACGGCTATCAGCGATCTGCCGCGCGCGGCTGGCGTAGGGGCGGGTCCGGTCGGTCTTTCCCTTCGGTCAGGGCTGCCCATTCCCATCTCCGGTCTCCCGTCAGGCCGCTTTCTGGCTTGACGGAGCAGACTTACCCGCCTTCCCCGCGCCGCAGCACCAGCATCCCCGTCTCGTGCATCGTCCCACGCCAGCCCGGCGGCACCAGCGTCGTTGCGTCGAGTTGCGTCACGATCGCCGGTCCGTTGAACCAGTCCCCGGCCCCCATCGCCGTGCGATCGTAGATCGCGGCCTGGCGGGCTCCGGTCTCCAGGTGTATCTCCGAATGGCCCGCCGGCTTCGCCCCCTGCCCTCTCGGCAGCATCGACCGCGCCGGCGCGTCCAGGATTCCCGCCGCGTCCACCCGGACCGTGACCAGCCTCACCGGGGAGGTCAGGTTGAAGCCATAGAGCCGCTTGTGCGCCGTGGCGAAGGCCGCCTCGGTCGCCGCCAGCGTCCCGGCCCAAGGCACGGAAAGCTCCGAACCCTGCCCTTCGTAGCACATCAGCACCGTCCGTCCGGTGCGGCGGTTGGTCTCGGCGACCGCCTCCTCCGCCAGCCACGCGGCTGCATCCGCTTCGAGTTCCG
>NZ_DASZTJ010000063.1:0-5353 GCF_035548235.1 Rhodopila sp.
CACCGACGCCGTCACCCCGGTCGCCTGGATTCTGGCGCGGACGACGAAGATCAAGGCGGGCACCGGCATCATGCAGGTGCCCGCCCGCACGCCCGCCTGCGCGGCAACGACCGTGCTGTCGCTGCAGGCATTGTCGGGCAACCGCTTCCTGTGCGGCGTCGGTCCGTCCGGTCCGCAGGTGATCGAGGGCTGGCACGGCGTCCCCTATGGCAAGCCGCTGCAGCGGGTGAAGGAATACATCGCCATCATCCGGGAGATCCTGAAGCGTGAAAAGCCGCTGGAATTCCACGGCGACCAATACACGATCCCCTATGCCGGACCGGACGCCACCGGCTTGGGCCGCCCGCTGCGCTCGATCGCGCATGGCAATCCGGACGTGCCGTTCTTCACCGCTTCCATCACCCCCGCGGGCCTGCGCGTGGCGGGCGAGGCGGCGGACGGCAACCTGCCGATCTTCTTCTCACCTGACGCACCCCAGGTGGTGACTGGCCCGACGCTGGAGGGGCGCCGCAAGGTCGGCAAGACGATGGAAGGTTTCGACACCGCGCCTTATGTCCGAGCGAAGATGGGCCCGGACGTGGCGGCGTGCCGGGACGCGGTCAGGCCGGAGTTGGCGCTGTATATCGGCGGCATGGGTGCGAGGTCGAAGAACTTCTACAACGACATGGTCTCCAAGATGGGCTTCGAGGCCGAGGCGAAGACGATCCAGGACCTGTACCTGGACGGCAAGAAGACCGAGGCCGCGGCCGCGGTGCCGGACGCGCTGATCGACGCCATCTCCCTCGTCGGCCCGGCGGAGCGGATTCGCGACCGGCTCCAGGCTTGGAAGGCCGTGGCGAAGGACAGGCATGTCGGCACCATGGTGCTGAAGGGCGCCAGCGTGGAGGCGATGCGGGTGGTGGCGGAAGCGGTGCTGTAGAGGCAGGAGCGCGAGCTTGAAACAAATACGCAATTAGCGTAAATTCCGTACTTTGAATGAGGGCGCCAATGCGCGAAGTTCCAGCCACGGAATTCGCCCGCAATTTCGGCCAGTATCGAGAGATCGCACAGCGGGAACCGGTTGCCGTGACCAGCCATGGTCGTCCCACCGGCTATTTTATCTCGGTCGTCGAATATGAGGAGCTGCAGCGCCTCAAGGCATTCGGTGGCCGCAGCCGTTCTGTCGCCGATATGACCGGGGACGAGATCGATCGGATGACAGCCGGCCGGATGGGGGCCGAACACGAGCACCTCGATGCCTTGCTGGACGGAGAGTAGCCCGATCCGCCGATGGCGATCCCAGAACCGCAGCTTGGTCTCGTCATTCCATATACGTATCTATGGCATCATGAATACCGAGCAGGAAACGAGGAGGGGCGGAAGAACCGGCCGTGCGTGATCGTTTTGGCAGCGGCCTCAACGGATGCAGACATCACCCTTGTCAGTGTTGTTCCTGTAACCCACAGCAAGCCGGCCGATCTTTCCTTGGCCGTGGAACTGCCGGCAGCCGTGAAGCGTCATCTCGGCCTGGATCCCGAACGATCGTGGGTCATATTGGACGAAATCAACGAATTCGCTTGGCCGGGCTTTGATCTCCGGCCGCTGCCGGGTTCTAGGGACCAGTTCGCCTATGGGTTCCTTCCGCCACGACTTTTCAATCAGATCATGGCGACGTTGAGGGAGGTCTGGAGTCGCGGACGGAGTAGGCGAACAGCTCGAGATTAAGAAGACGCCGCAAACCGCCGGAACGACGCCGCCAGCACCTCGTACACCGGCCGCTTGAACCCGACCGCCAGCGCGGGCAGCGCTGCCAACTCCACCCAGCGCCAAGCGTCGAATTCCGGGTGATCGTCGGCATCCAGCCGCACATCGTGGTCGTCCCCCAGGAACCGCAGCGCGAACCATTTCTGGCTCTGTCCGCGATACCGTCCGCCCCAGGCGACACCCAGGAGGTGCGACGGCAGCTCATAGGTCAGCCAATCCACATGCTCGCCGATGATTTCGGCATTCGCGGTGCCGATTTCCTCGGCCAGTTCCCGCAGCACGGCGTCCCGCGGGTCCTCGCCTGTGTCGATCCCGCCCTGCGGCAGTTGCCAACCGCCATCCGGGCCGTCCTTCATCGGCATGCCGATGCGGTGCGCCACCAGCACGCGGCCGTGGGCATTGAACAGGACGGCGCCAACGTTGCGCCGATAGGGCAGATCGCTCAAACCGACTCCTTTAGAACGACGCCAGCGTGCCGACCGGAACCAGGTCGACGCCCTTGGCGTCCAGGCCTCGGCTCCAGGCCGCTGCCCGCTCCAGCGTCACCGGGCGCGGCAGGGTGATAATTCCCACGGCGGCGCCTTTGTCCAGCGCGATATGCGTCAGTGCGTCCAGGCGTGCATCAAGCGTCGCACTATTCACCGGATCGTCATCCAGGACCGCATCCGCCTGCCGCCCCTTCGCTGCCAGGGGCTGGGTGCCGGCTTCCAGAAAAAACAGGCCCCGTCCGGCGATTTCCTTCTGCACCGCGCCGAACAGGTCGGGGGCGCTCATCAGGCTCTCGCCCTTCAACGGTCCCAGCACATTGGTCACGCCCACATAGCCCGAGACGCTGCCCAGGATCGTCCGCAGGCGCGCGGCGTTCTCCCCGTCGGCCAGCGTCGTCATCAGTGCCGTCGCACTGTCCGGATCGTCCAGTGGAAAGCGGCGCGGCTCCATCGGGATCGAAAGCAGATATTCGTGCCCACGCCGCCGGATCATCGGCAGCACGCGATCGAGGTTCCCGGACCCCGGCATCACGGCGAAACTGACCGCCGGGGGCAGGTGGTCGATCGCGGCGACGCTGTCGGCCAGGCTGAGGCCGATGCCGCCCACCAGTAGCGCGACGCGCGGCCGGACCGGTCCGGTCGGCTTCGACCGGTGGGCGATCAAGGGGGCAGGGGCTGCGCCGATGGCCGCCGGGGGCGGTCCGGCGAGCTGCAGCGATGCCAGCAGCGCCGCGAACAGGCCGCCGGTGATCGTCCAGAAGCGGCCGAGCCCTCTCCAGCCGCGGAGAAAGCCCGTCAGGCGGGAAACCTGGAATTGCGCCAAGCCACTCAGCATGCCTCTGACATACTACTATAAGTAGAAATACGCAACGATAACTCGCCTAAACGATGGCCCGCGCTGCCCCATCCCCCGGCGTTGGACGACGGACCGAGCGCCGCCTATGGTCCGGCGGAGAACCGGAGGAAGCCAAGCCATGACCGACGCCCCAGTTGTCCGCCTGGAAAAGGACGGCGACATCGCCCTGATCATCGTCAACTACCCCCCGGTCAATGCCTTGGGTCCCGGCGTATCGGACGGCATCATCGAATGCCTGAACAGGGCGAACGGCGATCCCGGCGTTAAGGCGATGGTGCTGATGGGCGACGGTCGCAGCTTCATCGCCGGCGCGGATATCCGGGGCTTCGGCACCGGCCGCAAGCGTCCGCCGATCGGAAGCCGCACCTACGACGTGCTCGACGCCAGTCCCAAGCCGGTGGTCGCCGCGATCCACGGCTATGCCCTGGGCGGCGGGCTGGAGAACGCGATGGCCTGCCATTACCGGATCGCCGTCCCCTCGGCGAAAGTCGGCCTGCCGGAGGTCCAGATCGGCATCCTGCCGGGCGGCGGCGGCACGCAGCGCCTGCCCAGGCTGGCAGGGGTCCAGGTGGCGCTGGACATGATCACCTCCGGCCGCCACGTCCCCGCCCCCGAGGCCCTGACGTTCGGCATCCTCGACGAAGTCCTGCCGCAAGGTGCCGACTTGCGTTCCTCGGCCGTGGCCTACGCCCGCAAGATCGCCGCTGTCCGTCCGCTGCCGCGCGTGCGCGACAAATCGGCGACCGCTGATCCGGGCGTCTTCGAGGCGATGCGCAAATCCATCGCCCGCAAGGCCCGCAATCAGCTTGCGCCCTATCACTGCATCGCGGCCGTCGAGGCCTCGGTCACGCTGCCGTTCGACGAGGGCATCGCCAAGGAAGCCGCCCTGTTCGCGGAGCTGGAGAACAGCGACGAGGCGAAGGCCCTGCGGTACGCCTTCTTCGCGGAGCGGGAAGTGGCGAAGATCCCCGACCTTCCCGTCGGCGTGGAGCCACACGACTTCCACATCCCGGCGGTGATCGGCGCCGGCACGATGGGCGGCGGCATCGCCATGGCCTTCGCCGATTTCGGCTACGACGTGAAGATCATGGACGCGACCCGGGACGCCCTGGATCGCGGCATGGAGAAAATCCGCAACAACTACGCCACCTCGGTCAAGCGCGGCAGCCTGAAGCAGGAGGAGATGGAGAAGCGGCTGGCGCGCATCCATCCCGTCGGCGGCTATGAGGACCTGCGCGATTGCGACCTTGTCGTCGAAGCGGTGTTCGAACGGATGGACGTCAAGAAGCCGGTGTTCGAGAAGCTCGACGAGGTCCTCGGCCCCCAAGCCTTCCTGTATTCCAACAGTTCGGCGCTGGACCTGGACGAATTGGCCGGGGTGACGAAACGGCCGGAGCGGGTGGCGGGAACCCATTTCTTTTCGCCCGCCAACGTGATGAAGCTGCTGGAGGTGGTGCGGCCGCCGCGTGCGTCGTTCGAGACGGTGGCGACTGCGATGGCGCTGGGGCGGAAGATCGGCAAGGTCTCGGCGATCGCGGGCAACACGGATGGCTTCGTCGCCAACCGGTCGCGTGCACCATTCAACAGCGAGATGGTGATCCTGCTGGAGGAAGGCTGCCTGCCGGAGCAGGTCGACAAGGTGATGGTGGATTTCGGCTATCCGATGGGGCCGTTTGCCGTCGGCGACCTGGCGGGCCTGGACATCAGCGCCGAGGGCCGCAAGCGCCGCGCAGCCGCCAATCCCAACTACCGCAAGCTGCCGATCGCCGACACGCTGGTGGAGATGGGGCGGCTGGGCCAGAAGACCGGCGCCGGATGGTACCGCTATGAAAAAGGCGACCGCACGCCGCACCCGGACCCCGAGGTCGCCGCCATCATCAAGCGGATCGCCGCCGAGATGGGCGTGCCGCAGAAGACCTTCACCGACCAGGAAATCCTGCGTCGCCTGCTGTTCAGTTCGGTGAACGAGGCCTGCAAGATCCTGGAGGAAGGCAAGGCCTACCGCACCAGCGACGTCGACGTGATGTGGCTGCACGGGTTCGGCTTCCCGCGCTACCGCGGCGGCCTGTTCTTCTGGGCCGACGGCATCGGCGTGCGGGAGGTCTATAACCAGATCGCCGCCTGGCACCAGCAATACGGCGACCGCTGGGCCCCGTCGAAGCTGCTGCGCGACCTGGCGGAGAGCGGGACGTCGTTCCGGGAGGCGAAGCCGGCGCCGTTCGTCTGAGCAAATCGAGCCGGCTTCGTCCCCTCCCGTCATGGGTGG
>NZ_DASZTJ010000064.1:0-2574 GCF_035548235.1 Rhodopila sp.
GACCATGAACAGCGCGTTCATGATGTTGTTGGCCGCCACCATCCGGGAGCGTTCCGCCGGCGCCGAACGGTCCTGGATCACGGCATAGAACGGGACCGAGAACACGCCGCCGCAGGCCGCCAGCAGCCCGAGATCGGCCAGCATCCGCCAGCCCTGGACCGACGCCAGCACGGCGGGCACGGTTGCCAGCCCCGCCGCGTGGGCGCCGCCGAAGTCCCAGCAGAACAGCGAGATCCCCGCCCCCGCGACCGGTGCGAGCCGCGTGCTGATGCGGCCGTGCAGCAGGCGGGCGCAACCGAGCGAGCCGATCCCGACGCCGATGGCGAAGACGGCGAGCAGGAGGGTCAGCACCGATCCCTCCGCCCGCATCTGGTCCCGCACCAGCACCGGCAGCTCCGTCAGCACCGTCGCGCCCATCGTCCAGAACCAGGACAGGCACAGCACCGACGACCAGATCGCCGGCACCCGCCGGCTGGCGCGCAGGACCGCGACGGTCTCGGCGAGCAGGTTGAACCCCACGCGCAGCGAGGCGTCCGCGGCCGGCAGGCGCGGCATCAGCCACGCGCCGGCCAGCCCGGCGGCGGCCAGCGCAAGGCCGGCGACGCCGACGATCGCCGCGCCGGCGGGCAGCAGGATCAGCCCGCCGCCGGCCACCGTGCCCAGCACGATGGCGCAGAACGTCGTCGCCTCGATGAGGCCGTTGCCGGCGATCAACTCCTCGGGGTGCAGGTATTCCGGCAGCACGCCGTACTTGACCGGGCCGAACAGCGCCGCCTGGCAGCCCAGGCCGAACAGCAGCGCCAGCAGCGCCGGCACGCTGGCGGTCAGGAAGGCGGCGGCGGCGCCCGCCATCAGCCCGCATTCGGCCAGCTTGTAGATCAGCGTCAGCCGCGGCTTGGGATACCGGTCGGCGAGCTTGCCGGCGGTGGCCGACAGCAGCACGTACGGCACGATGAACAGCGCCCCGGCCAGGGCGGACAGCCCGGCGCCGCCGACATGCAGCCGGAACAGCGCCAGCACCAGCATGGCGTTCTTCACCAGGTTGTCGTTCAGCGCCCCGCCGGCCTGGGCCAGCGTCAGCGGCCACAGGCGGCGGGACAGGATCAACCGGAACGCGGGCATCGCCGGTTCCCTACGCCCTCGGCGGCGGATAGACTAGGGGCACAGCGCAAGGAGATGCCCATGTTCATCGCGATGAACCGCTTCAAGGTCCTGCCGGGATCGGAAGCCGCGTTCGAGGAAGTCTGGACCTCCCGCGACACCTACCTGGCCGACGTGCCCGGGTTCGTCGAGTTCCATTTGCTGCGCGGGCCGGCGAAGGAGGACCATGTGCTGTATGCCTCGCACACGATCTGGCGCGATCGCGCGGTGTTCGAGGCCTGGACCCGGTCCGAGGCGTTCCGCCGCGCGCATGCCAATGCCGGGAACAACAAGCCGCTTTATGCCGGGCATCCGGAGTTCGAGGGGTTCGAGGTCATCCAGACGGTGAAGTGAGGGGCGACGGCACCGATCGGAATTCACTGCCTGTGGGAGTAGGGGTCGATCGTGCCATGCCTGCTATTATGAAAGACGATCCGCGAAGCGGCGAGTGAGGCCAGCGTCTCGATGACCCCGCCTGCCTAACCAACGCGTTTAGCAAGAAAGCCCCGGTATTATGCAGCAGCCGTCACCACAAGCCTAGGGCCGTAGAGACCTGCTTCCGATACCATATCGGCCGTGAGCACGTCACCGGTCATCAACGCCTTGGTTAACAAGCGAGCCGAGATCGCCGGACAGGTCTCCATACTGGAACGGCAGATCGTAGAGGCCCGTGCCGATCTGGCGCACCTGGACGCCACGCTTCAGTTGTTCGACCCCACGATTCGCCCCACAGCCATAAAACCGAAAGTACCACCAACCCTCCGATCCGCGCATTTCGAGGCCGGAGAGATCGCCCGTCGATGCCGAGAGGGTATCCGCGAGGCCGGACCGGAGGGCACGTCTCCCGAGGCACTGGCCGTGGCCGCCGTGCGGGACAAGGCCTTAATCTGGATGACATCGCGATCCGGAGCGACTTCGTCAAACGTATGTACTGGACCCTCAGCCGGCTCGCCCAAGAGGGCAAAGCGCGAAAGATGGGCCACGGTGTGAGCGCCTCGCGGTGGGTTTCGGTTTAGAGCCGGAGCATTGGTGGGAGTTGGCGGGGTAAATCAGTCTACCCGCACCCGACAGGCAAGATATCAGAATGGTCAACGCGCACTCATAAATCAGTCGCGAGATTCTGAAGTTCCTTTTTATACCGATCAACGGAGGGATTGACCTCGAGTCGTTGATTGTCGACGGGAAATTTTTGTCCAGGCTCCAGCCGAGAAATTGGAATTCGCTGATTGCCACTAATACGACCGCTAGAGTGGAAATCATCAAGCAAATAAAAGCAGTATCCTATCTCATCTTCGGTGAAGATATCTTGAAATTCACCCGCAACTTCTACCGCTTTTTCAACAAAATACCTTGTTGATGAATCCGGTGTGTTTTTCTTTTGTCTGTTCCACCCGCAATGAGTCATCACTATCGCATGAACTTTAGGCTGATGAT
>NZ_DASZTJ010000065.1:0-9961 GCF_035548235.1 Rhodopila sp.
CCCGCGATGGAGCATCCATGAGCGATTTCCCACGGATCCCCACCATTCTCGGGGCGAAGCGGCACGCGGCGCCGTCCGTCTTCCGGCCCGAGAACCTGCTGCGCGAGGCGCGCCGGCAGCGCGGCCTGCCGGACGAGCCCGTTCCGGGCATCTGCGCCCTGGACCCCGACGGCGATCTGGTGCGGGCGCTGCGGGCCTCGGGCCGGGCGAGGCGGGCGAACGGGTGGGCCTGCTACCACACCGAGATGGACGTGGTGGAGCATGACGGGCAGGCGATCGGCCTCGTCGGCCTCGCCGTCGGTGCGCCCTTCGCCGTCCTGGTCGCGGAGCAGTTGTTCGCCTCCGGCTGCCGCCTGCTGGTCAGCGTCACCTCGGCCGGGCAGATCGCGCCGCTGGGGCCGCCGCCCTATTTCATGCTGATCGACCGGGCCTTGCGGGACGAAGGGACGAGCCATCACTACCTGCCTCCGGCGCTGTTCGCCGAGGCCGATCCGGGTCTGGCGGACCGGGCGTTCGCCGCCGCGTCGCGGCTGGCGGTGCCGGTGCATCGGGGGGCGGCCTGGACGACGGACGCGCCGTATCGCGAGACCGAGGAGGCGATCGCCCAGGCGCGGGCGCATGGGGCGCTGGCGGTGGAGATGGAGGCCGCGGCCCTGTACGCCTTTGCCCGGGCGCGGGAACGGCCGGTGTTGTGCTTCGCGCACGTGACCAACCAGATGGCGCGGGTCGAGGGCGACTTCGAGAAGGGCGAGGACGACGGCGCCGCCGCGTCGCTGGCCTTGATCGCCGCCGTTGCGCGGGGGGTCGTGGAAGGGGCGTAGGGTCTTCCCGCCTATTCCCCGCCCAGCACCGCCATGTTCCGCTCCACCGCCCGCCGCAGCAGCGCGGCGGAGCGGTAAACCCCGTGCACCATCTTCGAGTACGGCAGCACCAGGAACAGCGCCAGGATGAAGCCCAGATGGATCGCCATCGCGAAGCCCATGGCGCCGCTGGCGCGCACGGCCAGCAGCGCCAGGCCCGTCAGCGCCGCCAGCGCCAGCAGCAGCAGCAGCGCGATGTCGCCGCCCAGCATCCGGCGCGCGTTCACCAGCGGGTCGTCGACGAACTTCATCGCGATCAGCCCCACCGTCCCGATCAGCAGCAGCACGCCGCCGGCCGTGCCCAGCAGCACGGGCGCGCTGAAGAACGGATAGGGCGCCGGCCAGTCCAGGAACGTGTGATAGATGAACCCCACCGTCGTCGCCGCGAAGCACAGCAGGAACCCATAGAACATCGCGTGGTGCAGCCAGCGGCGGCGCATCGAGAACGCCTCGGAATTGTCGTTGCAGCCGTTACCGCCGCCGCCGAGGTTCTTCAGCGTCAGCACGTCCCAGGCGGCAATGGCCAGCGCCGAGAGGCTGACTTTCTCGCGCGGGCCGGCGTCCTGCCAGAAATTGCGCGCGCCCATCCACAGCGCGACCAGCGCGTAGCCGAAGCTCAGGATGCCGACCACCTGCATCGCCCAGAGCGGGATGATGGCATAGAACGAGGCGTGCGCGCTGAAGAAGCTCGACCGGTCGTTCGTCAGCATCGACAGGATCAGCACCAGCGCGATGCCCAGCGCCATCATCAGGCCGACCAGCGTGCCGTTGCGTTCGAACGCGCGGGCCAGCGGCTTCGGCCAGGCGTATTCGGCATAGGATTCGGCGCGCACCTCGGCCAGGTGGGCGGGCACGTTGATGCCCCATTCGTGGGGCGGCGCGTATTGGCAGGCGTAGTAACACCCGCGGCAGTTGTGGCAGAGATTCGCCAAGTAGCTCAGGTCGCCGGCGGAGAACTCGCGCCGCAGCTCGACAGCGGGGAAGACGGCGCAGAAGCCTTCGCAGTAACGGCAGGCGTTGCAGATTTCCATCTCCCGCCTGGCGGTGAGGATGGCGTCAGTTTCTTGCACGGTTCGCAGCCTCCTGACCGGCGATGCGGCCAAACACGGTTCCGATCGCCATGCCGAAGCCGGCGAGATAGCCTTTGCCCAGGATATTGCCCGACATGATCTCGCCCGAGGCGAACAGGTTGCCGGCGGGCTGGCCGTTATCCATCAGCACCTGGGCCTTCTCGTTCACGCGGACGCCCAGATAGGTGAAGGTGATGCCGGGCCGCAGCGGGTAGCCGTAGAAGGGCGGCTTGTCGACGGACCGCGCCCAGTTGGTCTTGTTCGGCGTCAGGCCTTCGGTGTGGTTGCCGTCGAGCTTGAGGTTGTCGAATACCTGTCCGGCGGGAATGGCGCTGTTGTAGCCGTCGATGGTCTGCCGGATCTTGGCGGGGTCCAGCTTCATCTTCACCGCAAGCTCTTCGATCGAGTCCGCCTTGATGGCGGGGAACACCGACGGCATGAACAGCGGGAAGGCCTTCGAATCGCAGATGGAGTATGCGATCTGGTCGGGCTGCTGGGCGATCAGCCGGCCCCAGATGGCATAGCGCTTGGGCCAGACGTCCTCGCCTTCGTCATAGAAACGATCGCCGTTCTTGTTGACCACCACGCTGAACGGCACGCTGTCCAGGCGGGTCGTGATGCCGCCGTCGAATTTCGGCGCGCGGGCGTCCAGCGCCACGGCGTGGCACTGCGTCGGGTCGCCGATCTGCGCGACGCCCTGGCCCAGCAGGCTCTTGAGCACCTTGCCCTGGTTGTACGGCGTGCCGCGGATCACGAAATTGTCCACCGCGTCGCCCCAGTTCTGCCGCATCCAGTCCAGGTTCGCCTGGAACCCGCCCGAGGACGCCACGACGCATCTTGCATGGATGGTTTCGGGGAATCCCTTGTAGCGGATGTCGATGGAGCGGGCGAACCCGTCCTCCATGTTGATCGACACGACCTCGGAGTCGTACAGGATTTCGACGCCGAGACGTTCGGCCGTCAGGTAATAGGCGTTCACCAGCGCCTTGCCGCCGCCCAGGAAGAAGGCATTGGTGCGGCCCAGGTTCAGCGTCCCGGTCAGGCTGGGCTGGAACCGCACCCCGCAGGCCTGCATCCACCCGAACACGCCCGACGACGCCTTGATCGTCATCCGCGCCAGGTGCTCGTCCGTCTGCCCGCCGGTCACGCGCAGCAGGTCGTCCCAGTATTCCTCTTCCGAATACGTGTCCGTCAGGACGCCGTTCGGGCCTTCGTGCATGGCGCGCAGGTTGCGGGTATGGCGGCTGTTGCCGCCGCGGAACGCCTTGGGCGCGCTTTCCACCAGCAGGACGGTGGCGCCGGCCTGGCGTGCGGTGATGGCGGCGCACAGGGCGGCATTGCCGCCCCCGGCCACCAGCACGTCATAGGTCTTGGTTCGGTCAGGCATGATTTCCCCCGGATCGGCGTTCTACCTACGGACGGTTGCCGGATCACGCAAGGCGTGCGATTTCCCCCCTGGCGGCCCTGGGGGCCGGCGTCCAGACAGAAAGGGATCGCCATGGCGGAAAGCCGAGCGTGGCACGAGATCGTGCGGGATGTGCTGAAACGGCACGAGGTGAAGCTGGTGACGTATGTCCCGGACAACGTCCTGCGGCCGCTGATCGACGGCATCCACGCCGATCCCTATTTCACCACCTTCGCCTGCACGCGGGAGGAAGAGGCGCTGGGCATCAACGCCGGCGCCTGGATGGCGGGGATGCGGGGCATCCTGCTGATGCAGACCTCGGGCTTCGCGACCCTGGCGAACCAGTTGGCCTCGCTGTCGGTGCCGTTCCAGATCCCCACGCTGATGATGGTCAGCGAACGCGGCACGCTGGGCGAGTTCAATATCGGCCAGCAACTGGTCGCCCGCACCATGCGCCCGGTGCTGGACACGCTGCTGATCGAAAGCCACACGATGACCCGGCTGGATGAGGTCGAGTTCATCGTCGACCGCAGCATCGTCCAGGCGGTCGCGACCAAGGCGTCGGTCTGCTTCATCCTGTCGCCGCTGCTGACCGGCGGCAAAGTGTTCGCGAAGTAAGGGGGACGGGACATGGCATCGTTGGCGAACCAGCCCGTGAACCGGGACCAGGCGAAGGTGATGAACCGCTACGACATCACCAAGCGCCTGGTGGACATGCTGCATCACGACGAAGCGGTGATCGGCGGCATCGGCTATACGAACTTCGACCTCTGGGCGGCCTGCGGCGGCAAGCGGACGCAGAATTTCTACATGCTGGGCTCGATGGGCCTGGCGGTCCCGATCGCCGCCGGCGTCGCGATCGCGCAGCCGCACCGGAAAGTGTTCGCGCTGGAAGGCGACGGCTCGATCCTGATGCAGTTGGGCTCGCTGTCGACGGTGGCGGCGCGGAAGCTGAAGAACCTGTGCATCGTGATCATGGACAACGGCGCCTACCAGATCACCGGCGGGCAGAAGACGCAGACGGAGCTTGCGGCGGACATCGTCGGGATCGCCAAGGCCTCGGGGATCGAGCAAGCCGCTTGGGCCGCCGACGAAAGCGCCTTCGCGGAGCTGATCGCCCGGGCGCTGAAAGAGGACGGACCGTCGCTGATCGGCTGCCGGATCGACAGCGGGAAGCCCAGGGACACGACGGAGCGCGACCCGGTGAAGATCCGGGAGGCGTTCATGCGCGGCATGGGGGTGACGGCGTAGGCCGGCCCGACGTGCCGCGCGTTTGATCCTCCGTCATGGCCGGGCCTGTCCCGGCCACCCGCGACCTGGGCGATACAAGGGGCTCACCCTGGATGAGACCCTGTCTCGCACGGTGCAGTCGTTTCATTCGTCCGCAAAAGACCGCGCTCGAACCGTAACGATCCAGCATTTCGCCAACGGCACAAGATATTCCGGTTAGGGAACGAAGACGCTTTTCGATCGGATAGCGGATTTTTCCGGTTGTATGACGAACCTGGAAACCGTTATGATTGCGGCACCGACGCACGATATTCGTCAGGTCTTTCACAGGCCCGTGATTCCCGGCGGAAGGAACGTCCCATGATGCAGCTGGATGAGATCCTCGACGATCTCAAGACACGCAAGACCAACCTGACCAAAATCAAAAAAGAACTGGCCGGCGACAAGGCGAAGCTGGGGGTGCTCGACTCCATCAACGACCTGATCACCAAGATCAGCCCGCTGGTCGATGAAACCAAGCGCCTCACGGGCGTCAAAAAGAACATGCAGAAGTTCTCGTCCGACGTGGACCAGCTCAACGGCAAGCGCAAGCAGCTCATCAACAGCTTCAATGCGCTGAAGAAAACATGCGACGGCATCAACGGCGACACCAAGGCCAAGGATTTTGCCGGGATCGCGACCGACTCCTCGATGTACGCGGCGCTGAACGATTTCGAGAAGACCTGACCGCTAGGCGCCCCGCGCGGCCCGCAACGGCAGGTTGGTGCGATACACGACGCGCTTCAGCGCCAGCGAGCTTTCGAACGATTTCACCCCCGGAATCTTCGTCAGCCGCCCGCGCAGAAAGGCCTCGTACGACGCAACGTCCGCCGCCACCACCCGCATCAGGAAGTCGGCGGCACCGGACATCTCATACATCTCCATCACCTCGGGGCACGCTTCCACCGCACGCTCGAACACGCGCAGCGTCTCATCCGCGTGATCGGCCATCCGGACGGTAACGAACACGTTGATCGGCAGCCCCACCTGCTCCTGGTCCAGCAGCGCGACATAGCGCTGGATGACCCCGGCCTCCTCCAGCATCTTCTGCCGCCGATGGGACGGAGACGCCGACAGTCCCGCCGCTTCCCCCAGTTCCGCCGCCGTCGCGCGGCCGTCGCGCTGCAGCACCTCCAGGATGGCCAGATCCAGCCGGTCGATCTCCATTCACCCTCCTGAACGCCCGCATCTTAGCGAGTCGTGCCAAAAATCGCGTCGCGCCGGCCCGACTATGGCAAGCTTTCCTGCCGCACCATACCTATACTAACCAGTAGAGGAACTCCGTCGAAGGGACGAACCCTTATGGACATCGGCATCGACCGCGGCACGATCACCCTGGACTCCCGTTTCGTGGACGTCGACCAGCCTGTCCTGCTGACCGGCATCCAGTCCCTGATGCGCCTGCTGCTGGAGCAGCGGCGCCTGGACAGCGTCGCGGGCCTGAACACCGCCGGCTTCGTGTCCGGCTATCGCGGATCGCCCCTCGGCGGGCTGGATCGCGAACTGTGGGTCAAGAAGAAGCTGATGGCCGCCCACGACATCAAATTCGAGCCCGGCGTGAACGAGGACCTCGCCGCCACCATGGTGTTCGGCACGCAGGAACTCGGCGGCTTCCCCGGACCGAAATACGATGGCGTGTTCGGGATGTGGTACGGCAAGGGACCGGGCGTCGACCGCAGCGGCGATGCGTTCAAATGCGCCAATATGATCGGCACGCATCGCAACGGCGGCGTGCTGGCGGTATCCGGCGACGACCATGGCGCGCATTCCTCGACCTATCCGCACCAGACGGAGCTGGTGTTCCAGAACTGCTTCATCCCGGTGATCAACCCCGCTTCGGTGCAGGACGTCATCGATCTCGGCCTGGCCGGATACGCGCTGTCCCGCTTCGCCGGCGTCTGGGTGGCCATGAAGACCACCGCCGAGACGATGGAGCAGGCCTCGACCGCGATCGTCCGTTCCGAACACCACTTCCTGAAACCCGATATCGCCCTGCCGCCGCACGGGCTGAACATCGACCACGCGCTGCGCTTCCCCGCCGACCGGGCGGAGCTGGAACGCCGGATGCTGGACGAGCGGCTTCCGGCGGTGCTCGCCTGGGCACGCGCCAACCGCATCGACCGCGTCGTCAGCGGCGGCAGCGACGCCGCGTTCGGGCTGATCACCGTCGGCAAGGCGCATGACGACACGCTGCACGCGCTGCGCCGCATGGGCCTCGATCGCGATCCGCGCCTGGCGATCTACAAGGTCGGCATGACCTGGCCGCTGGAACCCGACGGCATCCGCGACTTCGCCCGCGGCAAGCGCGCGCTGCTGGTGATCGAGGAGAAGCTCGGCTTCGTCGAGAGCCAGATCCGCGACATCCTCTATCACGTCCCCGCCGACCAGCGGCCGGAGGTCAGCGGCAAGACGATGCCGAACGGCCAGAAGCTGCTGTCGCCGCTGATGGAGCTGTCGCCCGAGAGCGTCGCCGGCGGCATGGCCGCGTTCCTCGGCGCCGCCGGGCTGAACCTGCCGGCGCCGCCCGCGCCGATCGCCGTCAGCCGCCCCGACGGGCTGCTGCGCCGCATCCCCGCGTTCTGCGCCGGCTGTCCGCACCAGACATCGACCAAGCTGCCCGACGGCAGCTTCGCCAGCGCCGGGATCGGCTGTCACTTCATGGCGATGGACAACGATCCGCACACCCGCACCTTCACCCATATGGGCGGGGAGGGCGCGCCCTTCGCCGGGCTGCAATCCTTCACCGAGGTCAAGCACTTCTTCGCCAACCTGGGCGACGGCACCTATCAGCACAGCGGCAGCCTCGCGATCCGCCAGGCGGTCGCCGCCAAGGCCCGCATCACCTACAAGCTGCTGTTCAACGACGCCGTCGCCATGACCGGCGGCCAGCCGGCCGAGGGCGCGCCGACCGTGCCGCGCATCGCGCACCAGGTCGCCGCCGAGGGCATCAACCGCATCGCCATCGTCGCCGACGAAGCCGATCGCCTGCCGAAACAGTCCGAACTGCCCGCCGGCACGACGCTGCACACGCGCGAAAGCCTGGATGAGGTGCAGCGGGCCCTGCGCGACTACGAAGGTCCGTCGGTCCTGATCTACGACCAGGTCTGCGCCACCGAGAAGCGCCGCCGCCGCAAGCGCGGTTCGATGGAGCAGCCGGTCCGTCATGTCGTTATCAACGAAAGCGTCTGCGAGAATTGCGGCGACTGCTCGACCCAGTCCGGCTGCATCGCGATCGAGCCGGTGGAAACCGAGTTGGGACGGAAGCGGCGGATCAACCAGACGAGCTGCAATGTGGACCTGTCCTGCCTGAAAGGGTTCTGCCCCAGCTTCGTGACCGTGGATGGGCCGCCGTCGGCGCCGGATGCGGACGCCCATTGGCAGGGGCGGGAGCAGGAACTGGCGGCGACGCTGAAAGACCCCGTCCTGCCGGACGTCCCTGTCTGGCGGGCGCTGTTCGCCGGCATCGGCGGCGGCGGCATCGTCACCGCGGGCGCCGTGCTGGCGATGGCGGCGCATCTGGAAGGCAAGGCGGTCAAGACGCTGGACTTCACCGGCCTGGCGCAGAAGAACGGCGCGGTCGTGGCGCATGTGCAGATCGCGGGCGACGAGGCCGCGCTGGATGTCGTGCGCATCCCGCTCGCCGCCGCCGACCTGATGCTGGCCGCGGACCTCGCCGTCGGCTGCCAGCCGGGCGTGCTGGAGCGCAATGCCAAGACCGGCGTGGTGATCGGCAACCTCGACCTCGCCGCGACGGCGGAGTTCAAGCGCAACGCCACGCTGTCGATCGACGCCCTGCTGCACAAGCGCACGATCGAGAAGGTCACGGACGCCTCCCGCTCGGTCTGGCTGCACGGCGTGCGGCTGGCGGAGCGGCTGTTCGGCAACGCCCAGGCGATGAACACGATGCTGCTGGGCCTCGCCTGGCAGCGCGGGCTGATCCCGGTCGGGCAGGACGCGATCCAGCGCGCGATCGAGCTGAACGGCGCCGCCGTGCCGCTGAACCGGCGCGCTTTCCTGTGGGGCCGCATCCTGGCGGAGCAGCCGGCGTTGGCCGAACAGATCCTGACCGGCGTGATCGACGGGCCGCCCAAGGACCTGGACACGCTGATCGCGCAGCGGATGGAGATGCTGACCGCCTATCAGTCGGGCCGCTATGCCCGACGCTACAAGGCGATGATCGACAAGGTCTCGGCGCGGGAGGCGGCGGTGTCGGGCATCCCCGGCCCCGTGACCCGCGCGGCGGCCGAAGGGCTGTTCCGGGTGATGGCCTACAAGGACGAATACGAGGTCGCCCGCCTGCACGCCGAAGCGAGCTATGGCAAGGACCCGGTGTTCCACCTGTCGCCGCCACTGGGGCAGGGGATCGACAAGGCCACCGGCCGCCGCCGCAAGATCGCGATCAAGGGCGGCATCGCGCTGCCGCTGTTCCGCATCCTGCGGCACGGCAAGGCGCTGCGCGGCACCCCGCTGGACGTCTTCGGCTACCAGGCGGAGCGGCGGCAGGAGCGAGGCCTGGTCCGGCAATACCAGGAGGACCTGAAGGCGATCCTGGACAGGCTGCGCCCCGACAACATCCAGGCCGCGGTGGCCCTGGCGGAGCTGCCCGGCGAAATCCGCGGCTTCGGCCCGGTCAAGGACGCCAATCGCGCGAAGGCGGACGCTCGGCGCACCGCCCTGCGCGCGGCGCTGTCGGAGACGGTCGCGCTGCCGATGGCGGCGGAATAGGGGTCCCTGTCCGGGGTTGGTGCGGCCTGCCCGGACAGCAGCCGTTTGGAGGCGATTGCGGCCCGTCGTGGTCGGCGAAGGTTGATCCGTGGACGGTCTGTTTCACCGACCACGACGGGGTGGTAGGGCTCCGTCCCTTCAGTCCGTGGGACGGTGGGGCCGCCCCCTTCCAGTCCGTGGGGTGGGTAGACCCGCCCCCTCCGGTCCGTGGGTTGGCGGGCCGGCACCCTCCAAGTCTTTGCTCTACGGAGTAGGCACGCCTCCAACCCGTTGCGGCGCGATCATACCTAGGTCCAAGGACGCCGCCCGCCGTGATGACGGGACGGATTCAGTCGCCGGTCTGTAGGACTAAAGAGAAATCCCTTGACTTGAAGGGGAATATAGACCTAATAGACCGCACCCCATCCCTCCCGCAGGCCCCCATGCCCATCTCCCTCCTCGACCTCCCCACAGCCTTCGTCCGCGCCGTCCTGTACAACCTCGCCATGCTCATGCTCCAAGGCGCCGGCGGCGACATGGACGAGGCCTGGCAGGCCGCCGTCGACCTCATGCGCGGCCATGACGTGCAGACCGACGTGGAACTCCATTGCTTCGCCCAGGTCATCGGCTTCACCCTGCAATCCGGCGAGGCG